>CAZTTF010000340.1:0-4137 GCA_964616365.1 uncultured Lewinella sp. | reverse complement strand
TCGGTCACGAAAAGCTGTTGGTTGCGTGCAATGGTGGCTGCAGGTTCTGCGGCCGCTCCCGTACCTGCCTGCGCTGCTGTTGGTGGAGTGGCGTCCGCCTGTAGAGCCGTCCCGGCGGGCTTCGGACTGACAATAGCAGCCGTAGACGACCCGCCGGACGGCCTACGCTCAGATTTTAAGGGAGAAGGATTTCCTGCCTGATCATTGCCTGGGGTGGCCGGAGCATTGGCCGCCAGGGTGTTTTCTGCTCTGTCAGCCGCAGTATTTTCCGGCGACTGTACAGCACTCAAGCGTCCGGCCTCAGTGAGGGCGGGCGCTTGGGCAGTTACTGTTGTTGGCTCGGAAGCAGGCGCTAGCGCTGCCGTGGCAGTGTTGGCCCTTGCTTCTTTGTCAACCGTGTTTGCATCCTGCGGCCGCGCCCCGAGTGCCGTGTTGGTTGCTGGGTCTGCTGCACTGCTGGTAGAATTACCGACAGTGGTATTGATTCCTGGTTGATTACTGGTGACTGTCCCTGTTGCCGGGTCGGGAGTGTGGTCCAGGCCAAACCAGGCATAGCCGGCGCTGCAGATGACCAGTAGGAGGAGGGCATAGAGCCACCACCAGCGTTTTCGCCGCTTCTTGGGAGGAGGCATTTTTGCGCTGACCGCCTGCCAGATGGCTTCGGGATCAACGGGACTCTCGTAGTCGTAGAGCCGGTCGCGGAATTCTGGTTCGTGATTATTTGGCATGGCGGACCACGATTTTACGATCAATTAATAGGGTTTGCAAAGCCCGGCGGGCACGGTTGTACTGCCCGCGACTATTCCCCTCCGTACAACCCAGCATTTGGGCGATTTCCCGGTGGGAGAATCCCTCCACAGCGTAGAGGTTGAACACCTGCCGGTAGCCGTCCGGCAGGGAGGCAACGCAGGCCATGATGTCCTCCGTACCGAGTTGGTCGAGGGCGACAGGCTCTACGCTACGCGTATCCGTTTCGTGGCTGCTGGGAACTTCCCGGCGGACCCACTTACGGTCGAGGCGACTCAGCGATACGTTGATGACGACCCGGCGCATCCAGCCCTCAAAGGAGCCGTTGCCACCGTATTGGTCGATGCGCTGGATGATTTTGATGAAGCTGTCCTGCAGTACGTCCTGCGCTGTTGAGTTGTCTGGTGTATAGCGCCGGGCCACTGACATCAACAGTGGCGAGTAGCGCAACACCAGCTCCCGCTGACAGCGGGGTTTCCCGCGCTTGCATCCCTCAATGATGGTTGTTAGCGTCATTATTTAGCGTAGTATAGCGAATGATCCGCTGACGGGGATGCCCGTGTCCACAACGTCACCTGTGAGGAGATTTACTTTTTCGGCCTCGAAGTTGAAGGCGCCTTCCAGCAGCGGGTCGTCGGCCTGGACCGAATTTACCGAAACTTCCAGGCTTTCGCAGTTGCCGAGGCAGCGGTAGGAGAACCCTGGTTCTTCGTCGAGGAACTCCAACAGGGTAACCGAAGCATCGGGGGCGGTATAGATGCCGGTGCCTCCGGTAGGGATGTCGAGGGTAAACGTAAAGGACGAGGAAACCTGGGCATTCCCTCCCCGGTAGGCGATTCGCTGTCGGAAGGGATCGTCCTCATTATCCCCCTCGCGGAGGAGGAGGAAGCTGCCTTCATTTGCTACGGTATCAGCGCTGCCAAACTCGATGTTGAGGAATTCTCCACCTTCGAGGTCGGTGCAGGCGATCAGCGTCAGCCCATCGGTGTTCATCAGGTTGCGGGTTTCGAGACGGGAGGTGGCCAGGGGATCAATGGCGCTTACCGTCTGAATCTGCACGATATTGTCTTCGTCGCAATCTCCGACCCAGACCGTTACGGTGCTGTCGGGATTACGGATTAATTCTCCACGAGGCTGTCCGTCGACGTATACAATCAGGTCGTTAATCTGATCCGTGGTGCCGGAGATGCAGTCTCCGGTCTCGGCCGGGAAGGCTACCGAGAATAAGGGTTTGGCGACTGGGCCGAGGTCGGTGGCCGTGTTGAAAGGGCCGATTTCGTCGAAGAAAAGATTGAAGCTAAAACCCAGTTCGCAGGAGCGATTGTAGTAAATCTCAAGGGGTTGATCAGCCGGAGCCGGTGCGCAAAAAGTACCGTCAATACTCGTTCGTCCCGAGTAAGTAATGCCGCCGTTATCGATGGTCACATAAAAGGTAGTGAATGGCTGGGGCACGCCCGACTCGCTGAACAGCTGACCATTGATGATCGTGGAACTGAACGGAATGGCCCAGTTGTAGCTGCCCGTACCGAATATTTCCAATTCCAGTAATTGTTCGGAAACGGCGCGGTTGGCGTTAGCAGGCATCCGGTCCCAGCCGGTATCAGAGAGTTGCCAGGGGAGCAGACTGTCCCGTTCAATAGCGCCAAAGAAGCGGGGAAAGGGAATCTCGAGAGTGGCGCCCACTGAATCGAAGGTGATGGGCTGGCCGTTGTCGCCGGTCACCCGCACACGGGTGAGGCCATAGGATTCGAGGACAGCTTTTGGGCGAATAGGGTCGTTGGCCGGCATGTTGTTGCCACTCTGGAGCAATTGGGGAGGCTCAGTAGCATCGCGGTAGTCCAGTGCTACTTCGATAGCACCGCTGTAGGGTTGGCCATTATCCCGGGCAGCGCCCGGGGGGATGGTGATGGCAACGGTCTGGAAGCCAGAGACATCGGTGACAAGCCGACCTCCTTCATTGGCCGAGACCAAGCCGGTGAAGGGGAAATCATCGAGCGTAACGTCCACGTAGTTGTGGCTACCGTCCTTAGTGGTCAATGAGCGGAACTGGGGAGGAGAGAAGCCGTCATTGAAGGACAGCATTACGCCGGTTGGGAGCAGGGGAGCTTCGGCGAAAGTGTAACGCCCTTCCTGGTCGGTCATGGTCACCTGACCGATACCGACGATTTCTACGGTAACTCCAGGTTGAGGGGCGCCCGCAGCGGAGAGCACCTTGCCACTAATGCCGGCGGTGCCTTCCGTCATGATGGGGGGCTCTTGCTCCACTTGGACCGTCGTCAGATCGAGATCCTCCCGGCAGCTGGCCAGAAAAAGTGTTAATAGGGCTAAAGGCACAAGGATTCTCAGGCGATTCATTTCGAAAAATACTATTACGTTCGAGGGGTAGACTGCGGCATCACCAAAAGTGCTGCATCCCGGATAGGATTTTTTTCGGACCTTGCCGTTATGGACTTTAAGAACAAGGTAATTCTCGTAACCGGCGCAGCGTCCGGTATTGGCCGCGAGGCAGCATTAGCATTCGGTCGTGGCGGTGGCATCGTGATCGCTACTGACGTAAATGTAGCCGGAGGAGAAGAAACGGCTAAGCTGGGCGCGGACGCAGGGAGCAAGGTGACGTTTGTTAAGTGCAATGTGGCCGACTTTGCTGAAGTCGAGGCCTGCATTGATGGTATTGTGGCGGATCACGGTCGTCTCGACATTGCGGTGAACAACGCCGGTATCGGTGGTGCGCGGGAGCGCACCGCAGACGTTAAGCTCGAAGACTGGCACCAGATGCTGGCCGTAAACGCCAGTGGCGTTTTTTACGGCATGCGCCAGGCCCTCCGGCAAATGCTCAGGCAGCCAACGGGTGGTGCCATCGTCAACGTAGCCTCGATGGCCGGCCTGCGGGGCCTGCCGAACAGCATGCCCTACACGGCGGCGAAGCACGCCGTAGTTGGCATGACCAAAGCAGCCGCGAAGGAGTATGCGCGTAAGAACATCCGCATCAATGCCCTTTGCCCCGTCTTTACCGTAACCCCGATGTTTGACCCCGCAGCCATGGACGAGATGGCCGCAGGCATCTCCGAACGCCTGCGTATGCAGATTCCCCTGCAGCGCTTCTCCGATGTTTCGGAGCAAGTCAATGCCCTGCTGTGGCTGGCCTCGGAGCAGTCGAGCTTCGTCACGGGCCTCGCCCTGCCGGTGGATGGCGGGCTGACGGCGTAGGGACGGACGCTACCGCGTCCTTTAGGTTGCAGTTGTTGCAAGGTTGCAGGCGGTTGTCAGTTGTCGGTTGTCGGTTTGGTCGAGGAGCTCCGCTCCGAGGGGTGAGGACGCTACCGCGCCTGGAGGGTTGCAGTTGTTGTAGTTGTTGTCAGTTGTCAGTTGTCAGTTGTCGGTTTGGGCGAG
>CAZTTF010000339.1:0-7536 GCA_964616365.1 uncultured Lewinella sp. | reverse complement strand
GCGGTGGTGTCTGGAAAACCGACGATGCTGGCCAACATTGGTACAATATCTCGGATGGATTTTTCGGCAGTAGCTCGATTGGCGCCCTTGCAGTAGCACCAACCGACCCCAACATTGTCTACTGCGGAACCGGTGAACACGCCGTTCGCGGGGTGATGACCTCCTCTGGAGACGGGGTGTATAAATCCACCGATGCGGGTAAGACCTGGACCAATATCGGCCTCAAGGCCACCGGCCATATCTCGCGCATCATCGTTCACCCAAGGGACCCCAACACTGTTTTTGTGGCCGCCCAGGGTGCCCTCTACGGCGATACGGAAGAACGTGGTATTTTCAAGAGTACCGACGGAGGTAAAACGTGGAACAAAGTATTATACGTTGACCAACGTACTGGTTGTTCGGAGCTTGACATCAACCGCAGCAACCCATTGATCATGTACGCTACGATGTGGGAGTATGGGCGTCGTCCCTGGCAGGTCATCAGTGGTGGCGCGGGAAGCGGTGTTTACAAAAGCACCGACGGCGGTGAAAGCTGGAAGATGATCCACAATGGTTTGCCGGAAGAAAAAGGTAAGATGGCCATCTCGATTGCCCAGAGCAACCCCGACAAACTGTACTTGTTAGTAGAAAGTGATTCTCAAAAGGAGAAAGGTGGTCTCTTCGTCTCCAACAATGCCGGAGGCAGTTGGAGTCGGGTCAGCGCTGACCACCGCCTGATTCAACGTGCATGGTACTATACTGAAGTCTTTGCCGACCCCCAAAACGAAAACATGGTGTACGTGCTCAGCGCACCGATGTTACGATCCATCGACGGTGGTAAAACCTGGGAACGTTTAGGAGGTACGCATGGTGATTACCACGATTTGTGGATCAACCCAGACAACCCGAAAAACATGGTGGTCTCAAACGATGGTGGCGCAGCAATCACCTTCAGTCGGGGAGCCCGTTGGTCTCGGCAGGACAATATGTCTACCGCGCAGTTCTACCGAGTCAATGTAGACAACAGTTTCCCTTACCGGGTCTATGGTGGCCAGCAAGACAATACCTCAGTGCGCATTGCCAGCCAGGAGTTCAATAGCGGAGGCATTGGTTTCCGTTCCTGGGATGCATCAGCTGGCGGCGAGAGCGCCTTCCTTGCCTTCGATCCAGATGATCCACGCTACGTACTTGGCGGTAGTTACCTCGGCACGATTGAAGTGTTGGACACAGAAGCAAAAACGAGTACCAGCGTCATGGCTGCTCCCATTCAGTACCTGGGCTTACCCGCGCGGGAAATGCGCTATCTGTACAACTGGAATGCCCCCATCATCTGGTCTAAACATGAGCCTAATACTTACTACCATGCAGCGCAGTACCTGCTGCGCACCCGCGATATGGGTATAACCTGGGAGGAAGTATCTCCTGACCTGACGCGTAACCAGGACGAGTTCCAGGGCAATGGCGGAGGCCCCTACACAAATGAGGCGGTTGGTGCAGAGAACTACGGTACTATTAGCTATGTCGTCGAATCGCCCCACGAAGCGGGCGTCATCTGGACGGGTAGCGATGATGGCCTGGTGTACCTGACCAAAGACGGCGCCGAGACCTGGAAAAACGTTACCCCGAAAGGCCTCGAAGAATGCCTGATCAATGCGATTGAGGTATCTCCTCACGATCCGGCGACGGCTTACATCGCCACGACGCGCTATAAGTTCAACGACCATACACCGGCGATATACGTCACCAAAGACTACGGCAAAAGCTGGAAAAACATCAGCAAGGGTATTCCTTACGGTGCCTTCACCCGGGTGGTACGGGAAGACGAAGACCGTGAGGGTTTGCTATACGCCGGCACAGAAACGGGGCTCTACGCTTCCTGGGATGCCGGTGCGAATTGGACCTCGCTGCAACTTAACCTGCCGGTCACGCCGATCACCGATATGATTGTCCGGCACCGTGACCTCGTTATCGCAACTGCTGGCCGGGGATTCTGGATTCTCGACGACCTAAAGCTACTGGCTGATTATCAGCCGAAAATGGACAAATTGCACGCCTATCAACCTGAAGACGCCATGCTAATTGGTGGTTATAGTCCACTCAACGGAAACAGTAAGAACTTTGATGGCATGAACCCATTCCAGGGAGTTAACCCCGCTTCGGGAGTGGTTGCTTATTACCATATTCCTGCGCAAACGGATAGTAGTGACTTAATCCTTGACATTCTGAATGAGGAAGGACAGATTGTACGGACCTACACCTCTGATC
This sequence comes from uncultured Lewinella sp., assembly GCA_964616365.1. GTDB lineage: Bacteria > Bacteroidota > Bacteroidia > Chitinophagales > Saprospiraceae > Neolewinella. The sequence goes on along the minus strand of CAZTTF010000339.1, from coordinate 5,292 downwards.
CGGAAACCTTCAAGTCCTGGGCCGGAGGACCATCCTCTCCAGCGGCGCTGCCTGCGGCAGCGGGCCTTAACCGTTTTGTTTGGGACATGCGCCACGAACCACTTCGTGGCGTCAAAGACGTATACATCGAAGGCAGCTACCGCGGCCACAAAGTGCCGCCGGGGAAATACACCCTACGCTTCCGCAGGGGCGCTGCAGAAACGGTAACCAGTGTGAACGTACGTCCAAACCCACTAACAAAGCTCACCGCAGCTGATTACACCGCCTATGATGCTTACCTGACCAAGCTCGCCAAAGAACTGAACGCTATGCATGACCTGGTCAACAACATGGACAGGACCGCGAAGCAAATTGAGCGGGTTTTGGCTGACCTTCCGAAGAATGAGTCCAATGCCGCGCTGCGTAAAGAGGCTCAGACACTACTCAGCAGACTGAAAGCTTGGGACAGCACCATGGTGCAACGCAAGGCAAAGGCCTATGATGATGTAGAGAACTACGTTAATGGTTTTACTGCTGACTATATCTTCCTGAAAAACCAGTCTGAAAACGACGTTCCTGTTATCACCAAACCTTCCCAGGATCGTCTGCAGGAACTTGACGCCAAATGGCAAAAACAGGACCAGGCAGCAAGGGTTTTGCTAAATCAAGACGTGGAAGCGCTCAACAAAAAATTGATGGAACGCGGCGTTGGAGCTATTCGGGTGAAACGTAATGATGGAGCGTAGGAGCTAGGGGCTAGGAGCTAGGAGCTAGGGGCTAGGGGCTAGGAGTCAGGAGCTAGGAGTCAGGCATTAGCTCCTAGCTCCTAAGATGGCTTATCTCCCTTCTGACGATTTTTTTGTATAGGGTGATGCAGCAATTCATACCTCGGTAATGTCTAGGTAGTAGACGTTCTGATCACGCCCTTACCTAGAATGTTTTTTCGTTGTAACGGGGCTTAGTTTATGGAATTACACACCCACCTTGATGAACAAAAACTTATTAATCTGCTGCCTGCTGGTATGCCTCCCCCTTATTTTGCCAGGTCAGGAGATTTGCGATAACGGTATTGATGATGACGCGGATGGGCTGATCGATCGTAACGACACGGACGATTGCTTTTGCGGGCTTTCGAGCAATACAGTCAGCCTAATCCCCAATGCCTCCTTTGAGCGATACGATCCCGATGCTTCTGGTTGCAACAGTGTCAACCCGGATGGGAGTCCTACCTTTTTCTCGCAACTCAACTGCCTCGAGAACTGGCGGCAGACGACCTCAGCGGGTACAACCGATAGCTGGAATGCCCTCACCTTTCCCTGGGTCCGGAACAACCCTTGTTTTTCGCCCCCTTTACCAGTACCCGATGGCCTTGGCTCCGTAGGGTACATTGGCCGCCTGGGGCCATCCCCTGCCTACCAGGAATACCTATCGACCTGCTTAATTGATGGTGGCACCCTCGCTCCTGACACCACTTATCAATTACGCTTCGCCCTTGGCTTCGCCGAGGACTGTACGTATAATATCGCTCCCGGGTCATCCTTGTTGGTCCGGTCTCCCTTTAATACAAGCGTTGCGGTGTACGGGATTCGTAGCTGTAACGACATCAATTACGAAGGACTGGAATGCCCTGATAATAATTCCACTACGATGGGCTGGGAACTACTGGGTACTGTTCCCGTTTCCGCCAGTGGACCGGGATGGGTGAACGCGGCCCTGACCTTTACCCCTACCTTTCCCTATGCCGGAATTGGTATCGGGCCAGACTGTGGGCTGACCGGCAGCGAAGAAATACCCGATTGGCAGTATTACTACTGGATGGATGATCTGCGCCTGAATACTTTATCCGCGTTCAACAGGAATCCCTTCCGCAATCCCTCCATTGAGGGCAATCAATGTGATGAGATGATGACCCTGACCGGGGTAGCGATGCCGGACGCGGACTACCAATGGTACCGTGATGGCATCGCCATCAGTGGCGCTACGTCAAACCAGCTAATGCCATTAGTCTCGGAAAGGCTCCCTGGCAACTACCAGCTGCTGACAATTATAGACGGCGAATGCTCCTATTCCGATCCAATTGTCATTCCTCCGGTTCCTGAATTACCGCAACTGCCAGCCGACTCCTTCGCCATTTGCCCAGACACACCCGAGCGTGGGGTAATGGTCAGCTTTCCATCCTGGGCAAGTAATTACGGCTATCGATGGAGTGATGGCGCCCTGGACTGGCGGCGGCACATCAATGTACCGGGCGATTACAGTGTGACGGTCTCGTCCCCCTGTGCATCAGCAGTTTTCAACCTTCACGTAAGTGATCAGCTTACACCAGATTTTACCGTCGATGTTTTAGCACAGCCCGGTTGTCCGGCCCCTGAAGAGTTACCCATCATCATGTCAAGCGACTGGAACTTCCAGGAATTCACACTGCGAGATGATGCAGGAGTCTTTCATGCCATAGACTGGCCTATCGATGATCCTTTCTTTCTACAGCCACCTTATCCGGACGTACTTTACGTACGGGGCAAAGCTGGTTTTTGCGACCAGATCTGGAAGACCATTGACCTTTCGGAAATTGCCTCTCCAATCTTCGTGACTGATACGATCTTGCCCAAAGGCTGTGATTCCGTACTCTTCAGTCTCAATGCCATGGGAGATACCAGTATCCGGTATCGGTGGGAAGACGACAATGGCATATTTCTTAGTGACAGCGCCGTCTTCGCGGCACCGGCAGATGGTCGTTATACCCTGATCATTTCTAACGGTAGCACTTGTTCTGAAACGCGCATTTATGACAATGTGGAAGCCGATCTGGAGCTGGACGGTTTTGCAGTTGACTACAACTGCGGGGGTACGCGCCTGGGTGCAAGCGAGCTTGGCGGAAGTCCGCCTTACACCTACACTTGGCTAGACGAATCAGGTGCCATGCTAGCTGATACTAACGAGGAAATCATCGTACAATCAGCAGGCGTCTACACCGTTTCCGTCACGGACGCTGCTGGCTGCAGCGCCAGCCTGTCTTTCAACGTCGCCAACGAGAACGAAACCTTCTCGCCCGACCTTGGCGGGACATATATCCTGGAAACTGGGCAGGCAATCACCCTCGGTTTGTCCCAACAGCCATCAGACAGTTCCTCTTTCAGCTGGGTGCCTGCTACCGGGCTCAGCTGTACGGATTGTCCGAATCCCACTGCAAGTCCTACCCAAACAACAACCTATACGCTATTGCTTGCTGACGGGCCATCCTGTCAGCAGGAAGTGGCCGTAGAGGTTGTAATAAATGACAACTGGCAAGTCTATTTGCCGACGGCCTTCAGCCCGAATGACGATGGATTGAACGACACACTACTCCCCTTCCGGGGAAGGGGTGTTGCCGAAGTGACCTACTTCGAAATCTTCGACCGCTGGGGCAATTTAGTTTGGGCCACCAGAGGTGATACAACTGGCTGGAACGGGGAGATCAATGGCCGTAAAGCACAAGAGGGCGTTTATGTGGTAAGCGTCGGACTGGTGCTTTTCAACGGAAGCCAAGTTCCGTTGGCCGGACAGGTGACTTTGCTAAGATGATCCGTTAACCTGAGGGACAGACAGAGTGAAAGCTTCGTTGTCTTGATCCTGTAGATGCTGCGCCGGAATGATCAAAGGGCGCGGCCGCGGGGAGCAATGTAGAGTTATTGGGCAAGGAGTTTAAATTGGGGAAGATGCCAAAGGCCTATTTGCTACCCAGCATCAGGAAGAAAAGCCACGGCTACAGCGCAGCTAAATCAACCGCCACTACCCCACTCTTGGCAATTACCTGGGCGCCAGCACGGTTAGCTAGTTCGGCGATGTCGCCTAGTGCCATTCCTGCGGCGAGGCCGCAGGCCGCTACGCTGATGACGGTGTCTCCGGCACCGGAGACGTCGCGGACTTTCTTCGCCTGGGTAGGATAAATAGCCGAGGAGGTTTTGTCGTGGACATAAATGCCGTGCTCCGACAGGGTAATCATGACGGCACCGCAACCAAGCTTCTTAAAGATAAGTGCTGCGGCACGGTCGAGACTCTGCAGATCAGGAGAGATCGGGAAATCGCACTGCTGCTGAATCTCCCGAAGGTTAGGCTTGAATAGTCCGCATTCAACGTACTCCCAAAACGACGCTTTTTTGGGGTCAACTACAGCGTCTACTCCGTAGGCATGGCCAAGGCTTAGCAAGCGCTCTATGTTGAGGGGGTGCAAGACTCCTTTGTTGTAATCTTGCAGCAAGAGGAGGTCGACGTTGCCTGCCACCAAATTTGCTTCCACTAAATCATACAAGGCACCCGCGGCCGCGCCCGTAAGATCGTGCGTATCCTCCCGATCCACCCGCATGAGTTGCTGCCCACCTGCAACCAATCTGGTTTTTACGGTGGTACACCGGGTGTTATCAACTACGATAAGCTCGTCAGACAGGTTGTTTTCAGCCATCAAGGCCCGAAAAACACGCCCGTTTTCATCGTCGCCTACTGCGCCCGCCAACAATGGCGTTGCGCCAAGCGCTTTGAGGTTCAGCGCAACATTAGCTGCCCCCCCGAGCCGGTTGTCCTCCTTCCCCAACAGCATCACCGGTACCGGAGCCTCAGGGCTAATCCGGTCAACCTTGCCCGTCAGGTAGCGGTCAATCATCACGTCACCGATGACGAGAATGCGGAGCTCGGAAAAGTCTGGAATTTTGATAACGGAGTAGTCTGATAGTAATTTAGACTGTTAGTCTTTTAGTCTGTTAGAAGCACAAGACTAAAAGACTAACAGTCAAAATTTTAGGCGAAAACCTCAGTTCCGGCGAAGTGGAAACTGCCTTCGATGGCTGCGTTCTCGTCACTGTCAGAACCGTGAACAGCATTCTCACCGATGCTGGTCGCGTACTTCTTGCGGATTGTTCCTTCTGCAGCTTCTGCAGGGTTGGTAGCACCAATGAGGGTACGGAAATCTTCCACAGCGTTGTCTTTTTCCAGAATCGCTGCTACGATCGGGTCGCTGCTCATGAACTCGACCAGCTCTCCGTAGAACGGACGCTCAGCGTGTACTGCGTAAAATTCCCCTGCTTTTTCAGCGCTAAGACGGGTGTACTTCATCGCAACGATGCGGAAGCCGCCTTCGTTAATCATCTGAAGAATGTTACCGATGTTACCAGCGCGTACAGCGTCGGGCTTAATCATCGTGAAGGTGCGGTTAGTAGCCATTTGGTATTGGTTTTAATTGAGGCCGCAAAAGTAATACATTTTTGCGACCTTTGCGCCTTGTTTGCATAAGACCATCATTGTCATGGAACCCGATATTCAGGAAGTTAAAGCATTATTGGC
>CAZTTF010000338.1:0-8960 GCA_964616365.1 uncultured Lewinella sp. | reverse complement strand
CGATGCAAGCGATACCGCTGGGAGTGCCGCGAGTTTAGCTTCGCTGATCGTCGTTCCTCCTCGGAGTTTACCGTTTTAGCCGTTTCGGTTCCGTAGACCGTTAAGCCGTCGTCCTGGCCGTGAGTTTTTGCTTCTTTTGGCGGGCCAAAAGAAGGGTGAAACAGGAAGAAGCCTGCATCAACCGGAGGCAACGGTTCCGTTTTCTGATCGTTTGCTTTAGCGACTTGGATAGCTGCAAATTTATGTAGGGAGAGTAGCTCTTAAAAAGGAGATCGTCAGTCGAGAAAGATGGAGTGGGTACCATTTACCGGCTACGCAGTCTTACGATCGGACAAATAACTTCTTCGAGGCTGATACCACCGTGCTGGAAGGTATCCCGATAGTAGTTATTGTAGTAATTGTAGTTGTTCGGGTAGAGGAAGAACTTATCCTCTTTCGCGAAGATAAAGGTAGAGCTCAGGTTAGGGCGCGGCAGCTTTGCCTTTTGCGGATCCCGCACCTCGAGGACGTCCCGGTCTTCGTAGTTCAGATTGCGCCCGAGCTTGTACCGCAGGTTGGTGGATGTATCCCGGTCGCCCACTACCCTGCTCGGAGAGTTCACACGGATGGTTCCGTGATCAGTAGTCACGATCAGCTGTACGTCGCGTTCGGCCAGCTTACGGAGGGTGGCCCACAACGGACTGTTTTCAAACCAGCTCCGGGTCAGGCTGCGGTAGGCTTTTTCATCGCCGGCCAACTCCTTGAGGACTTCCATCTCCGTCCGGGCATGGCTAAGCATGTCAATAAAGTTGTAGACGATGACGGAGAAGTCGTTGTTCAGGAAGTCAAGGGCACGGTCCTGCATCTGTCGGGCAAAATTTGTCCGGGTTACCTTAGTGTAATCCCATTTAATATCTCCCCGACGGAGCACACGTTCTAGCTGCTTGCCGAGCAGGTCAGCCTCGTGGTTGTTCTTTCCGCCCTCGTCGGCATCATTTTTCCACCACTCTTTATAGTTCTTCGCGATGTCGGAAGGCCACATCCCCGCGAAGATGGCGTTACGGCTATATTGGGTTGCCGTTGGGAGGATACTGTAGAAGTAGTCTTCCTCTTCGACCTTATACAGTTCCGCGAGATAGGGCTCGATCACTTTCCACTGATCGAAGCGCATATTATCGAGCAGTACCATCACGGTAGGCCGGTCAGTGCTCAGGTGGGGTAAGACTTTTTCGCGCATCAGGTTATGCGACATAACCGGCGCATCGTCGCCGTCTACCCAATCCAGGTAATTACGTTCGATGAACTTACTGAATTCAGCATTCGCCTCTTTCTTTTGCACTGCCAGGATTTCTCCCATCTGCTCACTGTTACTTTCGTCCAGTTTCAGCTCCCAGTTGATGATGCGTTTGTAGACATCTACCCACTGTTCTTTGTCCAGGCCACTGTTGATCTCCATGAGTAGCTGCCGAAACTCCCGTTGGTAGTCGCTATTCGTTTTTTCGGAGACCAGCCGTTTCTCATCAACGATCGTTTTGAGCGTCAGCAAGATTTGCATTGGGTTGACGGGCTTGAGCAAATAGCCGGCAATCTGGCTACCGATGGCTTCCTCCATGACGTGCTCCGCCTCATTTTTCGTGATCATTACCACGGGAATGTTAGCGTTGGTCTCCCGAATACGGCTCAGCGTTTCCAGGCCGGTGAGGCCGGGCATAGACTCGTCGAGAAAAACGATATCAATCTCACCGTTTTCTTCGAGTTCTTCCAGCGCATCGTGGCCATTGGTTACCGTCACCACCTCGTAGCCTTTCTTCTTCAGAAATAGTAATTGCGGCTTGAACAGGTCGATTTCGTCGTCGGCCCAGAGAATGGTGATGGGGTCCATATTTTGCTTAGAGGTTTAGTTACCGGGGGAAAGTTCGGTAAGTTAGTACGCTTTTGGTTAGGTGATGGTTGGAACGTCCGGGAGCTTGCCGTTATTCTCCAAGCTTTTTAATTCATCGCTCAATTGCCTACGACCACTTATGGACGGGACGGTCGGAGGCCCACTATGCTCCAACTCCATCTACTTCTCCTCTTGGTCCCGGAGCTAAAAACCCTTGCCTCTAAAAAACTTTCTGTGCACCTGCGGACGCGCCCACCTGCGTGGCTTATCTTTGCGGCTTATCAAAAACTCCTCCGCGATGAAATTCGGCGTAATCCTCTTCCCCGGCAGCAACTGTGACGATGACATGGTACACGTACTCGGCAACGTTATGGGCCGTGAAACGGTCAAGCTCTGGCACAAAGACACTGAAGCCCTGAAGGATTTTACGACCGACGATTGTGTGATCGTTCCCGGAGGTTTCAGCTATGGCGACTATGTTCGTGCCGGCGCCGTGGCCCGCTTTAGCCCGATCATGGAATCCGTGATCGATTTTGCTAAACGCGGAGGATACGTTTTTGGCATTTGCAACGGCTTCCAGATCCTGTGTGAAGCGGAGCTACTCCCCGGTGCCCTTTTGCGCAATCGCGATCAGAAGTTCATTGCTAAGAATTGCTACCTGCGCACAGAAACCACCAACGCTCCGGTTACCAGCAACCTTGAAGTTGGCCAGGTACTCAACATCCCGATCGCTCACGCAGAGGGTCGTTACTTCGCCGACGAAGAGACCATTGCTAACCTTATTGCTAACGACCAGGTACTGTTCCGCTACGCAGACGGTAGCGGCGAGCCTACTGAGGAGGCCAACATCAATGGCAGCACCCAAAACATCGCAGGCATCTGCAATGCCGGTCGTAATGTATTCGGCATGATGCCTCATCCCGAGCGGGCCAGCGAGGGCGTGCTGGGCAATACGGACGGACGTGCCATTTTCGCCGGACTGATCGAAGCGGTAGAAGGAGCTACTGTCTAAGACTTAGCCCCGACACAGGAAACGTTCTTTCCTTTGAACCTTCGCCCCGTTTCCGGGGGTTATATTTACCTCGGCAGCCAAAGCACCTTTGCTGACCGAGGCAACTAATGTGGTAAGCACAAGTTTAGGAGTTCGCTCGCTATCTATACCAGGCATACTGGTGTTGGGCTGGCAGCTGATTCTCAGGCATGTGTTGCATCCGCCATGCCGGCAGATGCGCAAACCTTCAACTTCCCGGGCATGAATCGATTCCTCCAGCTTTTTGGCGCGGCCATTCTTGGCGGCCTGGTAGCGGCCGCTGTTGTACTTAGCTGGGCGCAGCTTACGCCTCCTGCCCTTCCTGTATCCGAGGTAATCGACTACACTCCTGCCCTTCCCGCCCGGCTGGTGAGTAATGGCCCCGAAGAACTACCCGTTCCCGTAGACTTGCGCAGTGCAGCCCGGCTGGCAACGCCAGCCGTCGTCCACATCACCGCCAGCTCCGGCACGCAGCGCCGGGAGGCCGTCAAAGAGCTTTTTGGTCCGCGTGATGATAGCCCACGCTCCGGAGGCGAAGGCTCCGGCGTCATCTATACCTCAAACGGGTACCTGATCACAAACTACCACGTGGTCAAAGGCGCCCGGGAGATTACCGTTACCACAACGGATCGCCGCAAGTTCCCCGCCAGTCTGGTTGGCAGTGAGCCCAAATCCGACCTTGCGATTCTGAAGATTGAAGCAACAGACCTTCCCTTCCTGGAATTGGCCGACAGTGACGCGGCCGAACCGGGAGAATGGGTACTGGCCGTTGGCAGTCCGCTTGGCCTCGTAAGTACCGTTACTGCCGGCATCATCAGCGCCAAAAGCCGCAACATCAGCCTGTTTCGGGAGCTGGATGCGATTGAGTCCTTCCTGCAAACAGACGCCGCCGTAAACCCCGGTAACAGTGGTGGCCCGTTGGTGAACGCCAAAGGGCAGCTCTTGGGCATCAATACCGCCATTGCGGCCCTGAATGGTCGTTTTCAGGGGTACAGTTTCGCGATCCCCATCAATCTCGTGCGGCGGATTGCGGATGATATTATTGAGTTTGGGAGCTACCAGCGCGTGTACCTGGGAGTCGAGATCTCTACCCTGACGCCCGAAGACATCAACCGCGTACGACCGGGACGAACGGAAGGTGTGATCATCGATGCTATCTTTGCCGACGGCTCAGCGGCAGCTGCCGGCCTGCAAATCAACGACGTCATCGTCGCCATTGGCGACCTCCCGATCCGCGACCACCCCCGGCTCACTGAGCTCATCGGACGGGCAAGAGTTGGGGAAACGTTAAAGTTCCTGGTCATCAGGGACGGAAAGGAAGCTGAGGTCATCGTAGAGATGAAGTGAGTGTAGTGGTTGCAGTTGTTGTAGTTGTTGTAGTTGTTGCAGTTGTTGCAGTTGTTGCAGTTGTTGCAGTTGTTGCAATTTCGTCAGTACCTCCTGTGATCGCTTTAGTCCCATTACTTTTGCAACTTTGTAACCCTGCAACCATTGCCCCATGCGTTTACAATCAGACAACCTCGTTAAGAAATATGGCTCCCGCACCGTAGTGAAGGGCGTTAGCCTATACGTTGACCGTGGAGAGATTGTGGGACTGCTCGGCCCAAACGGAGCTGGAAAAACCACCACCTTCTACATGACGGTTGGCTTCATTAAGCCTAACGGCGGCCAGGTATCGCTAGACAAGGAGGACATCACCGAACTACCGATGTACAAGCGCGCGCAGCTTGGCATTGGCTACCTGCCGCAGGAGGCCTCGGTATTCCGCAAGTTATCTGTGGAGGATAATATCGCAGCCGTGCTTGAGATGACGGACCTCAGCAAAGCTGAGCAAAAAGAAAAGCTGGAAAGCCTGATCGAAGAATTCTCGTTGGAGAAAGTGCGTAAAAGCAACGGCGACACCCTATCCGGCGGCGAGCGCCGCCGCACGGAGATTGCCCGCGCCCTGGCTACCGACCCAAAATTCATCCTGCTCGACGAGCCCTTTGCCGGCATCGACCCCATTGCCGTGGAAGATATTCAGTACATCGTCGCCAAGCTGAAAACCAAGAATATTGGCATCCTGATCACGGACCACAACGTCCAGGAAACCCTGAGCATCACAGACCGGGCTTACCTCATGTTCGAAGGCAACATCCTCAAGGCAGGTACCGCCGAGGAACTGGCGGCTGACGAGATGGTCCGCAAGGTCTATCTGGGTAAAAACTTCGTGCTACGCCGGAAGGTGATTGAGATGTAGGTAGTCACGTAGTAGATAGTCAAGTGGTGGGTAGTCTAGTAGTCAAATAGTCGGAGGTCAAATAGTGGGTAGTAGCCTTGTAGCGTGCCAGAGGACTGGACCACTACTACCCACTACGCTCTTCCCCTCCACATGGCATCCGCCAGGAGAACCGATAATTCTCTACGCCCCAGGTTAAAACAGGAATCCCGACAACACACGAGGTATTGTCGGGATTGCTATTCGACTAACGACTATTTAACTAATCGCTTTAGTGCTTGTGGTCACCGTGGTCATGGCTGTGCTCTCCTTCGCCGTGGTCATGTCCGTGGGCTTCACCGACAAGTTCGGTGCCTGCCGCGATTGCTGCGGTCATCGCAGCTTCCACTTTGGCGATGCTTCCGGCTTGCTCCTTGACGTAAGCCATGATGCCGTCGTTATCCATCTCTTCGCGCAGCTTATCGAGTGGCTTCATGCCGCCCATCCAGGCCATCATCTGATCGCCAGCGTCTTCGAGCTGCTCGTAGCCAGCCATCAGGATCTCCAAACGGTCTTCGGCTATATTTTCACTGTTCATTTCTTCCTTGATTGAACGTTGCGTTGCGGTAATTTTCCCCATCATGGGCATTACGCGGTCATGCGCTTCCATCATGGTCTCATAAGCCGTTTCCTGGGCTTTTTCGGTTGCCTCTTTCGCAGCCTGCTCTACGGCAGCAGCGTCATCTCCACAAGCTGTGAAAAGCAGGGAGACCAGCAGGAATAAAGAAAAGTATTTCGTCATTGCTAAATGTGTTGGTTTAGAACGCAAAGATATGGCATCCCGGAAAGCTTTTGATGACTAAGGCAATTACTAACTCAGAGAAGTGTCAAATGCTTATTAGGGTGGCAGGCAAAAACATTGCGGGCGCGGCCGCAGGATGCCTTGCCGGGGATCAGAGGCAGTGCGTGCCTTTCCTTACCCACCGTGCTATCGCCAGGTGATCCGGTAGCTCAGTACGGGGATCAGGCCGAGCTGAAAGCGTTCATTTGGCCGACCCAGGAGATCGTCGAAGTAGACATTGCCCACATTCTCGTAGCCGACAACGTTTTGGATATCCAGGGCGAGCGTAGTAGTGGTCTTCGCGCGTACTTTCGTTTTGTACAGGCGTAAGTCGGGGCGGAAATAGGTACCGTTAGCATTTATAAAGCCCTGCCCCAGGTTCTGGGGCGTGATGAACTGGAGATCCAGGATTGGAGACTGCTCCACTACGCCGAACCGCTCCCCCCCGTGCGTAATCAGGGCAAGGTTTAAGCCGTAGGTACGGTCACGCTCCTTGCGGTCCTTCCCCTGCCACTCCCGGCCAACGGTTACTTTGCCGATAAAGTCTACGCTGTAGCGATCACGTATCCAGCTACCGTCGGTCTGCTCGGTCTCGGCCCGTAGCAAGGTAAGGCTGCTCCGGTAGTACCAGCCTTCCGTTTTGCGGCCTCCGGCCGCTTCAAGTTCTACGCCGTAACGGCGAGTGGCCGTCGTCCCTACGTACCGCTGGAAGGGAAAAACCTCCAGGGCATTATTCGCCGAGATCACGGTACCGTCAATAGTGTAGCTGTACTCCTCTGGGGTATGCTGGAAGAAGGCCGTTACCTGCGTATTAACGCCCCCCAGTAAGCGGCCATAGCCCAGGGAAAACTGGTTGTTTACCGGACTAAAGCGTTCTACGTCCGGCAAAACGCCGGCCAGCAAGACGCCGAGTGGCGGGCGACTGACCCGCTCGGCAATCGCGGTAACCCGGCTGCCATTGCCCCGCAGCTCATAACTGATACTGGGTTCGATGGTAAGGTCATCTATAGCATCGCCATACTGGGTTCCCCGCAGGCCCAGGTTGAGCGTAGACTTGTCGAAATTAAGTTCATAGCCTACGAATGGGCTGATGGCGGTTACCTCGGGAGCGGTTAACCGCTCGCTCCCAGGAAACACCGGCCGGATATTTTCGGACGTTCCAGTCTGCGCTAGAAATTCAACGCCAACTTTCAGCTCATGCCTGTTCACCGGGAGCAGGTACTGGATGTTTGCGTTGATCATGCTGTAGTCCAGTGTCTGATCAAGCAGTACGTCCCCTGCGGGCGTAAAAGCCTGTAGCCGCTCACTGTTGACCTCAGAGAAGCCGACACCGGTCCGCAAGCGTCCTGCGCCCAGTTCCGTGTTAAGGGTAGCACCGTAGACCTGCAGGGCGCTCTCAAAGTCAATATCGAACAACTCTTTTTGCTCGGTGATGCCGACACCGTCCTCATCCGTAAACCGGAAGACATTGGAGCTGGCTCCGAGGATGGTAAACACACTAAGGTCTCCCCCTTCCCACTGGTGATGCAGGTGGGCATTGAGGTCGGCAAACCGGATGGTTTCTCCGCCAAAATCCACCCCCATATCGGCCAGCAGGCCGGTAAAGCTGTAGCGGCCGTTGACCAGGTAGCTGGTGTTGCCTGACTTACCGATTGGTCCTTCGGCCATTCCATCGAACCCGATGAACCCCGCCTGCACCTGCTGCCGAGCCCCTTGCTTCGCTCCTGGCCGTAAGCGCAAGTCAAACGTTCCTCCGGAGGCATAACCGTATTCGACGGGCAGCCCGCCAGAAAAGAAGCCTGAGTTGTCCAGCATCTGCGCGGAGATGGCGTTGACCCCACCGCCGTTCAGCGTCGGAAAATCGAAAAATGTTCCGGCATTGGCTGTGTGGTTGGGGTTGACAATGGCGAGGCCATTGAGGCGCCACAGGTTGGCATTGGGCGTGTTGCCACGCACGCTGAGGTGGTTGGCCTGATCATTGGTCTGCACTACGCCGGGCAGCAGGGCCACCAGGCGGGCCGGATCGTAAAACGTACCGGGCAAGCGGTAGACCTCCTCGACCGTAAACTGGCGTGCCAGCCGTGATACCGGTAATGGGGTGGCGCGCACTTCCGCGCCCGGCAGATCATACACTCCCCCGAAGGAAAGGGTGTCCTGCGCGGTGGCGGTGAAGCCAAGGAGGAGAAAGCAGGTAAAAGTTGAAAGACGGATGATTATTGAATTCATTGTTGTCGGGAGGGTTATCGCTTCGAGTCGCCGGACGAAGTTTTGTCCGGCTGCGCCAGGCCCAAACAATTCGTCAGACGACCTTCGCTACGGAGGTACGATGGACAAGGTACACACCTCCGCAACTTTTCCCTGCTCTGACAGCATTCTCTACCGTGGCAGCCCACCATTTTACATCGCCCTGATACTTCTCTTATGGTTGAGGCCGGGAGTTGATCCCTACCTCAACAAACACCTGAAATCTTTTTTAGCAAAACACTTGCACAGTTATAAATCCCTTTCTTATCTTTGCGGTCCCTTAAAGAAGGGCGGTTAGCTCAGTTGGTTTAGAGCACCTCGTTTACACCGAGGGGGTCGGGGGTTCGAGCCCCTCACTGCCCACATCAAAAGCAACAAATGTTGCTTGTTTTAGCCCCAATCCAGTAAAAATCTGGGTTGGGGCTTTCTTTTTGCGGTTTAAACGTAAAACTATTTGTTGTTTTTAGCGGTCTTTTGTGTATGTTTGGGATGAAGTTCTTTGTTATTTCTAAATACCAAACACAGTTCTAAAATGACCGTCCGCGCCACCCTCTGGAAGCATTATACCCGCAAAGATGGTTCCTGCTCAGTAAAAATATACTCTTACTACAAGGGGGAAAAGGATTATCGAAAGACGGAGCTGCATGCCCACCCAAAAGACTGGGACGAAAAAAAAGGGCGGTACAAACCTCAAGTTCCCCACGCACCACGGATGAACGCCATCCTTGCCCAAATGGAAAGCCGGGCAAAAGCGGAGCTCCTGGGGGAAAACTCTTCTCTGATCGCT
>CAZTTF010000337.1:0-7931 GCA_964616365.1 uncultured Lewinella sp. | reverse complement strand
TTATAAAAAGAAAATTACGGATGAGTAAAAAACACACATCTCATCCTCAGAACTTAGAAGAACTAAGTACCCCAGATGGCAAATACCAGGTACACGCCAAAGAACACTCCCCAGGTCCCTTGATAGAAGGCAGCGATTGAGCGCTGCTCTCTTAAATCCAGTCGCGTCGTGTTATACCCGAAAGCTAGTAGCAAGAATAAAACTCCGCCTCCCAACCACCACGCGCCAGTAAACAAACAGTAGCCACCTGCGGCTAAGAGCGTTGTAGCTAAAAGTATAGCACCTGTTCGATAAACCCATTCTCTTGACTGCAGGAGACTCAGAGTATTGATCCCATGTTCTGCGTCTCCCTCTGTATCCGGCAAGTCCTTAAACCAGGCGATAATCAGGCCAAAAACAAAGATGACTGCGGTCAGTATCACTACTGAGTCAGGCAAAGTAATCGAAGCAGGTCCGCTTGTCGCGGACAAAGCCAAATTATAAGCAAAGTGCAGGTAGAGCAGCACGTTCACAAGTAAGCCCCGAACAACGATGATGCAAAAGGCAGCCCAGAAATGATAGCGCTTTAACCTCACTGGTTCGGCACTGTAGGCAGTACCTAGTGCCATGCTAAATAAGACGGTGAGGGCCAGCCAAGGTTGGTAAAAATAACTGCTCACAATCGCAAGAACACCGCATACGCCAATGATGATCTTCCCCGTGGTGATTGAATACACACCACTTGCCAGCGGCAAGTAGGGTTTATTGATCTTATCTATCTCTATGTCTGTCAATTGATTGAGCCCCGTGATATAAACATTTGCACAAAGGCAACTGAATAGACTGAACCCAAACATCGCCCAGTCATGCTCCCCTACTACTCTACTGGCAATTAGATAGAGCGTTAGCAAAGACAAGCTGGTACCAACGATGGTATGGGCTCTGGCAAACCTCAAAAAGGTAATCATCACAGCGGCTTTTGAGCGTGTAGCACCCCGTAAGTAATTGCTTTGGTACGAAACCCGGCTTTCATGTATTTCATCGCCCAGGCACCTTTAATGGTGCCGCTACCGGCCTTGATTAAGCCTGGCCAATTCAAAGGATTAAGCCCGGAACGGATGACCGCCCCCCAAAAGGGTTCGACTGCTGCCGACCAGTCGTCGCTATCAACATCATCGAATCCTGCCTCCACGGCAGCGTCATGCAGTACAGGAACACTAACCAGCGGCGGAAGGTGGTAAAGGCGGCAGATGTTATCCAGTATCTTTTTATCTGAACCGGATAAGGCCGGAGGCTCAGGTCGATGACACCAAGTAGCCATCAACAACTTTCCTCCTGGCTTTAGCATATTGTAAAAGAGCTTCATCAGGGCTTTTTTGTCTGCCATATGTTCCGCACTCTCCATGCTCCAGATCAGATCGAAGGATCCATCTGTCTCTGGAGACAATTCGTAAACATCTTGTGCACGAATCTTGATCCGGTCAGCGACGCCTGCCTGACGATTATAGTCAGTTCCCTTTGCAGCTTGAACCGGACTTAATGTAAGCCCTAGGCCCTGCGCCTCCCGATGCTTTAGTGCCAGGTAACGACTACTGCCTCCTACCCCACAACCTGCATCCAGGAAACGGCCAAATTTCTCCGGAGCACCTCCCCACTCGAGCAAGGCCTCGATCATATCGAGCTGTGCCTGACGATGGTCCTTTTCCTCCTTTCCATCGACACCATAAAAACCATGGTGCATCTGTTCGCCCCAGGTATTGAGCCAAAGTGGCGTTGAGTCATCGTAGAATTTTCGGATATCGGAATTAAGAGACATACTAGAGCATTGAACGCACAAAGCGCTGACTGTAATGAATAAGGACTGCTACCTTCTGCGGGACACACGATTTACAATAAACACCGCAGCAAGAATCCCGACTGCAGCTAGGGCAACTTTCTGATGCTTATTTAAAGGTTCGGGTGTTTTATCAATGCCACGTAAAGGAGCAGTAATTGATGCCACAAGCGCCATTGGTATAAAAATGAAGCCTGCTGCAGACCCGACCATTACCCTGCCGGCGAGGAGTAATCCGCGACCAAGGCTCATCCCCTCCTGCTCCGCAGCAACCAACCGTTGGTCCGGAGCAACAGGAGTATAATTCATTGGCTTTCCACCGTCAAGTGGCTTTCTTCCAATGATGGCGATGCCGTACCGTTCGTTTCGCTGCCAGTGAGGAGCGATGTAGGTATGCTCGATACGCTCGAAGCCTGCATTTTCAAAGTAGCCGAAATAATCCTCTTCAGGGGGAAAGAGCATCCAGGTGTTGGCAACGAATTTACTGAATGGATTGACTGGTTCAATGGGGCCAATCATTAAGGCCCAACCACCGGGTTTTACTACTCGAAAAGCCTCGTTTATCCCTTGCTGAGGATCTGGCCAATACTCTATAGAGCCAGCGGATACGTAACGGTCGAACTCATTGTCCGGAAAAGGGATGTTTTCAGCATCACCTACAAGGAAGGTGCAGCCAGCCAGCGCCGGCTTGGCCATTGCATGGTTCATCTGATGTGGGCTCTGATCCACACAAGTAACATTCGTAGCAGGAACCCTGCGTACGATGCCTTCAGTCGTGAAACCAGTACCCGAGCCAACATCGACCACTTTTAAATCTTCTGCGTCATCCCAGTAGCCAATGTTTAATGACTTCTCGCGCATACTTTCCGTCCAGAACAGAGGATTCACCAGCTTATCGTAGAAAATGGAGAGATAACGGTAGAACCAGTAAGCTTCCCGTTTGTGTTGCATTAATCGCATGAAGACAATGGTATTTAGGTTGAAAATTTGCTGTGGCGTTAAATTACAACGGGTTCCGCCAGCTGACGGAACCCGTTGGTAAAGAATCTATCCGAAAAAGGATGAAATCCTGCTTATTCGGGAATCTTCGTCGGATCAAGCAGATCGTAGAATTCGTTCAACTTCGGCAAAAGGATAATTCGGGTCCGGCGATTAGTGGACCGTCCTTCGGCAGTATCGTTAGTAGTCAGGGTGTTGTATTCGCCACGTCCTGCAGCAACAAGACGATTAGGGTCAATATCATAGTTATTTTGTAGCGCCTTAACTACAGAAGTCGCGCGTAAGACCGACAGATCCCAGTTGTCTTTGATACAGTTCGTGCTGATACTCACGTTATCCGTGTAGCCTTCTACCATGAGTTCAAGGTTAGGACGGCTTTTGGCAATAGCGGCGATCTTTGCGAGCACTTCATTAGCCCGTTCAGTTATTTCGTAGCTACCCGATTTGTAGAGCATCTTGTCCGAAAGATTAATGTAGACAACCGTTTTATCTACCTCAATATTTACGTCAGCATCTTCGATTCCGTCTTTAAGGACGTTCTTAAGATTGACGGCGAGTGCCAGATTGAGTGAATCCGCCTTCGACTTAGCATTTTGTAAAAGGCGAATGTACTTATCCTTCCCCTCCAATTGCTCAAGGGTATTCTTGATGTTGGCATTGGCTCCCTGGCTTAGGACCGTAAGGTCACCAACCTGCTCGACGGTGCGGTCACGCTGCTCCTTAAGATCAACAATTTGTTCTTCACGTATAACGACCTCAGCCTGGGCTTTCTCGACCTGGCCTTGCAGGGCCGTTTCGCGGCGCTCACAATCGGCGAGGCGTTTTGCATAAGCATTCAGCTCACGATCCCGTTTTGCGATTTCTTCAGCATTGCGGTCAAAACGAGCCTGTAGCTCGTCAAACTGCTTCTGAGGGACGCACGAAGAGAGGGATACTAGTAACACAAGACCTAAATAGAGTAATTTTTGCATTGTAGTGGGTGATTTTAATGATGATGTTCAGGCGAGTAAACGCTGAAAGTGTTAAAACATTACGTCAAGTATAAGGTAACCGTGGTATTCACGAATTTTTAATTTCTATTTCGACTAGCGGCATGTGAATCAGCAGCCCGTTGTAATGACGTTAAGATATAGCTTTAAGTACTTATCTGAGGGATACCTTTCCTTTTTCAGGACAGGACTTAATCAGCGATTTACTACCTTAAGGCACCTAGTACAATCAAATACGATGAGACTTACCCTGCTATACTTGTCCTTACTATGCACCTGCGGCCCCGCCCTCCTGACAGCCCAGAAGATACCGGATGCTAAAGCCAGGATCATTGCCTCAGTGGAAGCGCGTGAGGATAAGATGATTGAAATGTCAGACAAGATTTGGTCCTTGGCGGAGACTGCATTTGAAGAAACGGAAAGTGCCAAACTTCTTGCCGACTATGCCGAGCGCGAAGGGTTTCGGGTTAGCCGCGGAGTATCCGAAATGCCCACGGCATTTATTGCAGAATATGGATCAGGCAAGCCAATCATTGGTATCCTGGGAGAGTTTGATGCGCTGCCGGGGGTAAGCCAGAAAGCTCAAGCGACTAAATCACCGCTGAAACCAGGTGCTGCAGGCCACGGTTGTGGACATAATCTTTTCGGTGTAGGCAGCCTCGGGGCTGCCATTGCCATCAAGGAGGCCATGGAGCGGGGAGAGATTTCGGGGACCATCCGTTTCTACGGCACTCCCGCAGAAGAAAAGTATTTCGGCAAGCTTTACCTCGCACGCGACGGCAAGTTTAACGACCTCGATGTATGTCTCGACTGGCACCCATCGGCAGAAACGAGAGCTGACGTACAATCCAGTCTCGCCCTCGTCGATTTTGTGGTTGAATTCAGGGGGCAAGCGGCACACGCAAGCGCAGATCCCTGGAATGGCAGATCGGCAGCTGATGCTATGGAATTAATGTCGGCTGGCATCAATGCCTACCGGGAGCATATCCGTCCAAGTGTACGGATCCATACCCATATGCAACAGGCGGGCGATGTGGTAAATGTTGTTCCGGACTACGCAAAATTCTGGGTTCGAGTGCGTGACAGCAAGCGCGATGGTATGATCCCGGTGTGGGATCGGGTACGGGAAATCGCCAGAGGCGCTGCCATCATGGCCAATGTCGACTACGAGATCAGTCTTGTTTCCGGCCTCCACGAAGTGCTCGTAAACAGAACTGGCGGAGAAGTGCTCCACAAAAACCTTTTGCTGTTGGGGGACATCACCTACACGCCCGAAGAAACAGCTTTTGCTTACGGAATCCAGGAAGCAACCAATAAAGAAAAAGCGGGAATTGACGGCCGTGTGCAGGCTTTCCTGGACACCCGGGAACATCCGGGGGGAGCTAGTTCTGATGTAGGCGACGTTAGCTGGCTGGTGCCTGAAATAAGACTAGGCGTCACTACAGCTCCCGTGGGCACCCCCTGGCATAGCTGGGCAGTGGTTGCCTGTGGAGGTATGAGCATCGGGCATAAAGGAATGAATTATGCGGCCAAGGCCCTGGCGCTTACTGCCTATGACCTGTACGTTGACCCCGCCAAGGTTCAGGAAATCAGGGCTGAATTCAAGCAGCGTAAGGGTAGTGCCGAATACAAGGCCATCCTGCCTGAGGCAGGTCCACCAATTCCCGTTAAGCGATAAGAAAAACCATAGTTGTACCCCAAGCCTCGGCCCTGAACATCATCAAGACCGGGGCTTTTTTAGTGTTACGGTAACAGTATATGCAAGTAGGGCGCTGGATTTGCAGTACAGAAAGGGCTATCTTCGCGGCGATTTTAATGCTCACCATCTGACTTTACCCAGAAACTATCTCCCATGAAAGAAGATATTATCGTACCTGAAGTAAAAAACGTTGTCGTTGCCGCCGTTCCCCGTGGAGGAAATTTCGCTGAAGAGATCTGGGATATCCACGTTATCAATCTTCGGGAAGACCCCATGGACAATGTTCTTGTCACCAGCCAGGGATATGGCGCCATTGATGGTCGTGACAAAACAACCACCGTACTAAGGCACTTTCACCAGCAGATAGCCGCTTTCAGTAGCATCATTGTTGAGCCGATTCAGAAAGAACTCTTTGGAATCAAGAATGAGTACTGGATCAGTTTCAACAGTGACAACCAGATGCTGGACAAACGTTTTGTATTCGACGCAAACGCCATCAGCGAGGAAGCCATGGTTACCATCCCGGTGATCGACCAGCCAGGTGTGATGATCTCCTAAGAGATCAAATTTGAATAGGAGAACTATCACCCAGGACAAACGTATTCACTACAGCGGCCTGTACGGTACCCTTGTTCACCCCAAAGCGCTGCTTGCCAAGCAGTGCTCAATTTTAGTCCTACCCTGCCTTTTCAACAGGCCTTCAACCTGTGCCTGAGGCACGAATAATTCCCCTCTATGCCTAATCGCTCCGAGCCTAAACGCGTCAGTGACAGTCGTACCATCATGTCTGAGTTGGTAATGCCCAACGATACAAACCCTCAGAACAATCTGATGGGCGGTAATATGTTGCGGTGGATGGACATATGTTGTGCCATCTGTGCGGGAAAGCATTGTGCTAAGCCAGTAGTAACAGCTTCGGTAGACAATGTGGCATTTGGGTCTCCGATTAGAAATGGCGAAGTGGTTACGTTGGAGGCAACTGTTACCCGGGCGTTCAATACCAGTCTTGAGGTATACGTCGAAGCCAGTGCTGCCACCATGCAAGGTGCCAACCCACGCCGAACGCACAGTGCTTATTTTACCTTCGTGGCACTAGACAAGGAAAACGGAACGCCTGTTCCAGTTCCAGAAATTATCCCCCTCACGGAAATTGAAGAACAGCGCTTTGCTGCAGCACTGCGTCGGCGAGAATTAAGGCTTGTGCTGGCGGGTCGCATGAAGCCTGAGGCAGCGAAAAATCTAAAAGAGATTTTTCAATCCTAAGCAACGCATCGTTCTCTGAAATTCAGGGCTTCGAGCACCTTATCTACAGCATTCCTGCCAACTTTTCAACAACCTGATCAACCTCTTCTACCGTATTGTGATGGCTGAAGGAGAAACGTACCGTATGGCGCTTGCTATCCGGAGCGAGGTGAGCAATCACATGACTGCCAACGTCAATACCACTGGAACAGGCAGAACCACCACTAGCCGAAATGCCGTGCAAGTCAAGGTTCATGATCAATAAATCTCCCTTTTCTGATTCGGGGAAACTTACACTCAGCACTTTATAATGGCTGTTGTCCGGGTCGCCATTAAAAGTAATATCTGGATATTTGGCCTTCAGGGCACGCAGGAAATGGGCTTTGAGTTTTGCGATATGTACCGCTCGCTCCTCACGGTAGTTTACCGCTTTTTCCAGTGCTTTTGCCAAACCAACAATACCGTAAATATTTTCAGTCCCACCGCGCATATTGCGCTCTTGCGCTCCACCGTCGAGATAAGGCTTAATGATGTTGTCGTTTGAAATATAGACAAAGCCTACTCCTTTAGGGCCGTAAAACTTGTGCGCTGAACCAGAAAGAAAGTTGATCTTGGTTTTATCGAGATCTATTGGGTAGTAACCAATAGTTTGCACCGTATCACAGTGGAACAGTGCGCCGTATTCCTCACAAATTGCAGACACCTCCTCCAGTGGCAGCAGGTTGCCAATTTCGTTATTGGCGTGCATCAGGCTGACCAGCGTTTTGGCATCGCTGCCGGCCAACAAGGTCCTTAAGCTGTTCAAGTCAACATGCCCATCGTCTCCGATTGTTACCATCTCTACGGTAGCAGTTCCGGAAGCCTGGATAGCATCAAGGCTATGTAGGATGCAATGATGCTCCAGGGGAGAAGAGATAATTCTGGTCACACCAAGGTCGCGAACACTGTTTTTCAGTGCCATGTTGTTTGCCTCTGTACCACCGGAGGTAAAGAAAATTTCTCCGATCCCACAGTTGAGTGTAGCGGCAACAGTTTTACGAGCGGCTTCGATGAGGGCACGCGCTCTCCGTCCTTCAGCATGAATGCTGGAGGGGTTACCATAATGTTCAGCCATGACTTCGGTCATGGCAGTAAGTACTTCCGGATCGAGCGGTGTAGTAGCAGAGTTGTCAAGAAAAATGCGACTCAT
>CAZTTF010000336.1:0-12910 GCA_964616365.1 uncultured Lewinella sp. | reverse complement strand
ACCCGCCAGAAGGAAGTATTCACCCCACTCACGCCCGGCCATATCGGTCTTTACGTGTGTGGACCGACCGTGTACAGTGATGTGCACCTCGGTAACTGCCGGACGTTTACGAGCTTCGACATCATCTACCGTCACCTGATGTACAGAGGGTTTAAGGTCCGTTACGTCCGGAACATTACCGATGTAGGGCACCTGACGGACGGAGGCGAAGACAAAATGAGCAAAGGCGCACGCCTTGCCAAACTGGAGCCCATGGAAGTAGCACAGCGCTACACCGTTGGCTTTCACGACATGATGGCGGCCTTCAATAACCTGCCACCCAACATCGAGCCACGGGCCACGGGCCACATCATCGAGCAAATCGAGATGGTGAAGCAGATTCTGGACAATGGCCTTGCTTACGAAGTAAACGGTTCCGTCTACTTTGACGTCGCCGCCTACAACGAAAAACACGGTAATGAGTACGGTAAGCTTTCCGGCCGCCGGATCGACGAGCTGCTCGCTGAAAGCCGTGAGCTGAAAGCGCAGAACGAAAAGCGCAATCCCAGCGACTTCGCCATCTGGATGAACGCCGGCGAAGACCACCTGCTGCGCTGGAATAGCCCCTGGGGCGTTGGTTTTCCCGGCTGGCACCTGGAGTGCTCCGCGATGAGCACCAAATACCTCGGCGAAGAATTTGATATTCACGGCGGAGGAAATGACCTCAAATTTCCGCACCACGAGAACGAAATTGCCCAGAACGCAGGAAGCTGTGGCTGCGGTGGCGCCCGCTACTGGCTACACACCAACATGCTGCTGATGAATGGCCGGAAGATGTCAAAGTCAGATGGCAACACCATCACGCCCCAGCAACTCTTTACGGGAGACAGCCCGCACGTTACGGATAGCTACAGCCCCATGATGCTGCGCTTCTTCATGCTCCAGACGCATTACCGGAGCCCGATGGACCTTACGGACGACGCCTTGCAGGCGGCCAAAAAAGGCTATGCGCGCCTGATGGAAGCCTGGGCCAATCTGCAGAATCTAGAAGGGCAGGGTGGTGCACAAAATGGCACCGTTGGCAAAGAGCTTACGGCTGGCCTGGAGGCCGCCTATGCAGAAATGGACGACGATTTCAACACCCCCAAAGCGCTGGCTAAGGTGTTCGAATTGGTGTCCCGCATCAATGCCCTTAAGGGCGGACAGTTGAGCCTCAAGGAAGTTAGCAAGGATACCCTGAATGCCTTCCGGGAAGGATTAGCTACGTTGCTTTTTGATGTTTTCGGACTCAAGGAAGAGGGCGCGGCCGCAGGTGCAGAGGGAGAAACCCTGAGCAGGGTGATGGACCTCGTAATCGACATTCGCGCGCAAGCCCGCGCGGAGAAAAACTGGGGGATGTCCGACAAACTACGGGACGGCCTCAAAGATGCCGGTATCGTCGTCAAGGACGGTAAAGATGGTACGGAGTGGACGGTGGGCTAGCTCTCTGTTGGTCAAATCGTCTGATAGTCAGGTAGTCAAATAGTCTGCTCGTCAAATAGTGGGTTGGCCTTGACGATGCTTATCTTTAAGCATATCGTTACCCTACACTTTGCGGTTAGTAGTGGAGGTGAATACCACGCAATTGCTCGAAGCGTATCTGTAGTTTAATTTCCGCCAACCGCCAACCGCCAACCGCCAACCGCCAACCGCCAACCGCCAACCGCTATGGAAAAACCAGTCAAGTACTACTACCAAAAGCAACCCAAGAAGCCGGAGCCCCAGGCACTGAAGGATGCTTTTATGCGGCTACTGCGTACCAAGCGCAACGAGGCGGGCTACTTCAAGGCCCGTATAAAACTGGTCTGGGAGAAATTCTTCGGCAAGCACGTAGCCCAGCATACCCGGGACTTTCTGGTGCGCGACGGCAAACTGTACGTCTACGTCACCAACGCCCCCCTGCGTAACCAGCTGTTGATGCACCGCGAGGGCATCAAAAAACGCCTCAACGAAGAGTTCGGCGAAGACTACCTCAAAGACGTCATCATCAAGTAAAGTACCCGAGACTCCGTAGGAGTCGAACTTCCCTTATCCCCGGAAGGAGGCGAGGCGCAGCCGAGCCGTATTCCGGGGGTGCTGTGTGTCCTACTGCCCGAGGAGCGGATGATATCCCCTGGTCCGGGGGTGCTGTGTGTCCTGCCGCCTATCGTGCTTCTGCCTTCCCCTCTGGCCTAAGAGTTCTGTGCATCGCTATCCGAAAAACAGCCACTCTACGGCCTTGGGGAACTCCTGCCCCCAGCGGGCTTCGTTATGCTGCCCGTGCGGGTCTACTTCGACCCGGAATTCTACCTGCTGGTCTGGTGTTTGCTGTTCAAGCTCTTCCCGGAAGCGCTGCATATTGGGGACCATCGTCTCACTTTCGGCCTCCCCGCCGTAGAGGTATATCCTTCCCTTGAAGTTGTGGGTCAACTTCATGATCCGGAACGGAATGCGCGGCGTGACCCACAGGCTGGGACTGAAAATCATCAGTCGGTCATACACTTCGGGGAAGATCAGTCCGGCATATATACTGATTAGTCCACCTAGTGAGCTCCCTCCGATCCCGGTAAACTCAGACTCTGGCTTGGTCCGGAATCTTGAATCGATGTAGGGCTTGAGTGTCTTTGCCAGAAACTTGCTGTATCCCCGTCCTTCTCCCCGCCCGAGCTTGTTTTTGAAGTTAGGGGTAAACTCGCTGATGCGCTGTTGCTCGGCGTGGTCAATGGCAATAACGATGATGTCTCCTTTGCCACGGGCAGCCATGCTGGCGAGCTGCTTGTCGACACCCCAACTACCGTAAGGGGCGTAATCATCGTAGAGGTTCTGCCCGTCCTGAAGGTAAAGCACCGGATACCGCTTGTCAGTTTCGTAGTAATCGTGAGGAAGTAAAGCTGCGACCCGACGGGTGCGAATCAGTTCCGGAATTTCGAAAGCTTCGTCAAGTACCTCAATTTTCGGTAAGAATGATGCCTGATAGTGTAAGCCCTCTCTGGCCCAGATTTTTACTTGGTCAGGAGTAGACCAATCGGTGTCAATCTCCCGGAAACGGTTGTTGGTACTGGCGCCCCACGGGCCCAGTTCAACTGCTTCCCATCCTCCTCTGGTGTATTTGTACTCTACGCTTACGGTGTCTTCAGGTAGATTGAGGTTCAGCTCGAAGAAGTGGGGGTGCCCGGTTGGTTGCATTTGGTATTCCTCTAGCCCAGTGGTCCAGTTGTTGAAGGTTCCCGCCACATAAATAGGGCGGGAATCTTTACTTTCCGTAATCAGGCGGAGGGTTCTTTGCGGCATAATCAGGCGTTGAGAAGCGCAAAATTAACCTTTGATTCACACCGGAAAGACTAACCTTAGGTATTCATTCAGGTTTCGGAGAAAAAAAACGCCCAATTTTGTAACGAGTACGTTTTTACACCCATAAAGCGATGAAATGCCCCCCGAAACGGAGGCAGGTACCCCTTTCATCGCTCTCAACAACACCAACATGCGTTATTCACTGTTTTTTTACCTGCTTCTCGCAGGAACTATCCTTACCTGGTCCGCCTGTGACGACGAAGATGACACGGCTTGTGAACTGAATATTCCGGAACTGGCCTACAGTGATGGAAATTGTTCTCCGGAGCTGTACGAGTACACCGACTTACTCGGGTTTCCCGGCAACGATGGCCTTGTTTTTACCTCTGGCTGCGCCAGCGCAACGGATCACGCCCAAATCATAAGACTCAACCTTGCTCCAACTGCCGGAGATGAGGTCACAATCCACGTTTATAATGCTACTTATGGCTACGCCAATATCGAAGTCTTTGGCAGTATAGACTGCGGCGTCAGTGCTGATGCTCTGGGCAGTTGCTTCAGTACGAATGCCGTAGCCGACAAGTTTACGGTAGGTGGGCTGAATGCCTACGCTGAGATTTTTGTACGCATTGACGTGTCTGCTTCCGGCCCCAACGATACCTTCAAAGAATATATGCCCGTGGCTGATGAGTATATCGCCATTGCTGCCTACGGTAACGAACCACAATCAGTTGCCTCAAGTGAGTATGCAGGCTATAACCCGGAGTTCCAGTTAAACAGGCTTGATTTCTCCTGTGACGGGTCAACGACCCAGCGCGTTATTCTGGGGAGCTGTAATCCCGATGCCGACGTACGCAGCTGGTTGGCGGAAGTCGGCCTGAACGAAAGTGAAACGTACGCTGGTGCTGGCGGTGTTGTTACTGCGGCAGACGTTCCCCCGGGCATGGACCCCAATACTACCGGCACGGCCCTGAAACGCCGTCGTCCTACCCAGGATACTGATGACTACTACGCAGAAGAAGACTTCATTCTAACCATCCCTGCTCCAGGAGAACCTGGATTAATCGATGCCCAGGATCTTGACCCCAATTTTGGCGAAGCGTTGGACTGCCTGACATTTGAACCAGGCGGTGCCTCGTCTGCCAGCCGGGAGAATAATATCGTCGTGACCATGATCGATGGTGGCGCGGATATGTCCGGAGGTAATTCGTCAATCTGGGAGCGACACATCAACCTTAGCATAGATCAGCCATATGCGCGTCTTGGATTCCTCGGTTATGACTTTATCTACGGCAACGATATGCCCTTCGATGAATTTGGCCACGGTACGACTACCGCAGGAGCCCTGATTGGAAACTACAGTGGAGAACAATCACTTACGGTTATTCACAATAAGATCTTCTCTGTTCAGCCTGGCTACGGAACTTACGGCACTTACTTCGGTGCAGTGGTAGCAACACAGATTGCGGGGAACATCAATAGCGATGTCATCAACATGAGTTTTGGTCTTTCTCCGGAGGAGGAGCCACAGGCCCTCCGTTGTGCCGTAGAATACGCCATAAGTCAGGGAGCTGTAATTATAACCTCTGCCGGAAACGATACGCTGAACACCAACCTGGCCCCCCAGTGGCCTGCAGCTTTCTCTACCCTTTACGCGCCACAATTGGTTTCCGTAACTTCCTACAACTATCCTCCAGGTGGCTTCCCGGAACTCGACCCCGTTCGTTCTTCCTTTGCCAACTTTGGTCTGTTTACCACAAATCTGGCAGCCTACCTTACGGCAAAGACGCCCACCTACGGCGGATCTGTGGATGACTTCAGTTACCTTACGGGAACTTCCATTTCCGCCCCGCTCTTCGCCGCAGCGGTTTGTCAGTCCTTAACGGAAGGCGTCTTTGTGGGAGACTTAATCAGTAGCTTACCGTCTTCAGGGGCGCTCACGAGTGAAGTGCAGAATGGCACCTACTTACCGGTCTGTGAATAAACGTTCCCCCATCCACAAATCAGCAGCATCACCTCGTCGGACCCCCGGCGGGGTGATGTGCTTTTATGTTACCTCGAACGCGACTGTTGTGTAGCAATCAGTAGGCGTCAATAATAGGAAATGGTCTTGCCAACTCCTACTGGCGCGCCTTCCATTTTTCGTTGACCTCCCGCCAGGTGGTTAGCTGAATGTTTTCGGCTTTGATGATCTCCAGAAAGTCATCGCTGGTGAAAAAGTTGAAGTCTTGCTGCCGCCAACGATTGCCCCAGCCGGCCACACCTCCGGCCATGCCGGCACTTTCGGCTCCGTCCAACGCGGTATGGATGAGTAAAACACTCACGCCTGGCTGTAGCGTAGCGAGTACTTCACGGTAGTAATTGCCAAGTCCGGTCTCGTAGTCCGGCATTCCGGCAGTATAAATGTTGTCGATCACAAGGTCTGTGGGCCGGATCATGTCGCGCCAGGGCTGGCCAGCGGCCAGCACTTCCCCCCTGGAAACCATGGCGGGGATAGCGTATTCACGGCTGACCTCCAGATACACCTTGAATAACTCCGGATTGTAGATCAGGCAACCCATGTGGGAGTCCAGGTGGGTGGGTTCGATGCCCAGGCTGCGGGCTTTATCGATTTGAGCCCGGATTTC
Source organism: uncultured Lewinella sp. (assembly GCA_964616365.1). GTDB lineage: Bacteria > Bacteroidota > Bacteroidia > Chitinophagales > Saprospiraceae > Neolewinella. The sequence continues at coordinate 6,995 of CAZTTF010000336.1, read as the reverse complement.
TATACGTACTTCCTCGGGGTCCGCTGTCTCGTAGAGCACATCGCAGAGTGGTTTCAGGTAGCCACTACTGTCCAGAAGACTACTTACCTGATCAGAAGAGGCAACACTGCCCCAGCGTAGTTTTTGCCACTCGCTGGTAAGCACGAGGTGCATCCCGAGGTCATGCGCGGGGTTTGCCCGCGCCCAATCAGCTACTTCCGGTAGCCAGGGGCAGTTGGCCATTACGCTGGCCGAGGAGACGGATCCTTTTTCGAGGGCGGCAATACTGGCCACGTTGGTGGCGTGGGTGACGGCCAGGTCGTCAGCGTGAACGATAAGTAATTTCGTGCCCGCCGGATACCCAAGGGTTTCTGCGAGCGTTGCCGCGTTGTCCGCCTGGCCACTTAAGTGGCAACTGAGGCATAAAAAGAGGAGTAGGGAGTAGTAGAAAGCTTTGCGCATGATGAGTCTGATTGTGAGCGTGCCCGACTAAAAGTAGCTGTTGTGGTGCTGGCGGACAAACTTTCGCTTGTTTGTAGAAAGCCCTGGGCTGCTCCAGCGGGTAACCCCGGGAGCGTAAGTCTGCTCATCGACTTTGTCCTTGGATTTGCCGAAAAATATGGCCAATCGTGTTGATTGCCAGGACATTAGTGGCATGAAACACAACACGCACACCCCCACTGCCCAAAGCCGGAAAGCCAGTATCGCTGCGTTAATTATTGGCGTTGCGGCCTTGATCGTAAGCATCATTCTTGCGCTGACCGAATCTGGCGATGCATCGACCTGGAGCATCGCCTTCTCCGGTATCGTCCTACTTGGTATAGCTGGTATTCAGTTACTCAATGACAGCCCCCGGCTGGGGTAAGATCTCTTGTAGTTGGAGCAGTATCTTCTTCATCTTCCGCTCGATGTACTTGTAGGACATCGCTTCCTTACCGGTGTAGATGAACATCAGGGAGTAGTGCTCGCAAGTAGCCTCACCTTGCACCTGCGCGCCCGCCCCCTCAGCTTGTGAGTGGGCCGACAAGAGGTGCTTTTGTAAGCGGTAGGCTTCCCTTACCCTCCGTTTGATCAGGTTCCGATCAACGGCCTTTTTAAAGCGCCGTTTGGGGACTACGAAAGCCGCCTGAAAGGGAAAGTTTCCACGCCGTTCTTCGGCCGCAGCGTAAACGAGCCGGATAGGGTATGAGTTAACCGATTGTCCGGATTTACTGAACAAACGCCCAATCTCTTTGCGGGATTTCAAGCGTTCCCCCCGGTAGAACTTATTACTCATTGAAGGCTTTTACCACCTTTTTCATCCGCTTTGAGTTGACGCCGAGGTCACTGTGTCCAACCCGGCTGGCGCTGCGGTAGTGAATCAGCTTTGCTTCGTCATCAAAGAGAAACTCGACATCATCAATGAAGGGGATGGGGAAGGTCTTGAAAGTATAGTGGAGGTAATTTTGTTCTTCACTTACCAGCTTGGTCCGTGACATTCCGGCAATGGTCTGCTTCATTTTCTCTTTGGCGTCAGCCAAAGTGCCGGTATAGGGAATGGGCTCCCGGACTTTGTCCGGCTGGGTGGCTTGAGTGCTTACACAATTAGGCTTGTCCGGGCATGGTTTGAGCTGTTCTTTCACGGTAGTATTTTGATGGATAAGTGCCGTGAGTGCTTCTTTGTTCACCGGGCGGCCCATTTGGCCCATGGCCAAATCTGCCAGAACAGCATTGTCTTCGATTCCGCGTACCTCCGCGAGCAAGCGTACGCCCTCTTCATCCCGCTGAAAGTGCAGGAGCCCAAAATTCTTTACGCCGATTAACGGGCTTATCCGGTGCTGGTTCGGTTCGTCGGCAGCTTCGTAAGAATGGGTAAGGCCGCTGGCCGTTACCTCGTAGAGGTCCTGACCTTCCCAACTGAGTTGGGAGATTTCTGCCAGGTGGCGGTCTCCGCTCAGGAGTAAGGTATTGGGGCTGGCAATAGTAGAGAGGATATCAAATAGCTCCTGCCGGGCAGCGGGGAAGTTGGCCCACTTCTCATAGCCATGTTCTTCCGGAAGTACCTGAATGCTGGAAGCAATCAAACAGAAGTCATGCGTTTTAGCCGCCTCAAGCTGTTCCTTCAGCCATTCTGTTTGTTCAGCTCCCAGGATGGTGCCCGTAGGGTTGGGGCCGTACCGGTGGCCCGCCTGTACAGGCGGCGCAACGGGGTCCCGGAAACTCCGGGTGTCGAGGAGAATCACCCGGACGGCAATATCGCCCTGTTCAATGGTGTAAGCCTGGTAAGCCCCCTTCCGTTTGCGAACGGCGGCTTCGGCAGGGATATCCAAAAAGGCAAGCATCTGCTCCTTCGCCGCGTCCTGATGTATCCATTCTTTACCGCCATCATTAAGGCCGTAGTCGTGGTCGTCCCAGATACCATAAATGGCTGGTACGGCGGCCATAAAGCTGGCATAGTTGGGGTTGTTTTTTTGGGTGGCATAATCAGCGGCCATCTTGTCCATATCGTCGGTATCGGAATAGACATTGTCTCCAAGCCACAGCCACGCTTCGGGTTCGTGGGCGGCAATGGTCTTCCAGTAGTCTTGGGGAAGGTCTTGCCGGTTACAACTGCCAAAAGCAATTGTTAGTACATCACCTACCGGAGGAACAGGGACGGCTACGGCCATGTCGTCGATCGTCTCTGGCACCAGGGTATTGGAGTTGTTGGCCTGCACGAAGAGGTAGGCGATGAACGCCAGGACGAGGGCGAGTAAGACTTTAAGAGCGGTTTTAAACATAGCGGCGACGGACTAATTCGATAAACTCTTTAGCCGTTTCGGCTTTGTCTTCTTCTGTCCAGTGAAAGCGGCGGGCCATGCTTTCCAGGACTGGTTGTGCGGCGGCAAATGAGCCAGAAGTATTCAGGGTGCGCAGGCTGGTGTTGAGCAGGTCGTTGTCGTTACCAAACAAGTCTTTACTGAACAGGATGCGGTTGTTGATCGTCAGGGCTTTGGTCAGGTCAGCCAGCGGCTGGCGACCGAAGCGGCCGGCCGCAGTATCTTCCGTAAAGAGTGCGCGTACATCGGCTCCGGGGGTAGTAACGACCGGCGGTGCAACCGGTTTTGGCGCTGGCGGTGGGGTAGGTTTGGGCTCCGGTGGGGTTGGCGGAGTAACTGCTTTTGGTGGCTCCACTGGTTTTGGTGCAGGCGCCGGTGGCGGCGTTACCTCTTTTACCGGAGCTGGTATGGGTGTTGGCTCGGGCGCCGGGGCGGGAGGAGGTGTTGGCGCAGGAGCAGGTTTAGGCGGGGGCGCAGGTGCTGCAACGGGGGCCGGGGGCGGTGTTGGTGTTGGAGGAGCTGGGGCGGGTGCCGCCGCTACTGGCGGCGGTGTGTACGGTTTTCCCTCCTGGTGGGTGGCGTAGATTTCGTAAAGCTCGCGCAGGTAGCCTAGCATGAGGTCGCGCTCCATGGTAGAGAGCTTTCCTCCCTCATCCAATTGAAGGCTTTTGTGAAGGGCCGTGATGCGGCTGATTAAGCGGTCGGCGGGCGACTGGGCCATGTATGCAGGTATTTTGATCCGTTGTTCGGTGGTCCGGGAAGGGTGTGGTACTTTTGGCGCAGAAACCTAAGCATCTCATGCTTGGTCTACGGTTTCGGTAAACGTGGCCCAAGATAACGGACTTTGGGTTTATGTCAGACCATAACGCATTAAACGGAGATTAATGTTTCTTGAACCCCATTTTAGTGGCCAGCGTAGCGGCTGGATCGAAGTAATATGCGGCAGTATGTTCTCGGGAAAGACGGAAGAACTGATTCGTAGGCTGAAGCGGGCCCGCATCGCGGGCCAGCGCGTCGAGATCTTTAAGCCGAAGGTTGATACCCGCTACGGAGAGCGCCAGGTGGTTTCACACGACAATAACTCCCTGTTGGCCACGCCGATTACCGACACCAGCAAATTGCTTGACATTCCCGAGGAGACGACCGTAATCGGTCTTGATGAAGCCCAGTTCTTTGAACCCGAGGTTGTCGATCATGTCATCGAACTGGCCAACCGGGGTAAACGGATTATCATTGCCGGCCTGGACATGGATTTCAGAGGCAAACCCTTTGGCCCCATCTGTAACTTCCTCGCCGTAGCCGAATACATCACTAAAGTGCACGCCATTTGCTCGCACTGTGGTAATCTGGCTACCCACTCTTACCGGTTGGTTCAGGACCAGGAAACCGTCGTCTTGGGAGAAAAAGACCTCTACGAGGCGCGTTGCCGAAGATGTTACGGCATGGGGAATATTCTGGACCTTAAGTAGAGCTTAGGAATCAGGAACTAGGAGCTAGTGGCTTAATTTTCCTAGCTCCTAGCTCCTAGCTCCTAGCTCCTAGCTCCTAGCTCCTAGCCCCTAGCCCCTAGCTCCTAGCTCCTAGCTCCTAACCTAACTTCGCTTTCACCATCGCGGCAACGGTCTTACCGTCGGCACGGCCGGCAACTTCGCCACTGGCCATACCCATTACCTTACCCATGTCGCGCATGGAGCTGGCACCAGTTTTGGCGATGATGCCCTCGATGATGGCGCCGAGCTCGTCCTCAGAAAGTTGCTCTGGGAGGTAGCGGCTGATGACCTCAATTTCTTCCTTTTCCGTTTGGGCGAGGTCTTCGCGATTTTGCTTGGTGTAGATGTCCAGGCTATCCTGGCGGCTCTTTACCAGTTTCTGCAACAGTGCGATTTCACCAGCTTCGTCCAGTTCCTTGCCGGAGCCATCGGTTTTCTGAAGAAGAATCGCGCTTTTGATGGCACGGATGCCACGCAGAGCTACTTTGTCTTTGGCCTTCATGGCTGTTTTCATGTCGGCAACGATGCGCTGTTCTAGCGTCATGGGGTATTTGTTTTGGTACTTGTTGATAACGTTTTGATGGCAGGATTAGGTTGCAAGCTTAGAAGCTTGGATGTTGCCCAGGCTAGTTGTTACCTAGCTCCTAGCTCCTAGCTCCTAGTCCCTAGCTCCTAGCTATGTCTGCTCCGCAGCACTTCCCGGACTTCCTCGAGGGTGTACCCCTTAGCTGCCAGTAATACCAGGTAGTGGTACATCAGGTCCGCGGCTTCGCCGAGGAAGAGGTCTTTGTCGTCATCCTTTGCTTCAATAACAAGCTCTACTGCTTCTTCACCAACTTTCTGGGCCACCTTATTGATGCCCCTGGCGAGTAGGCTACTGGTATAGCTACTCTCAGAAGGGTTGTCCCGCCGTTGCTGGATGGTGTTTTCCAGATGGTTAAGGAAGTCTCCCTGATTGGCTTCTCCCCAGCAGGTATCCTTGCCGGTATGGCAGGTAGGACCATCGGGAGTGGCCTGGATCAGGATGCTGTCCAAGTCACAGTCTGCGCTGATCGATTCGAGGTGGAGGTAGTTCTGGCTGGTTTCCCCTTTGGTCCAGAGCCGGCCTTTGGACCGGCTGAAGAACGTCACTTTCCCGGAGGTAAGTGTCCGGTCGAGCGCTGCCCGATCCATCCAGCCCTGCATCAGCACCACGCGGGTGCTGGCATCCTGAACGATGGCGGGTAGGAGGCCGTCCGCAGACTTAGTGAAGGCCAGCTGATGAGCGTTGATGGTAGTGATTGTCATTTGGTCTGGTTTAGGGGAACGCAAAAGTAAGGATTCACGCCACGACCCGGAATGTTGTGCTCAATTTTCTCCTGAGGGTATTCCGGGATAAGGACGAAACGTTCGTTGGCTAAATTCGTTCTAAAAGCTGAATGTTTAATCCTGCACCTTCACGTCTGATCTCATGGTACTGTCTGTTCATCCCTTTACCCTCCCACTTGCGAACCCATTTCGGATTGCCCACGAAAGCCGGACGGATCAGCCTACGCTGATCGTTGAACTCCACGATCCTGCTTCCGGGTTGAGTGGTTATGGAGAGGCTGCCATGACCCGCTACTACGGGCTGGATTCGGAACGGTGTACGGCTGAATTACTTGACCTTGCACCTGCGTTCGCGCCCCTGGAAACACTGACGCCCGAAGCCCTGCACGTATTGATCGACAAGCATGCCCCGGAGCTCAACCCTTTTCTGCGCTGTGCACTGGACGTAGCCACCCACGACCTCTGGGCGCGTAAACAAGGTAAACGCCTCGGGAAGCTTTGGCAGCAACCCGCTAAACTTACCCCTACCTGCTATACGATTGGCCTGGGGACCATCGAGGAAATGACCGACAAGCTGGAGGCTTTCCCCTGGCCAGTCTATAAAATAAAGCTTGGCGGTGGTGATGATGATCTGGCGATTATTCGAGCGTTGCGCGAAAAAACGGCGGCACCATTTTACGTTGACGCCAATACCGGTTGGTCGGCTCAGCAGACGATCGATTACTCCCACGTACTGAAAGACCTTGGGGTAGCTTTCATCGAACAACCGCTGAAGCCTGATGACTGGATGGGCCAGTTTGAAGTTTTTGGACATAGTGTACTGCCCATCATTGCCGATGAGAGTTGCCAGACGGAGGCCGATGTTGACGCCTGCGCCGGCCTCTTCCACGGGATCAACATTAAGGTCGTAAAGTGCGGCGGGCTACTGCCCGCCCGGCGCATGATTGATCGTGCCCGGCAACTTAAGCTTTCCGTTATGGTGGGATGTATGACCGAAAGCTCCGTCGGGATCTCCGCCATCGCCCAACTACTCCCCGAACTGGATTATGCCGACATGGACGGCGCCATGTTGCTGGCCGATGACCCGGCTACCGGCGTGACGTTTAACCCAGAAACGGGAATGGTACGGTATCCGGAAGGTTTTGGCACCGGAGTAGTTTTGAAATAAGCCCAGCCCATTACCTTCGTCCTTATGGCAAACGATGATTCGATCTCCATCAACAAGTTTATTGCATCCACTGGTGTCTGCTCCCGACGCGAAGCAGACCGGATGTTGGATGCCGGCCGGGTTACCCTTAACGGAGTGGTGGCTAAACGCGGCAACCGGGTAGCTGAGGGAGACGTTGTCCTGCTGGACGGCAAACCCCTCAACGCCAAGCCTCCAACGGTTTACCTCGCGTTGCACAAGCCCCCCGGCATT
>CAZTTF010000335.1:0-15444 GCA_964616365.1 uncultured Lewinella sp. | reverse complement strand
GTAGTAGGAAGTTGCGCATTAGATCGATGGGTATTCTCCTGACCAATATACCTCAAGTAGCAGGGTTCAGGACACGAAAACCACAGAAAACTTTACAACTATTTCAGAACAGTTTTTCCCTACCGGGTCAAGGCCAGTACGCACGCAGCCTGAGCAATCGATTGCCCTTTGGGGGCAATTAAAAACACCGATACGGCCATCGAATACTGCCTTGTTGCAGTAGAGCATCTAGCGGTTTTGGGCTGAAACCCAAGTCTTGCTGAATGTTACGACCTCTCGTGTGGGTTTCTCGACCTTTAGGCCTTCAGTTGGGACACATCTCTTCGGACATTATTGCTTCATAAAGAGTTCCCGTCTCCCATCCCTGCCGGGGGCCTTCTTTTCCCGGCGAAAAGAAGCAAAAGCCTTTGGCTGTATCCTCGGCTATTCGGTGGGCGGACACCTCGCAGCCTAAAATGCTACAACTCGCCGCAAGCTCAGGTTTTCATGCCCTTACCTCTTGGTTATCGGCATCAGGAGTAACAAGGAAATTTCGAAGCGGCTCAGACAGCTAGCATTTTTTAACGGCTCCGAGACGTCCACTCACCGGCCGAGGCTAAGGCCGTAGCTGGTACTTGCAAGGTTCAAAGGTGATTTTCAGAAAAGACAAGGTCTCAGAACAAAGGATCGCTCATTTTTCAACTAACATATTTTCTTTTATGTTCTAAATGGATGCTTGGAGTTCCTCAGTTATATCCATTCCAAAGCCAGTGGGGTATGCTTTGGTATTAGACATAGTACAGCCTAGCTTTTCTGTTTTTTTTTCAGCATGGAAAAGAGGGAGCTCGTGCGAAGCGCAATTATAGAAACAAACTTCTGTCCCAAACGTAGGCCTCAAGGTCGAGAAACCTACCCTAATGCTGCAGCAAGCCGACCGATCATCTCCACGCAACCATCAAGTTGTTCTACCGCAACAAACTCGTTGGCGCGGTGTGCCTGAGCGATGTCGCCTGGGCCGCAAATAACTGCCGGAAAGCCTGCATTACTAAATTGGCCTGCCTCGGCGGCGTAGGCCACCGTCCCCGTTGTATCATTGCCTGAGATCTTTTTGACCAGATCAACGATCGGTGCCGTTTCAGCGGTATCAAGGGCGGGAACCGCAGGGTGCATTGGGACGTGGGTAATGGTAAAGTCGGAGAACACCTCCCGGCGCTGCTCCACGCGCGCCGCACAATGCTGCTCGAATTCTGCAAAAATAGCTTCAGCGTTATCCATGGGGATATTCCGAAAATCCCAATCAAAGCTGCAAGAGTTCGCGATGATGTTAAAAGCTGAGCCGCCGTTAATCGTTCCTACGTGTAAGCTGGTGTGGTTGGGGTGGAAGCGGTCGTCAATCCGACCACTCGCAATCAGGCTATCCATTTTATCCTCCAGCCAGATGACGAGGCGCGCCGCCTCGTGGATGGCATCTACTTCTTGCTTGATCCGACTGCTGTGTCCCTGACTACCGGTAACGGTCGTGGTGTACACCATAATACCCTTCTGGCCAACCATGGGCTGAAGCATACTCGGTTCTCCGATAATGGCTCCCCCTGGTTGCTCGGTATAAAAGTCACGAATGGCTCCCGCTAGCAGATCTCCCGCCATGCAACCAATCTCTTCGTCAAAGCTGAAGGCAAAGTACACGGGCTTTTGTAGGTCAGCCTCCAAAAGCATGGGTACTGCAGCCAGACAACAGGCTACAAAACCTTTCATATCGCAACTCCCCCGGCCGTAAAGCTTATCTCCTTTCAGGGTCAGTTTAAAAGGGTCAGTGTCCCAGGGTTGCCCCACTACCGGTACTACATCGAGGTGGCCGCTCAGAATGATTCCGCCATCGGTTGCCGGGCCAATCCGGCAATGCAAGGCCTCCTTCGTTCCGGTCTCATCCGGAACCGTTTGACACGCTACACCGTAGCCGGTCAGGTAATCCTTGATCCAGGCAGTTATCTCCAGGTTTCCGTCTCCTCCGAAAATGGGAAAAGAGACAAGCTTGGTCAGAATTTGGGTAGCGGTCAGCGGCTTAGTAGTAGTCATGCCGCGAAGGTAAGAAGCGTTTTAGCAACGCTTCGAGTCGTCAAACGAGGTTTATCCGGCTACGCCAGGTCAAAACAACGCGTCGGACGACCTCCGCTCTCACTATTTGATAGCCTTGGAAAGTATTTGTCATGAATGGGAGTCCATGGTTAAACGGGCACGTCCGCTAGTATTGCTTTCCGCAATTCCTGTAATCTTCCATCCTCTTTGGAGGTACCGGAAAACCGACCAGCCCAAAAAGCACGATAGGTCAGCCAGTACTTGAGGGAAAAGAGACCAGCAATCGGCAGGGAGAGCAGGTATAGCCACCCCCAGCCTTCCGGGTAAAGCCAGTTAAAGAGCAAAGTTTGGAGGAGGTACAAGGTGGGAAGCAAGACCCAGCTGCCGAGGGTTTGCACCGTGGCTTTATAGCCACGATCAATGCCCATTGCCCGCCAGATGAAGTTGATCAGCCACAACCAAGGTAGGTGATTAATCAACCCGTACAGGTAGAATGGTAATCCTAGCAGGGTACCTGCGCTTAGTTTGCGGTCGGGGTGATTACTGAATTCAATATCCAGTTGTCCCGTTTGCCGCAATAGCTGATCGTACTCCATGGCCGCTGCACTGCGGCGCTCGTAGTCTTCCTCGGGTAGCTCGCGCAACCAGTCGAGGATCTTTTTGGTACGGAAGTGGTGTTTGCTCACCGTCATGGGCGCCTCGTTCTGCACTGCACGTTCAATGGGGCGCAGGGTGCGTTCCTCATCTTTATTCTTAGTGTGAATGAGCAGCTCCTGCATCCGGTCGGTTAACTCGTTCGTCAGGCTACGGATAGCACGAATAGCACTCTTCTCGTATTGCTCCCGGAACTGAAGCAAGTCAATTGGTTCCCCGTAGCGAATAAACGCCCGGCTAAAGCAAGTGGTAGGGCTTTCGTAGTTAACGCCTGCAGGAATCATCCGGAGCCCCAGTTGCCAGTCGTTACGGTTTTCTGCTTCCAAGGCCATGCTGGCCGCGCCGCCTTTGAGGCGGCGGAGCTTGCGCTCTAGCTCACTCGCGCCTTCCGGTGCGATGTAGACAATGTTGCCCGACTCAAGACCAGAGAACGTCCGGTTAAAGATCTCATCCGTATCCATGCCTCTTGTTGCCCCCGCCTTTTTATCCTGCGGCCGCGCCACCGGAATACAAAACGGATCAATCATGAAGCGCATCACCGGATTGATCCACATCGCAGCATTGGCCAGGAAGTACGTCTGGTAGTCAAGGTGAATACCAACAATCAGGGGGTCGATCAGGGTATTGGGATGATTACCACACAATAACGTAGGCCCGGGTTGGTTAACCTGTTCCACGTTTTCTACCTCCATTGCGGGGTAGAAAATGCGTAGCATCCAACGACTGAGAAAATGAAATAACCAGAATACGAGCTTAGCCATGGTGCGAAGGTAGTTCGGCAGGCCCGTATCTCGTAACCTCTCTCACCAAAACATATCGTTGCCCCGGAGGCTCCCCCTACGCTTTAAACTCCAGCATATAATCCCGAATCAACGTATCAAAGGCCGGGCCTTCACCAAAGTGAAAGCGGACAGCGAGGGGTAATACAAAGACGGGCAACCGTTCTTTAGCAATATACTCCCGGTGCAATTCCAGACGGGTAGCATCTTTCTCAGTCGTGATGATGGCCTTATGCTTGCCGGGCATTTCGTTGAAGCGCAGGCGCAGGTTGCTGAGGTCACGCCGGTCAAAATAGTGGTGGTCCTCATAATCCAGGCTCTGCACGTGGGGGCTCTGCTTTTTGAGGTGACTGATCAGGTAATCCGTTCCGGCGATTGCTGAAATCAATAATGTCGACACCCCTGATTCCATTTTGAGTCGGTACCGGTGATCCAGCATGTAGTATGGAGCGGCGTAGTCATAGTAGGTGAAGAAGATGCGCTGATGCGGCAGCGGGTCAATTTCAGCAGTCAGGGCATTCGCCGCTTCTTTGGTGAGGTCCGCCGGGCATTTTGAGACGATGATGATGTCAGCGCGCTCGTAACCTGAGCGCCATTCCCGCAGCCGCCCGCTGGGCAGCAAATAATCCCGGGTAAAGGGACGATCAAACTCCGTCAACAGAATATTCATCCCCGGTTTGACGGCGCGATGCTGAAAAGCATCGTCCAGCAGCACCAATTGGGTATCCGGCTTGCGGGCCATGATCTCCGGGATGGCAAAGGCGCGCTCTTCGGCCACAGTGACCATTACCTCCGGAAATTTACGGGCAAACTGTAAAGGCTCATCTCCTACTTGCTCCGCATTCATTTGTGGGTGCACCTGCAAGAAGCCCTTGGTCTTCCGGCGGTAGCCACGGCTAAGCGTGGCAATATTCAGATAAGGCTGCAGCCCGCGGACGAGGTACTCAATGTGCGGGGTCTTCCCCGCACCACCTACCGTGAGGTTACCGACGCTGATGACGGGCACCGAAAAATCAATGCTCTTCTGAATACCACGACGGTAGGTCCAATTACGGAAGCTTACCCCCAGGCCATACAGCAGGGAGATCGGTGAAAGTAGCGCCTTAGCAAGTTTGGTCTGGACCATCTGAACGAAAAATTCGTGAAACCAAGGTAACCATTTCGCTTACTATCCGGGAGTTCACCGGGCAATATGCGCCTGATACCTTTGCCCGATCTCGGCAATAACCGTGCCAATATCCTGATATGCCTCTCCGGTAAGAGAAGGGTAAGCACTCCCGTCGTAACGAAAACTGCTCTGCACGTTACGGTGACTCTCCCGGGTGATCATCGGGCGTTTCCCCGAAAAGCGGGACCGGAGAGCCTCCAAAGGCCAGAGAAATGCGGACTGCCAGGCCGGAACTTTCAACGTCGGCGCCTTTGCCCCAATGCTATGAGCGATGTCGGACAACAAAGTCTTCCAGCTCAGATTAGCGGCGTTGAGGAGGAAGCGGTCTCCATCTTCGTCCCTATGCAGGGTAGCCATTGTGGCAGCAACTACATCCTGGAGGGCGACGACGCCTGTCGTCCCGGCGGGATAAAACCCACGCTCCTGAGCAGCCAAGCGCCACAGGGAAGGCGTGTTGTGTCCGGAAAAATCACCGGACCCCAGGATCAGACTTGGGTAGAGGACGGCAACTTCGAGTCCTTCGGCCTGGCCGCGCCAGGCTTCGCGCTCGGCGGCAAACTTACTCTCTCCGTAGCTGGTGTTGGGCCGCTCGGCCGGCCAGCGGTCGGCAAGCGTGACTACCGGTCCGCCATCCACCCGGTTCAGCGCCGCAACGGAGCTTAAGTGAATAAGACGACGAACTCCGGCTTCAAGCGCCATATTGACGACATTCGCCGTTCCTTCCCCATTCACTTTCATCATCAGCGCACGATCGCCAGGTAAAAAAGAAACCACCGCAGCAGTGTGGATAATGGTGTCTACCCCAGCCATTGCGGTCAAAAGGCTATCCGGGTCATTCACGTCTCCTGTGAATAAGGGAACGCCCGCAGTTTCTAAAACACTGACTTCCGAAGTATCACGGACCAAAGCAGCAAAGGGTGCTTTAGCTTCCAGCAGAGCAGCGGCGATTGCCGCCCCCACAAATCCCGTCGCTCCGGTTAGTAAGATCATATAAGTATTTAATTCTGTGGTGTGACTTAGTGAAGACGTGCGAATGGCTTTGAAAAACAAAGCTGTACGTATATATACATATGTACGTACAGCTACCCCAGACTAACCCGGCAAATACAGCGCACCGTTAACTGTATCCCTGGGTGCTCCGGTCGCCGAGGCGAGTGCATTAGGCCGTCCTGAAACACGCAGGGCGGCTCCTAAGGCAATCAGGGCCGCTTCTTTGAAGTCTGCCGTCGTTTCGTCGGGAACGACAAAATCAAAACCAGCACCGATCTCCTCCTGGGAGAGGCGGAGCATATCGACCAGAAAGGTATTTCTGGCACCACCTCCGGTGACGAGCACCTTGCTTCTTGGATTCTCCTTTGCACCGGCGTCTGCGCCCTTTACGGCAAGCAAATCCGTTACAATTTTGTTCGCCAGCCACACCGTGAAGGTGCGCAACGCATCCGCCGTAGAGAGATCGGTCTTTCCGATGACTGGCCACAAGATTTCCCGGACCCAGCCATTGTCCAAGGATTTGGGATAGGGCAGATCATGGAAAGGAAGCGCAGCTATTTTTGCCGCGGTCGCAGGATGCAGTGTTCCTTGCTGTGCCAACTGGCCGTCGGCGTCATAAGGCAGCCCCTCGCGGGCTGCCAGCCGGTCAAGAACCTGGCAACAGCCACTGATGTCTCCCGCCAGGTAAGTACCTCCAGCTTGTCGGACACTGAGGTTAGCGATCCCGCCCAGGTTGAGGAAGGCTGAGTACTCGGGGAACAGGTATTTGTCCGCCAGGGGCGCCAGCGGCGCCCCCTGACCACCCGCCGCAACGTCGGCACCGCGTAATTCGGTTACTACGGGCAAGCCTGTCGCTTCAGCGATGGCTGCGCCATCGCCGATCTGGGTGGTAAATCGTTGCTCGGGATCGTGAAAGATGGTATGCCCATGGCTACCAATAAGGGTTGGTTGCCAACTAGGATATTGGGCCAGAAAAGCCTTAGTTCTTTGCCCGACCCAACGACCAAAGTCTGCGTGCAACCGCCACAACTCCCGGCCCGGCAGGGCCGGCGCAGAACGCAACCGGGCCTGCCAGGTAGGAGGATAGGGATCTGTTTCAGCTGCGAGAATAGACCAGGAGGAAGCCTTCTCGTCGTCCGACGGTAAGACAATCCGGCAAATGGCAAGGTCCAGTCCGTCTAACGAACTGCCCGACATAATGCCCAGGACCAGGTGTTCCGTAGCTGACACTATTGATTAAAGGTCTTTATTGAAAGCCATGGTGTATTTCGCCATTGCCTCGATCTCTTCATCGTTAAGAATTTCTCCGAAGGCAGTCATTACCCCATTTTCAGATCCGTTCTTGATGATGTTGATCCGGTACTCCAACGACTGGGTACTTTCCTGAAGGTTAGCAGCACCGTTCGTTCCCATGTCACCATTAACTCCGTGACAGGCGATACAGCGAATCTTCCAGATTTTTTTAGCGTTGATTTCTTTCTTTTTGGCCTTCTTCTCGGTTTTCGCCATTGGCTTTTCGCTGGGAGCGTCCTCGCCACCGCCACAAGCAAAAATGATGGTTGCGAGAAGGAGAAGGATTGCTAGTTGTTTCATGCTGGTAAGTTTTTGATTGGAGAGAGCGAATATAGGCACCCTGAATTATTAACGAGGCCACATCCTCTCAGTTCGGCCTAATACCAGACCAACAGCCTATGTAAAACAAATCTAAACACCAGAAAAAACGAACCTTTACCGAGCGTATTCCCCCGCAACTATTTCTGCCCTACTCCCCGAAGAGTGCCACAACCTGAACCATCTTCGCCCTTCACCGTTCCCCTGCAAACTCTCCGAACATGCATCTCAGCCTAGAGGACATTCTCGCCCAGGAATCCATGTACCGCCGTCACTTCATGAACACCCTTCCCGGCCCACGGGGCGTTCACCTGGTTGGCACAAAGGGCTTTCGGGGGACCGAAAACCTGGGTGTTTTCAGCTCTTTTGTACACATCAGTGCCAGTTCTCCGCCTTTGCTCGGCTTTATCATGCGGCCGCTAACTGTCCCGCGGCATACTTATCACCACATCAAGGCCAACAAGTGGTTTACCATCAACACCTTGCACCCTGATTTTCTTGAACAGGCTCACCAAACCAGTGCCAACTACGCCTATGAGGAGAGTGAATTTGCCGCTACGGGCCTGACACCTACCTACAGCGATGCTTGTAAAGCACCTTACGTGGAAGAAGCTAAAATCAGGATTGGTCTGACCTTTGAGGAGGAACACAAAATCAGTGGTATTGAGACTTTCTTCATTGTTGGTCGTATTCAGGAGATTTTTGTCCCGGATGCTGCCGTAGCCCCAACCGGCCACGTAGACCACGAACTGCTCCAAACCATGAGCGTGGCCGGACTAGACACCTATCATCAGGTAGGTAAGGCACGCCGCCTACCTTATGCGCGACCAAAGAAAAAGTAGTCCGGCAAGAATGAGTACCGTAAAACAGGTGCTGACACATAGTATGAGCCCTTGGAAAAGGCTCCTTTGTCGCTTCCAAGGGACGCTTACTATGTGCAGCCACCTCGATTTACCTGATAAGTGAGTTGTTCGGACATAGTATGCGTCCTCTAAAGACCGCCTTAGGTGTGATTCAGAAGGCTCACCCTATGTGTCGGACGACGATAAGTTTTGATGCGTTTGTCCTATAAGAATATTCTGATCACGCCCTATATATCCCCTGAGCCTCGTACCTTTCTGCCCTAAACAAAGTACTAAGCTCCATGCCGACACCCCAGCCCAGCGCGCCTCCGCCTGCCTGGGGAGCAGTGCCCCTCGTTCCCATTGCGCTTGCAACCATCCTGGGCGTATTGGTGGCCGATGCGCTTGGTAATACTCCTCCCTTAGTCTGGCTCAGCGTTGCTGCAGGCATCTCGATCACCGGTGGTGTTTTGCTGTTGCGCCCCGCCCCGCAGCGTTGGCGCTCTGTCTTATCCAGTGGCTTAATCCTCGTGCTGGCTTTTGTCCTTGCCGGCTGGCGCAACAACGCCACCTACCTTCCCCAAAGGACCGATTTTTTCATGCACCACTTTCAGGAGGGAGACCTTCTCGCAGGAACAGTATCAAGCCTTCGACCCGGTGACACCCGGATGCGCACTGAGGTAACCCTGACGCACCTATTGCGTGATACTCTGGCGGAGCAAGTCATTTCAGGCAAAATCCTACTCTATCTCCCTCCCGATGAGGCGACCGCTAAACTCCGTAGTGGCGATGGCATCGTTTTTCGCGGACGGCCCCGTGATTTACGTCCCCCACTGAATCCTTACGTATTCGATTTTCGGAATTACTGGAGCCGAAAAGGCATTTATCATAATGCCTATCTGAAAACAGCACAGGACTGGGAACTTGCAACCAAAGCCAGCGCGGGGATAAAGCCACTCGCCGAAGCCTTCCGCCGCAGTTGGTTCAACACCCTCCAAAGGCACCTCAGCGGAGACCAGCTTGCCGTAGCTGCTGCCCTGGTCATGGGCCAGCGGGACGGGCTATCATCCGAAATAAAATCCGCCTACGCCGAAACGGGAGCCATCCATGTGCTGGCTGTATCCGGCCTGCACGTAGGCATCATCTTTTTGATCCTCCGCTTTCTTCTCGTCCGGATACTGCGGTTGGATCGGACCCTGATTGGAAGGTGGTCTGTAGCACTACTCAGTATTGTCCTGATTTGGGGTTTTGCGCTCGTTTCGGGCATGAGCGCCTCGGTGCAGCGCGCGGCGCTGATGTTTACCGTCCTTGCCCTTGGTGGAGTTACTTACCGAAAAACAGACGTATTTAACGTGCTGGCCGCTACCTCCATCATCATGCTTTGGTGGAACCCCCAGCAACTCTTCCACGTTGGCTTTCAACTCTCCTTTACCGCCATTATCGGAATTGTGCTTTTCACCAATCATCTAAACCGACTCATCAGTTTCCCCTGGCGCCTGTTTCAGTCTGCCTGGTCGGCAATGGCAGCTTCTACGGGCGCGCAACTCGGCACGCTCCCGCTCTCCCTCTATCACTTCGGCCAGTTTCCCAGCTACTTCCTGGTCAGTGGCACCGTAGTCATCCTCTCAGCCTTTGCCACCATGGTTGGTGGCCTGCTATTGGGTTTCCTTGGTGGCGTCATCCCTCGTTCGGGGCTGACTGCGCTTTGCGGCAGTCTCCTGGGAGGCATCGTCTACTTACAAAATGCCTTCATTTTTTGGTTCCAGGGGCTACCCGGCGGACT
Organism: uncultured Lewinella sp.; assembly: GCA_964616365.1. Lineage (GTDB taxonomy): Bacteria > Bacteroidota > Bacteroidia > Chitinophagales > Saprospiraceae > Neolewinella. Next base: position 5,562 of record CAZTTF010000335.1, on the reverse strand, counting down.
GCTTCAAGTGTCAGTCTTCCCATGGTACTCAGCCGTATTGCTTGCCGCAGGCATTCTGGCACTCGCAGCTTGGGTACGTTGGCGCAAACTTTGGTTGGGGGGCATCGGACTACTCTTTTGCGTGCTTGTTGTAATTATGGCGGGGACGCAGGCGCAGCAAGAAGCCACAAAAGCAGGGGCGGTCATTTACCATGTCTCCCGCGGCACCCTGCTTGACGTCCATGATGCCACGAGGGCTTATTCCTTCGGAGCAACACCTGCGAACCTCACCTTCACCGCGGCGCCCTATCGGGCGCGCCATAAGCTCCATCCCCTCAGCACTAAGCCATTTACCGCACCGGATACTGTTTACTCCCCTTCGCTGCATTGGCAAGCACCAGTACTGACGGTCGGTGACGAACGTTGGCTGGTCCTTTCCGGCGAGGGGCCAACACCTGATATCACGGCCATTTCCGGGCTTGACCTTATTCTTGTTACGGACGGGCTGCAAGCCCGTGCATTACCCGAGCTCCCCCCGGGAAGCAGCCCCCTCCTCGTTATTGACGGCAGCATCCCGCCATACCACAACACGGCTTGGCGGGCGGAGGCCGAGCGACGCGGTATACCGATTTGGGTAACCGGAGAAGACGGGGCGTATGTGGTGGAGTGGTAATTCATTCCGTGTGCTTAAAACGCGAGCCATCAGACGAACTCAGGTTCGGTTGCCCCGGAAAAAATGGATTTGTCGGACGACCGCTCAGCGAAACAGGAAGTAACCATTTACGGATTGCTACTTACAAACTATCCATTTAAATCATGCCTAAGCCTTAGGAATCAAGCAATATGGGGTTGCTTAAACCATACGTTCCATTAAAGCGTGCGGTAGGGTATAAAAGAACAGCCCCGTTGCGAAATCGCAACGGGGCTGTTTTAGGTATGGTATGAGCACTACAGGCTGGCGGCTGAAGCCACTGCTACTTATCTCTCATATTGCTTCTACGTCCGCGCCCGAAAAGGCTAGGGCGTCGAGAGCGTTTTGTCGTAACGGTCCGTAAACTCCTGTTCCCGGGGCTGTGCAGTCCAAAAGGCCATCAGGCCGAGGGCTGTTGCCAGGAAGAGCACTGGGTTACGGGTAACCATTGCCAGAATAATCGTCAGTAAGCCGGCGCCTTCCAGAATGGCGAGGCGCAGGATCACGGTACTGCGGTAGTGCCCAAAGCTTGAGCGCTGTAATCGCTGCATGGTGGCAATTTGCTTTTTCCACATGCTGTCAATGAAACGGGACATAAAGATCATGCCCGCAACGTAGGCTCCGGCGATCATGAGGTCCTCGTACTCACCCAGCAGGTAGCTTGGCGCGAGACCTCCTTCCCACAAGAGGAAGATGACAACCGCCATGAAAAGAAGCTGGCCAATAACCATGGCGAAAAACAGTACCTGTAACTGACGGAAATCCCGGTTAGTCGATACCATGCATCATCTTTTTCATCCAGCCGTTGATGAGTACCAGTACGACCGCAGCAGTAATTGGAACGGCTGCAAAAAGTAGGAAGAACCCACTCAGGCCGATACTTTTCGCGATATCGTTCATGTAGCTACCGGTTAGTCCACCGAAGTAATTAGCCACAAAGTTAGCTACGAAGAACACACCGAACATTAGGCCGACCAGTCGGACTGGAGCGAGTTTGGAAACATAGCTGAGCCCAACCGGCGAGATACAGAGTTCTCCGAGCGTATGGAGCAAGTAAGCCGCAATCAACCAGAACATACTCACTTTGACCGTAGAGGTGTCGACATCATCGATCGGCAAAGAACCAATAGACAGGACGGCAAAGCCAAGGCCAAGAATCGTCAGCCCCAGCGCAAACTTAATGGGTCCGCTATTGAGGAAGGGGATTTTTGCTTCCCATAGCTTACTGAACAACGGGGCAAAAATGATGATGAATAAGCTATTGAAGATACCGAACCAGCTGGCGGGAACTTCCGCTTTGTCGTCCGCAAACTGCTCGCTGAGCATGGTGTAAATCAGGTACCAAATGCCAACAAAGGCGAGGCCCAGAATAATATTCGAAAGGCTGTAGCGGCCAAACGTAATACTAAATAGCTTAAACAGTACGTAAGTCAATACCAGCATCGGCACTACCGTAATAATCGCGTTTGACACTTTGAATATCATGGCACCACTACCTACAAGCGCCCTGTCTGTGAAGTTCTTGGCAAAGAGCGTCATAGAGCCACCGGCCTGTTCGAAAGCCCACCAGAAGAAGACGATGAAGAAACTGAGAATGATGATTACCCAGACCCGGTCGCGGTCTTTTCCGTGCAGATCGGGGTCGCTCATGATCCAGCCGATAAAGGCTACTACGGCACCGAATACGATTGCTGGCATATAGTAATTAAACGTCAGCAAGCCGGAGACCGCCTCTACAGCCTCGCCCGTGATCTGTGATCGGATCGAGGGAACCGTAAGTATAGCTACCACCAAACTTACGATGGCTCCGATACCGGCCCACTTCGCGATGCGGCCACCACCATTATCGGTAGCACTTGGCGCAGCGGTCTTTACTTCCTCCGTTTCGACTTCTTCTGCCTTCTTTGGCGTCAGGCCAATATCACCGAAGATGCCCTGACCGAACCAGAACTGGAGCATCCCCATGAACATGAAGATACCAGCGAGGCCAAAGCCCCAGGCCCAGCCCCAGGTTTCCCCGAAGTAGCCACAGAGTCCGATTCCTAAAAAGGCACCGGCGTTAATACCCATGTAGAAAATGGTGTAAGCACTATCCTTGCGTTCCTCGTCTCCGGTGTACAGCTGCCCAACGATAGATGAGATATTGGGTTTGAATAATCCGTTACCAATAATCAGGAGCGCTAAACCGAGATAGAAGGCGACTTCCGTCTCAAAGGCAAGGCTTGCATGCCCCAACGTCATGATTAAAGCGCCAGCAACTACTGCCTTACGATAACCCGTAAACTTATCAGCGATAATACCACCAAACATTGGTGTCAGATAGACAAGGCCCGTGTAGATACCGTAAAGTGCAACGGCCTCTTTCTCCGGCCAGCCAAAGCCTCCTTCATCAACCATACTTGCGACGAGGAAGAGGACCAAAAGGGCCCGCATTCCGTAGTAACTAAAGCGTTCCCACATTTCGGTAAAGAAGAGCACGAACAAGCCTGGGCGGTGCCCAAAAATGCTGCCACCGTCTTCGGGGTGGCGATTGAGTGTTGAATCCATAAGCGGTTTTATCCTCAACTGATAACCAGTTGAATTTCGTTAAAGCGGAAAAATTCGGTTGCGTGCGCCGCGATGCGGCGCGCATGATCGAGCTTACAACCGAAAGGTAATCGGCCCTAAAGAAACGAAAATTCGCAAAAGACCTAACATCGTGTGGGCGGCAAAGACGTTAAAAACTGGTTAAGCAGATGGAAACCAGGAAAAAAACTTTGGGGTTAAGCCGCTGCTTTACCCGCTTTTTCCCGAAAAGACAAGCGTAAGCTGGCACCAAACCACCCCCCGAGTCCCGTCGTGAGGCCACCAATGCCCGCAGTGGTCAATACCAATAGCCAGCCACTAGCGAGACCAAAAGTAGCTGCCAGACGATCACTCAGTAACCCTTGGTTCTCCCAGTGCAACAAACCGGCATGAATGCCCCAGGAGAAAAATCCTGCCAGAAAGGCAAACCAGAAACCGCCACGTCGCCAAACGGGCAAAAACCCTGCTAATGCTACCGCCACCAGGGCTGGTGTAAACCAGGGCGCTTTCAGGTAAAAGCTGAGAATAGCCGCGAGGGTTACCCCAATAAGTAAAAACAAACGGTACATGATCGGACAAGCTTGAGGTTGGTGAAGTTAGTCAATCTCCGTTCATCGGCCGTAGTGCATAACGTAAAACCAGGGACGAACATTAACGTAAGTAGTTGATCATCAATATATAACTCCCTAGAATTATTTAGCCTTTTGGTCCGTTTATCGTACCACCAGCTTTTTCATCCCTGCCCTGCCGTCCTGCAAGCGGAGTTCCAGCAGATAGACGCCCGGCGCGAGGTCACTTACCGGAACGTCCGTAAAGCCGGCAGCAGGGGCCAGGGTTTGCAGTACCTGTCCGTTCACACTGAACAGTCGTATGCTTACGGGATCCAAACCATTGTCCCAACGTACCCGGGTCATGTTGTACGCAGGGTTAGGAAAGATGGTCCATGCAGCGGTAGCCAAACGCAAGTCATCCGTATCGGTACAATCATCCATGAACAAGAAACGGCGAAATGGTCCCGGATTGCCATCACAAAGGCTGGCAATTTCGAGTTCGTAGGCGCTACAGAGGTTAAGCGGGCGAATGGTAGCCGTTGGTTGGTCAACATCAGCTTCTACCCAAGCGTCCATGCTGCCGCGCAGCCGGTAGCGGAAGCGATAGCTGCCGCCAGGGGCGGCAGAAGCCGACCACACCAACTCTGTCTCATCAATAGCTTCGATGTAAGTCGCCTGCACACTGCCAGGAGGAGGGCAACCCGAGGCACTCACAACATCCAGGCAGTAATCTTCCACTTCTCCGGAGGCGGAGCCACCGCATGAGGTTCCCCGCACTCCATTAAATTGCATCATAACCCGCATCCGCGTCAGGCCGAGCACTGCCGTCTCCGGCACCGTTACGTCCACCACCGCCGGGGCGCCATCGGGATTGTCCAGTTCTGCCACCACTTCCGTTGAGGCGAGGGTTCCATCATGGTTCCAGTCAACATATACTTTCCAGCCTTCCACCCCGAGCATCCCGTCTACGTCCGGTGTCAGGGTTAGCCGGTATACACCACCCTGCACGAAAACACCTTCGCCGACCTGACCAACGTTGCGGTACCCGCCCGGTTCCGGACCGGAGGTTCGGCGGAAGACACCCCCAAAATCAACAGCGGCAATATGCTCCTGGCTGTTATCAAAATCGTTAGGGATACAGTAATCTTCCTCAAGGCAGGCGCCACAGCCCGTGCTGGTCACTACCATCCGTGCGCCAAAATCTGTTACGAGCGTATCACAGTTGGTCTGGAACTCAAACTCGTAATCCGTACAAGGGTCAACACCGCCAATGGCGAGTTGCCCCTGACTGAGGACGGTCCGGTTCAACCAATCCTCATCCCCAACTTTGCGGTAGCGCACACGGTAAGATCTTCCGGCCAGCAACTGGGTCCAGGATGCGAGGAAGAGCTGGTTCGCGAATGCAGTAACGGTAAAATCATCCGGGATCTGGCAGCAGCCATCCGTCGCCACGGTTAACAACGGGGAGCTGACCTGCTGTCCGTTATTACAGCTACCAAGCACCTGGACTTCGTAGCCGGAGCAAGCCGGGAGATCACTAAGGATAACCGGGGAGGTAGCGTTTTCAATCGAGCTCCAGGTCATGGTGCCCGCAGGGCGGTACCGCAACTGTACGTTTTCCAGCGAGCTGATTGCTCGCCAGGTTACCGTCAGCTCCGTCGCCGCGCCTTCGCTCGGAGCAACGGCAAAACTGGAGGGAGCAAAGCAATCATCGCAGCGGCTCATGAGCTCAGCCATGGCAGCGCCGGCGTTGAGCCGGCCGCCAGTAACCGTGAT
>CAZTTF010000334.1:0-8442 GCA_964616365.1 uncultured Lewinella sp. | reverse complement strand
GTTATAGAGTCCGTTCACCCGATGAACCGCATGGCGGGTAATATTATCGAACCACCAAGATGGTAAGGAGGTAAGGCACTGAGGAATCTAAATCTATTTACCCCGGTGGCTATAAGTTATTAGTCCCAAGGAAAGCGTTAGCGATAAGGTTTCTTCAAACGCCAAACCTCAGACTTACGATTGAACCACTAAGATGGTAAGGAAGTAAGGCACTAAGGCATTTATGGGGCTAATTTATTCACCCAGCTGGCAGTAGGTTATAGAGTCCGTTCACCCGATGAACCGCATGGCGGGTAATATTATCAGTATTAAAATTTATCAGGATGCCCTTCGGAGCTTCAGCAATTTCCATGTAGGTAAGCAATTGCGCGGAATGAACGGGCAACAACTCCTTGACGGCTTTAAGTTCCACTACAATCAGATCTTCTACCAGGAGGTCGAGTTTCAAAACGTCCTTAAGCTTCTTTCCTTTGTAAAACAAAGGGAATACTGCTTGGCGCTCAACCTTTAACTTCATCAGTTCCAGTTCATGCATCATACACTCTTCGTAAACTGATTCCAGAAGTCCGGGGCCAAGCTCCTGGTGCACCTCAATAGCAGCGCCTATAATATCAAAGCCTAATTGAGTAATAAGCTGTTGTGTAATATTCATTCTTCATACATTTAATGCTTTAGGCTACCCAACTTAGTGCCTTACTACCTTACCTTCTAAGTGGTAAACAAGCTTCTCCTCTACCCTATTCGTCATTCTCGGGCACGGCAAACCCTGCGTTTTTTAGCAGCTGATCGCGTTTAAATACCTCAATATCGGAGCGCACCATTTCAGAACACATTTCCGCCAGGGTGTATTCATGCTTCCAGCCCAACTTGAGGCGTGCCTTGGTGGGGTCGCCAATCAACAGATCGACCTCGGTTGGCCGAAAGTACCGCGGATCAACCGATACCACTTCTGCTCCTACCGGCAGCGGGAAATCCTGCCCACTGACCGTAGCAACCGTGCCAACCTCATCTACGCCTTCCCCTTCCCAGCTTAGCGTTACCCCTACCTCCCGGAAGCTCATTTCCACGAATTCCCGGACGGTTGTCGTGATACCGGTCGCCAATACAAAGTCCTCGGGTTCATCTTGCTGCAGGATCCGCCACATCCCTTCGACGTAATCTTTAGCGTGCCCCCAATCGCGTTTGGCATCGAGGTTACCGAGATACACTTTCTCTTGCAGCCCCAGACTCATGCGCGCAACGGCACGGGTGATCTTTCGGGTAACAAAGGTTTCGCCCCGGAGAGGTGACTCATGGTTGAACAGGATGCCGTTGCAGGCATACATATTATAAGCTTCCCGGTAGTTCACGGTTATCCAGTAGGCATACATTTTAGCTACTGCGTAAGGGGAACGCGGATAAAAGGGAGTCGTTTCTGACTGCGGCACTTCCTGCACCAAGCCATAGAGCTCCGATGTTGAAGCCTGATAAAAGCGGGTTTTCTCCGTTAGGTTCAGCAGCCGGATCGCCTCCAATAACCGGGTAGTCCCAATGCCGTCTACGTCGGCAGTGTATTCGGGCATATCGAAGCTCACTTTGACGTGGCTCATGGCACCCAGATTGTAAATCTCGTCCGGCTGCACCTCCTGGACGATGCGTACGAGGTTGGTCGAATCGGTCAGGTCTCCGTAGTGCAACACGAAGTTGCGGTTATCCACGTGGGGGTCCTGATAAATGTGGTCGACCCTTTGGGTATTGAGCAGTGATGAACGGCGTTTCACGCCGTGGACCTCGTAGCCCTTATTGAGCAGCAGTTCGGAGAGGTAGGCTCCATCTTGTCCGGTTACTCCGGTAATAAAGGCACGCTTGGCCATAGTAAAGCTTAGATTTGATCGGTAAGATAAGTTTTTCCCCGCGCTCAAGCCCTCTCCTGCTGTCAGCGTAGTCTATCACAATGGCTGGCTGATTTGGCGAAAGAGAGCTAGTCCACTTTTCCCCAAATGAGGTGCCAGACCGGGGTTAATTGCTGCTAAATCGGCATAGTAAGTTAAAACCTCAGCGCCCAGCGCTGCGGCATGGAAGCCTAAGGTACTGATGCCCGTGACCAGCGTAATTTTATTGCCTGCCGCCAGCGATTCAACACTAATTTCCTGACCTAACTCAATGACCTCCAATCCGGCAGCATCAACAAAACAAGCACGGTAAAGCATTGCATGCTCGGGGTGCTGTGCCTGCACGGGGTGCAGTTTCACGTAAAGCTTATTCACCCCTCGGAGTGATAGTTTTTGTAAGACCTCACGTAGCATCTCGAGATAGGCAGACATAGGCACCAGCTTGCTTTCTACCATGCTTGACGTAGCCAACAGGTAAGCGCCATCATATATTCCCGAATGAGAAGGGGGAAAGACATGCTCCAAAATCACCCGGCGCTCGGGAGTAACAAAAGGAAAGCATTGCGGAGAAGTAACGTAATACTTGCCGGCATCCCGCAGTAGATCGTAGGGATCCTTTTGTGGGACGACCTGTCCGGGAGCCAGCACCAGGTTCTTACGGCAGGCCTTGATCCTACGCCGCCAATCGGTGGCTTGCATACGGGCAAAGATCACCCCGAATTCTTCGCGGGAGCGGTAGCTCCCGAAACCATCTTCCAGAATATGGTACGTAGCAGCTTTGCCCCCCAACAGTCGGACAAACCAGTAATCGTACATCGCCGAGTAAACTTCAAATTCGGGGGCCAGTTGTTGCAGCACCTCCTTTTCAAAGGCCGCGAAAGCGGCCTGGTTATGCTTGCGGTGCCGCCAAAGTTTCCAGCCGTCCCGATGCAGGTAGCGGTCACCGTCTACGGAAGCGAAAGTGGATGTCTGATCGAAACGATAGCTACCTCTTACTTTTAACAACAACACTTCCTCCGGCGCAATTTTCGCCGCTGCGACTATTGCAGTTGCAAGGCGCTCCTGCAATAAGGAATGGGTGGCAAATACGTGGGTAAAGCGGCTCATTGAGCAGAGCATCAATTAAGAACTGACAGTAAAATATCCCGAATGCGTTCTGCCGCTTTGCCATCCCATAAGGGTGGAACCACACCTTCCTTAGCACGGCCTTCCAGTACGTTGGCCACTTCGGCCATCACGGAATCGGGATTTAGATCTGCCATCAGAATGTTGGTCCCCAACTCCACAGTAATAGGCCTCTCGGTAGTATCCCGGAAGGTGAGACATGGTACCTGCAGGAAGGTCGTCTCCTCCTGGATGCCACCGGAATCCGTGACGATCAGACGGGCATTATCCATCAACTGCAGGAACTGCAAATAGCCCTGGGGCTCGAGGATGTGTAGGTTATCGATAGCTAGCACTTCTGCCAAAAGCCCGTGCCTGGTCAGGTTATTGCGCGTACGCGGGTGCATTGGGAAGACCACAGGCAATGCGGTAGCACTTCTGCGCAGGATATCCGCAATGTCTTTCAGGCCTTCAGCATTATCGACGTTATGCGGTCGGTGCATGGTCGTCAGCATATAGCTTTTGGGCGCGAGCCCCAGTTCGCTCAATATGGTACCCTGAGCGGCTTTTTCCCGAAAATGCACCAGCGAGTCGATCATCACATTACCCACAAAGTGCACGCCCTGACTGAGTGTATTCTCCCGGGCGAGATTAACCAGGCCACTGTGTTCGGTCACGAAGTGGTATTGGCAAATAGCATCCGTCACTACCCGGTTGACCTCTTCGGGCATCTTACGGTCTCCGGAACGGAGGCCCGCCTCAACGTGTGCCACCGGAATTCCCTCTTTAACGGCCACTAAAGTTGTGGCCGTAGTCGCGTTGACATCACCCACCACCAGGACCAGATCCGGCTGTTCGGCTTTGAGTACCTCCTCAAATTTCAGCATCACATTTGCCTTCTGGTAGGTGTGGCTTCCACCGCCAATTCCGAGATAGTGGTGCGGTTCCGGTAGTCCTAACTGGTTAAAAAAGATGTCACTCATCTTAGCATCATAATGCTGGCCCGTGTGGACTATCCGGCTATCAATCAAACCGGAAGCGGTGAAAGCACGGTGCAGGGGTGCCACCTTCATAAAATTCGGTCTGGCACCGACAACGGAAAGGATCTTGATCATGGCGTAAAAGTAATTATCTTGAGAGGAAGGCCGTAACCGTGCGTTCCAGCACCTCGTCAGTGGCATAGTGGGCAATAGTAGCATTGAAATCCCTGACCTTAGCGGCATACTCCCCCTGCAGGACCTGGCTGATTTTGTGCCTGATCTCCGCAGCGCTATCAGTGTCTTTATCAGCCATCAGGCCGAGTTCGTGGTAGTGTACGCGGGCGGCACAGCCCGGCTGATCGCTTTTCTTACCGGAATACACCAGCATGGGCACTTCAAAGTGCAGGCACTCGTGGATAGTATGAATGCCGCCGTGGTTAACGGATAAACTAGCTGCCCTCAGGGCAGCCAACTGGGGTAAATAGCCAAAGGCATGTACGTTGGCCGGCAGATCAGGGGTTACTGGTGCAACTTGGCTCGGATCAACTGGCGTGGCTTCTACGTCCGCGCCCAGCAAATCCACCACACTTAGCTTGCCACCGAGCCCCAGTAGCACTTCCCAATCAGGCTCCCGGGCTACGGCCGCGACGAGGCGCGCTAAAAAAGCGGCGTCTCCGGTGGAAAGCGTGCTTACGGTGACTACGATCAGTTGCTTGCCCTGCGCACTGGCCACCACCTGCTCAAATGCTTCTCCCCGATGACTTTCCGCCGGTCGTTCTTCCCGTCCGGCGTGGACCATCGGGCCAACGTAGTGCAAATTTTTGCGCGGTTCATGCGGAAACTCCATCTCCAAAGGAGCCATGGCAATTACCGGCAGTTCGTCGTAGGAGAACACCCCTGGCCAGAAGCTTTCCTTGATCAGCTCTTCCGGAAAACCGTTCTCTCGTGCCAACTGCAACAACGTTGAGCGACGATCGGCACCAAAACTTACCGTTGCTTGCATTTGGAAAGCACGCTTGCGTTCGGCAGCGGTTGCTGACCAAACTTCGTCAATAGCAGCTGGCGATCCCTCCGGCCCGACTCCCGGGATGGTTGGCGTGCGGAGGTACGGTAATCCGGGCAACCACCAGAGTGAATACCATTGGCTGAGCAGAACGAAATTCAGGTCCATGCCGTGTGCCGCCAAAATGTATTCGTGCAATTCGATATCAATGAGCACCATATCCGGCTGGTAGCGCTTGGCCAGCATCCGGAAAGCCGTAGGGCGTGTATTCTGCAGCGCAGTTGCTCTGCGCTGTCCGCTACGGACAAACCGCTTGAGCAGGCCGAGAGACTTGGCTACAATTCCTTTTCCGAGGCGGCTGTCCCCCACCGGATCCATCAGGATTTCCGGCAATTCGGTAAAATCCCATCCGGCAGCGGTAATCCGCTCCCCTACTGGCCGCGGAGCGGCCAGGTGTAATTCGTGCCCCGCCCGAGACAAGCGACGGGCCATTTCCAGACTGGCATTCAGGATACCCGTTTGGCCGGTGATGACGATCAGTATTCTAGACATCAGCATCTTCCATTTCCGCTAACAACCTGCGCAGGGTACTTTCAATGTGTTCTCCCATACCGGCAATCGTCGGAAAACGGAAAATCGTATTTACCGGGAGTTCCAGCTCGAAGGCGGCATTGATGTGACTCATGATTCTAATACCGGTCAGAGAGTGCCCCCCCAGGTCCAGAAAATGTACTTTCCGACCAATAGCGTCTAGCTGAAAGACCTCCGTCCAGATGTCGTGCAGCATTTCTTCGAAATCATCCTGCGGGCCATCGCCTGCGGCGGAAAATTCGGGATCGGGCAAAGCCTTCCGGTCTACTTTTCCGTTCTTGAGCAGCGGCAGTTGCTCCAGGAAGACGAAAGCTCCCGGCACCATGTAGGCAGGCATTTTTGCCCGCAGGCCATCGCGTAGAGCTGCTTGTTCGACATCTCCCGTGAGGTATCCCACCAAGGCGGGCTCGCCGGCCTGATCCTTGCGCAAAAGCACCACCGCCTGTTGGACGCCCGCAATGCTGAGCATTTGGTTTTCGATCTCCCCAAGCTCGATGCGGAAGCCTCGCAGTTTCACCTGGTGGTCAATCCTCCCCAGAAAATCGATGTTACCATCGGGCAACCAGCGGACAAGGTCTCCGGTACGATACCAACGTTGACCAGCTACGGTGACGAATTTCTCGGCCGTCAGGGCTGGCCTACCGAGGTAGCCGCGGGCTACCTGGATGCCACCAATGTAGAGTTCTCCAGGAACGCCAACCGGGCGCCGTTCCAGCGCTGGACCGTAAATCCGAATTGGCGTATTATCGATCGGCCGACCAATGGGGACATGGTCGACCGTGCTTTTCGGTGCTGGCCAGTGGGTTACATCAATGGCTGCCTCGGTGGGTCCGTACAGGTTATGCAATGCTGCTTCGGGGTAAGCCTGAGTAAAGGCGTTAACCTGCCTCGTAGTGAGGGCTTCTCCGCTACAAATCACTTGCCGCAATGAGGGCAGCGAGGCGGTTTTAAGCAAAAACATCTCCAGCATCGGAGGTACAAAGTGTAGCGTAGTAACCCCGTATTCAGCGATGATTCGCCGAAGGTAATCGTCATCTTTTTCGCCACCAGGCTGGGCAAATACCAGCTCACAACCTACGGTTAGTGGCCAGAATAATTCCCAGACAGACACATCGAAAGTGAAGGTGGTCTTTTGCAGCACGACATCCTTCCCTGGCTCAAGTTGAAATTGCTTTTGCATCCAGAGCAGGCGGTTCACTAACCCGTCATGCTGATTCATCACGCCCTTTGGCTTCCCCGTGGATCCAGATGTGTAGAGGACATAAAACAGGTTTTCGGGGCGCGGCCGCGGGTGCAAGGGAGGGTCGGTATCAGCAAAGTTCTGCCAGGTGGACGGATCGTCAACTGCGCTGGCGGAGCCAGCGGAAAAGCCCGAGAATTCACCGAGGTGTTTGCGCGTCGTCAGCACCTGCGTGGCACCTGCGTCCGCGCACAACAGCTCGATACGCGCTTGCGGAAAGCCGGGATCAATCGGTAGGTAAGCAGCCCCTGCTTTAATTACTCCAAGCAGGGCGACAATCATCTCCAGTGACCGCTCCAGGCATACGCCTACCACTTCCTCCTGGTTTACCCCTTGCGCAAGCAAGTAGTTCGCCACCTGGTTTGAGCGGGCGGTTAATTCTCGCCCCGTAAGCGTTTTCTCGCCAAAGCGGACGGCTACAGCTTCAGGCCTTTTAGCAAGGCCTTCCTGCACGAGGTCCGTAATCAAGACATCTTTGCGGTAGTCAGGATCCTGTACGTTGAAACTTTCCAGGCGGGCAACAGCTGCCTGCGGCAGCTCAGCCACCGGCGTATCCAGCGAGTGCAGCATCTGTCGGAGCAAGTCAATAAAATCAGCTACGCAATCAGGCTGAAACGCCGGTTCAATCACGGCATCGTTACAATCGAAACATAGGGTCAGCTGGCCGGTAGCGTCGAAGTCGTAGACTTGCAGCTTGAAATGATGGCCGGGCTCAGTGTGCCCCGGGTGGAGCCACTCAGTGGAGAACTCCGGCCCCGATTCGGTAGCAAAAGCCCGGTTGATATAGTTTAGCACTACGTTGAAGCTACGGCCAGTAACGGCCGTGCTGGTTCCCGGTTGGGCATGCCGCAGAAAGGACATACTTTCTGCTTTGACTTTTTGCAGCAGGCTGCTAAAGGTATCGGTCGCGGCGACGGTAACATTCAGTGGAAAAAGTTCCATGAATAGCCCCGCGGTTTGCTGGTCCTCCTTGCGGAGTCGGTTATGCGCCGGGGCGCCGATGGTCAATTGCTCCTGCCCGCTGATGCGATACGTGTAGGCAAATAAAGCCGTGGTAAAAACGGTGAAAAGCGAGAGGTCCAGCGTCCAAGAGCGTACTTCGGGAGTCAAGCACAAAGCACGAAGCTGATCTGTTTCTGCCACTGACAACTGTCGGATCAACCGCGAGGAAGTGCTGGACAATTCCTGGTTCACCCGGCCCAGCAGGGCCGGAGGTGTAGGGAAGTCTGCCACGCGCGCCTCCCATTGCTGTTGCCGGGCTATTTGTTGTTCCGTCTGCTCCATGCTTGCGGCATAGTCAGCAAATGCAGGGAGCGCCGACAGTTCCTCTCCGCGGTAAGCCTTCATCAGATAATCCAGTTGAACGGCATAGCCCCAGCCATCGGTAATCAGGTGATGCTGGTTCAGGTAGAGGATGTAGTGTTCGGCAGTCAGTTTGTACAAAGTGGCGGCAAAGAGCTGCTCTTCGAGGTCAAATACTTCCCGAACCTCCTGTTGGATGGCGGCAGCGACGGCCGCCTCGGGGTCATCCTGGTCACTAAAATCACGTACCGGGAGCTGAAAATCAAGATGCGCAGTTACCCGCTGCACGGGCCCCTCCGTCCCGGAAATAAATACGGTCCGCATGGCGTCACAGGCTGACACTAAGGCGCC
>CAZTTF010000333.1:0-9141 GCA_964616365.1 uncultured Lewinella sp. | reverse complement strand
CTCGGTTACCGCTTTTTTAGCGATCAGGGCAAAGATTTCATTCCAGCGGGAAATTCTCTTCGCTATGTTCGTAGCATAGACGATAAGGAGATCAACTCCTTAATTCATACAGCCTCTTTCACGGCAGTCGCTGATGTCAATAATCCCTTACTTGGCACCAATGGAGCTACCATGGTCTACGCGGCGCAAAAAGGGGCTTTGCCCGATGCATTGCCCAATCTGGAACAACACATGTCCCACTTCACTGAAGTACTGGAACAGTTCACCCGAAAGACGATCGCTGCCCGACCCGGAGCGGGAGCAGCCGGTGGTCTGGGTGCTGCCTGCCTGGCTTTTCTTGGCGGCACCATTAAGCCCGGCATTCAGGTAGTTATGGAGGCCGTTGGTTTTGAGGAGCTACTTTCTCGCGCAGATCTGGTTCTCACCGGTGAGGGCAAAATAGATGAACAAACAGCTCACGGTAAAGTCGTTAGTGGTGTAGCCGCCGCAGCAAAAGCATCAGGTATTCCGGTGCTGGCTTTCGGAGGGGTGAGTACAGTAGATAAAACTGCTTTGCCAGCCCTCACTGGGCTCTACGCCATACTAGACGACCCCAAGTGCACACCCCAAAAAGCGATGACCAACGCAGCCATACTTTTAGAAGACCTGGTGGCAGAGACACTCGCTGATTACGAAGGTTGATGCTATATTTTTTACGGTGCTGCGATATATGTAAAGGTATTAATCAGATGAAGTCGGTAATATTCACTCTGGATACTTTGCCAGAAGAAGCTCCTCTGCGCAGTTTTGGGTCGGGAAGAGCGGGGTAGAGCATCATTTCTATTGGTACAGTTTCTTACCATAAAAAAAGCCCGCTCACTAGATGCAAACAGGCTTTCGGCAATCAAATTTTTGACCAGTTCAATGTTTAGGAACTCGCAATTTCTATTCTGCGTGGTTCATTCGTAATCGCAGCGGGTTGGTGCGTGGGAACGAAAACTTCCAAAATGCCATTACGGTATTTTGCACTGATATTTTCTTCATCGGCTGATTCGGGAAGCGTCCAGCTGCGACTGAAGTCAGCATAGTTGAATTCGCGTTGCTGAAAGGATTCTTGGTCGCGCTTATCCTGTTGGTTCAGCTTGCCGCTGATGGTCAAAACATCATCCTGCACATTTACGTTGAAGTTTGTCCGCTCGTAACCTGGTGCTGCTAATTCAATCAGATAGCCATTCCGTTCTTCTTCGTCATATTCAGTGACGTTGGCTGAAGGAATAGAGAGTTCATAATCACCAGTGATCGTATGGTCGTTAAACAGGCGACGGCGCTGATAGTCAAAAATATTATCAATGTGTCGACGACGGGTGGTATCAGGTGTAATGCCACGAAATGCTGTGAAGGTTTTCATGTTAGGGTTGTTTAATATCAAATAATGCAGTTTAATACTGCGTAACTTACTGATATAACCATTTTTAAGGTGTTCGGTGTTCGCTGGCGGAGTGAATTAATTTGCAGCCTGTAATAATCAGGATCGTTCTTTTTTTGCATTATATGATGTGGGGACACCATTAGGTTAAGCGTACCTTAATGGATGAAATTCCACATTCGGTAAAACGAATTTGGTTTTTTCTGTGGCTAATGTTGTTCCCGTTAATCTAAAACCTGGTGAAACCCGTAATAATCCGCCCGGCGGGTACTTTGGTCTTTGCTGCTAGTGCCCCGGTGGCTACAGGACGAGCCAGGGAAACAGAGCAAATTGATGCTCGGGGAATGTGATTATTGGTTTACGCCTGCATATAATTTCCGTGGTATCGCCATCCTTTACCCTGAGGTTACACCATGCTAACGCCCCAGTCTTTTCATCCAGAGCCGCAGGGTATAGCCATCCTCTTCCTTCATTTCCAGAACGCCTTTCAACCGGTTAGCGCGCATCCGCATGTTATCTTTCCCCTGGCCTTTCTTCTTGGCGCGGACGCGGGTGCCAAGAGAAGTTGCAGTGCCTGCTTGCAGGTTGTCTTCCACTTTGGTTCCGTTGTCTTTTATGGAAAGCTCAAAGCCCTGAACGGACTGCTCCAGGCGAATGTCCACCCTGGTCGCATTACTGTGGCGGGCGATGTTGTTTACGGCCTCTTTAAAAATGAAGTAGACGTCCTGCCGGATATTTCCAGGTAAGGATTTCGATTCATCGAAACCCGTGGCCACAAAGTCGTACCGAATATCCAGGGGTAAGAGTACTTCATCAGCATGTTCCTGCATGCGCTGGAGCAGGTCGCCCAGCGTATCGCGGCGCGAGTCAATACTCCAGATAACGTCACTCATCTTAGACATGGCACTCCGCCCGGCCTCGCCGACAGTGTGGAGACGGGATTGTAGTTTCTTATCCTCCGTATGATTTTTCAGTAGCTCAGCTTGGAGCGTGATACCGGCCAGCAGCCCCGATACTTCGTCGTGGATGTCACTACTGAGTTGCGTGCGCAATTGCTCATTGCGCAGCCGTTCCAGCAGCTTTGCCCGGAGGATGAAGAAGATTAATCCGACGACCACCGCAATCGTGAATATCTGAAACCACAGTTTTTCGAAAATATACTGGCGTACTTTAAGCATCAGGGTGAGCTCCTGGTCTCCGTAGTTGCCGTTTGCCCCCGCGCCCTGAACCCGTAACAGGTATGCTCCCGCTTCCAGGTTGTTAAAACGAACCGTCCGTTCATTGGTCAGCGGGACCCACTCATCGTTAAAGCCTTCGAGGCGATAGCGGAACTGACTGGAGCCTGGTCTTTGCCCGACGGGCAAAGCAAAACTGATCGCTACACTCTTTTCGTAAGGTGCGAGCGTCACTTCAGCCAATTGATCAAGATTGCGGCTGATGGTTCGCTTACTGTCTCGCCCCAGTACATTGATTTCCGTTAGCATAGTCTCTGCTCCCGCAGTACGTGCCGAGAGGTCATCCTCTCCAAAAAAGGTAATGCCATTCTCTCCACCAAAATAATAGCGCCCGGCCTGGCTGCGGTGAAAGGAGAACGGATTAAAGGCATCCGTACTTAGACCATCTTCCCGGTAATACCTTCGGAATGACCCCCGCTTGAAGGGCGGGGAAATATGGACCAGGCCGTTCTGCGTAGAAAGCCAGTAGCCCCCTTCGGTATCAGAGACAATACCGTAAACAACGTTGCTGCTAAGGCCGTCTCCTCGTCCAAATCGGGTTGTCATCCCCGTCTGTCGCTGGTACTGTAGGAGCCCACTTTCAGTGCCGAGCCACCAATCTCCGGCGTCGTCTTCGTGGATCACAAAAATGGGGCGAACGTCCAAGTTCGGCGGGCCGGAGGCCTGCCGTGCTGTGTTGTAATATTTCAACGAGCGGGTATCCGGAACGTAGGCGATCAATCCCCGGTTTTGCGTCCCTATCAGTAGTTCCTTATTCCGAGAGAACAAGAGGTAGTTAATTTTGATACCACTGACCGGACGCTCGGGCTCGCCCGTTTCCATGACCGGGAAGAACGCTTCTTCCCCGGGGCTAAACCGTAGTAATACCCCAATTTGACGCGGGTCACTGCCGGCAATGAACAAGTCTCCTTCCGGACCAAGTACCATCGCTCCTAAGGGATAGTCACTCAAGTAAGTGCGGGTGAGGCCAGACTGCAGATCATAGCGAAAGAGCAAGCCTCCGGGCTTGCCCAATCCGGTGGGTTGGGCGCTGCCCCAGAGGGCCAGGCGTTCCTGGTCATACAGTAGGTCGCGCCCGGCGCGGTACCGGATATGGCTGGTCGAATCCTCAATGGAGGTCAGAAACAGGGTGTCTGGTACTGATTTGCCGGGATCGAAGTAATAGACAAAGCCTTCCTCCTCCGTGAAGTAAACCCTTCCCTTGTCATCCTCAGTAATCCCCCGGATACTGTTAAGGAAGAGTCGGTCATTCTCTTCAACCGTAAGCGCGGTTTCTACGGGGTTAACGTACCGCTCAATAATCCCAAGCCCTTCCCGCAAAGCCAGGTACACGGTTTCCCGGAAGTCCAGAGCAACCATATCGATCACCGCCCGATTTTTGGGCAGGGAGTTTTCAAACAGACTGAATATGCCATTGGTGTCAACGATGAAGTAATCGTCAGGAAATTGGCGCCCCAGAATATCTTCGGTCCCCAGAAACATGAGCTGGCCGGCCTGATCGCGAAACACTTTGGGGTATACCAGGCTGAGGTCAACAACATCGCCTGGCAGTGGTTCCGCCATCCCGGTTTGGGGGTCCCACCGGAAGATCGGCTGGGCTTCATCCTTGAAACTGAAAAAAACCGACCCGTCAGCAGCTTCGGCGAAGGTGTAAAAGTTGGCTGTTTCCAGCGAGTCGTTGAAAACGTTGCTCAGCCGCTCTCCGGTAGCACTGAGGTGGCGGATACCGTTAGCTTCGTCATACAGGAAAAACTGACCGTTTTTCAAGGGTAGGAGTTCTACCCGCGGAGCAAGCGTTGTCCAGGCATCGCCGGGCTCGTGATAGATAGGGGTAAAGTTGCGCTGTTCGTCAGCTTCATCGGGAGTGTACTCGTACAGAAAAGTTCCTTCGGAGCCGATGCTGACGACGAAGGTGCGTCCTAAATCATCGGTAATGATTGCACGGGGGTAACCCAGGACACCAGTCGAGGGAATTAACCGTACTTGTTCTACGGTGAAATCACGCGGGTCAAAACGATCAAAATAACCGTAGAAATCATTGAAGGTGACGATGAATTTCTCCTCGTTGTCGGATTTTACCGAAGCGATAGCGCTTCGGCTTAAGCCATTCTCAGAGCCCGGGTCTTCCCCAAACCTCCGGAAGCTTTGCCCGTCGAACCGATTGAGCCCATCCATGGTGCTGACCCAGAGGAAGCCATCTTCGCCTACGTAGAGACTGTTGATGTCGCGGGTGCTCAGGCCGTCATTTACCGTGAAGTATTCAATGCGCAGCGGTTGGGCAGTGAGCCCCAAGCCGACGAAAAAGAGGAGGTATGATGATATAATACGCACTAGGCAAAGATAACGCAGTGAAGGGAAGCAGTAGTACCTGCCACTGCCCCTTCGAAGAGGAATAAGATGGCTCCTGCGTCCGCGCCCAACACACCGTTATTTTCAGGAATCAACCTCAAGATGTCAAACCATACATCTTTCTTCCAGTGCAACTATTACAACTCCCCGCAGCATTACCAAACCACCACTATGCGCCCTATCTTCGCACCCAAATTTATCAAGCATGTCCGCACCCAAGACTTATACTGCCGCCGACGTTGAAGCGAAATGGTACCAGCATTGGCTGGAGAAAAACTATTTCCACAGTGAGCCCGATGATCGTGAGCCCTTCACGATTGTAATCCCGCCACCCAACGTCACCGGAGTGCTGCACATGGGGCACATGCTGAATAATACCATCCAGGATATCCTGATCAGGAAGGCGCGCCTCGACGGGCGCAACGCCTGCTGGGTTCCCGGCACCGACCACGCCAGTATTGCCACGGAGGCCAAAGTTGTCCGTAAACTGCGCGAGCAGGGGATCAAGAAGTCTGATCTGTCCCGCGAGGAATTTCTGGAGCATGCCTTCGCCTGGAAAGAGGAATACGGAGGCATTATCCTGAAGCAATTGCAGGAGCTGGGTGCCAGCTGCGACTGGGAGCGGACCCGCTTCACCATGGAGCCCAAACTCTATGCGGCCGTCATTAAAGTTTTCGTTAACCTCTACAAGAAAGGCAAGCTCTACCGCGGCTTGCGGATGACCAACTGGGATCCCGTTGCCCAGACCGTTCTTTCCAACGAGGAGGTAATTCATACCGACGAAAACAAAAACCTTTATTCTGTCCGGTACAAGGTTGCCGGCACTGAAGATGAGTACATCATCATTGCCACGAGCCGCCCGGAAACAATCCCTGCGGATACTGCCCTAGCCGTCCATCCCGACGATGAACGCTACACCAAATACCACGGTAAGAAGGTCATCGTTCCGATGGTCAACCGGGAAATCCCGATCATCCTTGATGAGTACGTTGATAAAGAATTCGGAACGGGTGCCCTCAAGGTTACGCCGGCCCACGACATGAATGACAACGAACTCGGAGAGAAGCATGGCCTTGAGGTGATTGACCTGCTCAATCCCGACGGTACCCTCAACGAAAACGCACAGTTCTTCGTAGGCATGGACCGCGACGAGGCCCGGGTTGAATTTGTTAAGAAACTCAAGGCCAGTGGTGACCTGCTGGAAACCAAAGGCTACCGGACCAGTGTTGGGCGCTCCGAGCGCACCAATGCCGTTATTGAGCCACGGCTCACGATGCAGTGGTTCCTGAAAATGGAGGACCTGGCCGCGACGGCACTTAATGCTGTAGAGTCCGGTGAAGTCAAGTTCCACCCCGAGAATATGGTCAACATGTACCGCAGCTGGCTCAAGCCGGAGAACGTACGCGACTGGCCGATCAGCCGCCAGCTCTGGTGGGGGCAACGCATTCCCGCCTGGTTCTACGAGGAGGAGGTTTTCGTTGCTGAAACAGCTGAAGAGGCGCTGGCCGAAGCCCGGCAAAAGTTCCCTGAAATCACGCTGGAAGATCTCCAGCAGGACGAGGATGTACTCGATACCTGGTTCTCCAGCTGGCTGTGGCCAATGTCCGTTTTTGACGGCTGGGAGGATTCCAAAGAACTGGAATACTACTACCCGACCAACGACTTGGTTACGGGCTGGGACATCATGTTCTTCTGGGTTGCCCGGATGGTAATGGCCGGCTATGAGTTTAGCCCTGAGTTGCTCGGCGAGGCCTTCGCTAAGCAGCATGGCAAGATGCCGTTCAGGAACGTCTACTTTACGGGAATGGTCCGTGACCAGAAGCGGCAGAAAATGTCGAAGAGTAAGGGCAACAGCCCCGACGCTTTGGAGCTGCTGAAAACATACGGTGCTGACGGCGTCCGCTTCGGAATGCTCTCAAGTGCTGCTGCGGGCAATGACATCGTTTTTGATGCCCCAATGGTCGACGGAAAAGCGCTCAATGAGTCCGAACTGTGTAATCAGGGCAAAAAATTCTGTAACAAGATTTTTAACGCCAACCGCCTTATCCAAAGCTTTGAGATCGCAGATGTTGCGCCCAATCCCACCGCAATGCTTGCGGCAAAGTGGCTGGAGGCCAAGCTTAACCATACGATCGCAGAGGTTGATCGTCTGATCGGGGAGTACCGGATCAGTGAGGCCATGATGACGCTCTACAAGTTCATCTGGGGCGACTTCTGCAGCTGGTACCTGGAGGCGATCAAGCCGGAGGCAGATCAACCGCTCAGCACGCAGACTTACGAGACTACCATCTCCGCTTTTGAGCAGATGATGACGCTCTTGCACCCCTTTATGCCTTTCATCACCGAGGAGGTTTGGCACGACCTGCGCGACCGAGCGGATGGCGATGACTGTGTCGTCTCTACGTGGCCAACGGCTGCGGATTACGACGCTGATGTCATCAAGTCGTTCACCACCCTGCAGGATATCGTCTCCCATATCCGCGACGTTCGTAACCAGCGGGGAATTGCTAAGCGGGAGGCACTCAAGCTGTTCGTGGAGCGCTCTGCTGCTTCTGAAGCACTTTTGGGCGCGGACGCAGGTGCCGGGGAATTCCTGAAAAAGAGCGGTGTACTGGAGAGCGTTGCGCTTACAGATGCTGACCCTGGCAATGCACTTCCCTTCCTGGTTGGCAACGACACAGGTTACCTGGTCCTTAACGAGGAAATTGACTTCGCCGCGGAACGCGCCGAAATGGAAACAGAGCTCGCCCGTCTCGAGAAGATGCTCTTTGGGATCAACAAGAAGCTTGGCAATGAGCGTTTTGTGGCCAACGCGCCGGAGGCCGTTGTGGCGCTGGAGCAAAAAAAGCAGGCAGATTTTTCAGCGAAGATTGAATCGCTGAAGAAGATGTTGGGCTAGACTTTCGCGAAGGCAGTGGCAGGGTAGACCTTGCCACTGCTTCGTTCCTCCTCTTTTACACCTAAAGCATTATGACAAAAAAAGAGAAAGATCAGATTACCGAAGAAGGCTTCACGTTGCTACTCAGGGGCGGAAGTTTTCAAGATTGGGAGGCTATGGCCAAGCGCAAAGGCCTTTATTCTGCAGACATTGGTAAAGCTACTTTCCAGTTGTCCAAGCGCCTTAACGAACGCTTCGGCGGTGCTGTCTATGCCGCCTTGCTTGAGGGACAATCCTTACCAGACCTGGCGCCACTACACGCAGAATTGCAGGACAATATCGTTTCCCGGCAAACGGATGCTGCGCGCAGAGAACTGATCAAAAAGATGGTTAGCGCTCCCCAAGGCTTAACCACTGTGCAGGAACTCAAAGCAACCTTTCCACAAGACTTCCTGCGTGAGGAGGACTACGAGCACGCACTAGCGCGCGCCAAGAAGCGGAAGGACGTAAATGCCGCCGACCTTAATGCTGCCGGCCTAGGGACTTTCAACTATGGGGTAGGTATGATCATCATAGGAGTCATCCTGTTGTTGTTCTCCCCTTTCGGAGGATTCGGGTTTATCGGCGGTGGTATTTTCTTGCTCGCCAGACATGAGTCAAGCAGGAAACACATTAAACTGGAGCAGGAGCGTAAAGATCGAAAGCGCCGGGCAGAGAAGTTAAGAGAGTAGTCGCAGCTTTAGCCGTAGACTCCCGTTGAAGCTTGGTAAAGTTTACTACTTGTTTACTGGTATACCCTATTCTATCATGTGTTTTGGTAATGCTTAGAAAGCAAGCGACTGAAGTCGCAGCTACTGCAAACTGGTGGTAGTCGCAGCTTTAGCCGCAGACTCCCGTTGAAGCTTGGTAAATTTTACTACTTGTTTACTGAGTAAAACCCATTCTTTCATGTGTTTTGGTAATGCTTAGAAAGCATGCGACTGAAGTCGCAGCTACTGCAAACTGGTGGTAGTCGCGGCTTTAGCCGCAGACTCCCGTTGAAGCTTGGTAAATTTTACTACTTGTTCACTGGTATACTCTATTCTATCATGTGTTTTGGTAATGTTTAGAAAGCAAGCGACTGAAGTCGCAGCTACTGCAAACTGGTGGTAGTCGCAGCTTTAACCGCAGACTCCCGTTGAAGCTTGGTAAAGTTTACTACTTGTTTACTGGTATACCCTATTCTATCATGTGTTGTGGTAATGCTTAGAAAGCAAGCGACTGAAGTCGCAGCT
>CAZTTF010000332.1:0-26688 GCA_964616365.1 uncultured Lewinella sp. | reverse complement strand
TTTATTTTAAATTGGTCATAAACTAAAGTTTAATCAACTATTATTTGATTTTGATGGTACAAAATCAGAAGTAATTCATTATAAGCCTTGTAATAAAGATGATATTAATGTAATTAGTTCTAGAAAATGTAATAGTGTTTTACAATTTAAAATAAAAAATAATTATAAATTAATCAAAAGTGTTTTAGAAGATAATAAACCTATTTATATACAAATAGTCATTCTTGAATTAATATTATAATAAATTACATACCATATAAAATTAAGAATGCAAACATTAAAGCAAATAATCCCATTGCTTCAACTAATGCAAATCCAAAAATACAATACGTAAATAATTGAGCTTTTAATGATGGGTTTCTAGCGTATCCTTGGATTAATCCTCCAAATACTGCTCCAATTCCAGCTCCTGCTCCACCAACTCCTGTTGATGCAACACCTGCTCCTACTATTTTAGCTGCTTCGTACATAGGGTTTTATAAAGTTAGTTGTGATTCATTGAATCAACTATACGAAAACGAAGGGACTCGAACCCTCAATCTCTCGCTCGACAAACGAGGGCATTAACCGTTATGCTACGTCTCCTAATGTTAATGGGACTTGAACCCATATTCTTCGCTTATGAGACGAATGTCTTAAACCAATTAAAACGATAACATCAATATTAACCTTTTAATAAATTAATATATTTTACTGAAATACTTCCTTTTACTCGATAATATGCCACTAAAATTGATAATCCGATAGCTGATTCAGCTGCCGCAACTACTAATATATATAATGCAAAAATATGTCCTATTAAATCATCTATAAATGTAGATACACTTAATAACATAAAATTAATACTTAATAACATTAATTCAATACACATTAATAATATAATAATATTTTTTCTATTTACAATTATACCTAATACACCTAATATAAAAAGTATAAATCCTAATGTTAAATAATTTAAAATCATTTATCCCGTCCGGGATTCGAACCCGAATTACATCATTGAAAGAGATGGTTCTTAACCCTTAGAAGAACAAGACATTAATTAGTTTTTAAACTTGATACACAATAACTAAAGATTGGTAATAAAATTAATAATTCTATATTTATTGAATTTGACATTAATAATAATGTTGTCGATAAAAATAATAAGAATGCATAATTATATACCATACCTGATTGTAATTGTGAATTAAATTTTGTTAAATTTACTAATAATTTAGTTACACCTGTTGGTCCTAAATATTCAATTAATCCTCTATCTAATACTTTATAACTTACATCATGTCCAAATCTCATACATGGTTTACCAATATATTGATTATAAATAAAATCTCAATGTCATTTATTATTTAAAAATGTATAAAAGTTTTTCATAAAGAATCTTTGTGGATAATAATATAAGAATGATGCTAATAATGCACCTGAAATACTAAACATAACAGGTGTTCATTTAACTCCAACTGGTATAAATTCAGCTTCTAATACATTAATATGTGAAGGATGAATAAATATAGCATTTGAGAAGAAATCTGAACCTACTCCTATTATAGCATCTCTACCTAAATAACCAACAAATATAGAACCAAAAGCTAATATAACTAATGGTAATGACATATTTCAAGGACTTTCATGTGCTTTTAAGAATGTAGATTGTGGAGCATTAGTATTCGTAATAAAAGTTAAGAATAATAATCTCATAGAATAAAATGCAGTAAAGAATGCAGATAATGTACCTAATCAATATGCAAATGTTCCATGACAAGAATATGATCCATAAGCTAATTCTAATATAGCATCTTTAGAATAAAATCCTGTTAAAAATGGGAATCCCATTAAAGATAATGATCCAATTAACATCATAGAATATGTAAATGGGATTGCTTTAATTAATCCTCCTAATTTTCTCATATCTTGTTCATCAGCCATTGCATGAATTACACAACCAGCAGATAAGAATAATAAAGCTTTAAAGAAAGCATGATTTGCTAAATGAAATAATCCAGTATTATAATTAGATAATCCACAAGCAAAAATCATATATCCTAATTGTGAACAAGTAGAATATGCAATAACTTTTTTAATATCATTTTGTACTAAACCTACAGTTGCTGCAAAAAATGCAGTAGATGCACCAATAATAGTAATAACAATTAAAGCAAAGTTAGAGAATTCAATTAAAGGAGAACATCTTACTAATAAGAATACTCCGGCTGTAACCATTGTAGCTGCATGAATTAATGCAGAAACAGGTGTTGGACCTTCCATAGCATCTGGTAATCATGTATGTAATCCTAATTGAGCTGATTTACCTACTGCACCTATAAATAATAATATACTTATTAATGTAATAGAATTTATAGAATAACCTAATAAAATAAATTCTTGATCACATAAATAAGGAGCTAAACTAAACATTACATTATAGTCAATACTCTTAAATAAATCATAACATACGAACATTGCTAATAATAATCCTAAATCACCTACTCTATTTACGATCATAGCTTTCATAGCACTTTTATTGGCTTGAATTCTAGTATATCAGAAGTTAATTAATAAATAAGAACATATTCCAACTCCTTCTCAACCAATAAATAATACTAATAAATTAGCCCCAGTAACTAAGATTAACATAGCAAAAGTAAATAAACTTAGATAACTCATAAATCTAGGTAAATGAGGGTCTTCAGACATATACCCAGTAGAATATAGATGAACTAATGTACTTACAGATGTAACTACTATCAACATAATTGATGTAACACTATCAAACATTAATTCCATACCAATTCTTAAACCACCTGAGTTAATAAATTCTCATAAGTTTACATAACATACACTATCACATAATCCAACTTCATAAAATATAAATAATGAAATTAGAAAACATAAAAATATACAAGATGTTGTTAATACTCCAGCTCCATATCCACCAATATGTCTACCAAATAGACCAGCAGAAATCGAACTAAATAATGGTATAAACAATAATAATATATACATACACACATGGAGGGGATCGAACCCACGACAATAAATTTAGAAGACTTATACTCTACCTACTGAGTTACATGTGCCTAGCATAGGAGGGATTCGAACCCACTAACTACTGGTCATGAGCCAGGTAACTTCCAATCGTTTTCTATACTAATTAATCATAATGATTAACTTCCTCATCAGTAAATTGAGATAAATAAGAAAATTCATACTACATCAACGAAATGTCAGTATCAGATAGCTGCTTCATATCCGTTATGATGATGTCTTGTATAATGATGGTTTATTAATCTCACTAAACATACGATTAAAAATGTTGTTCCAATTAATACGTGGAATCCATGGAATCCTGTAGCCATAAAGAATGCTGATCCATATACAGAATCTGCAATAGTAAATGGTGCTTCAATATATTCCATTACTTGTAATGCTGTAAATACTACTCCTAAGATTATAGTTAATACTAATGCTACAATACTATTATATCTATCACCACTAATAACCGCGTAATGTGATCATGTAATAGTAACTCCAGATGTTAATAATAATGCAGTATTTAATAAAGGTACATCAGCATAATGGATTGGTACAATACCTATTGGAGGTCATACAGACCCAATTTCAATCGTAGGTGATAATGATGAATGAAAGAATGCTCAGAAGAATGATACGAAAAACATAACTTCTGATAAAATAAATAATAACATTCCTTGTTTTAATCCTCTTTGTACTACTAATGAATGATGTCCTTGAAATGTTGCTTCTCGGATAACATCTCTTCATCAAACTATCATTACAGAAATAATAATAGCCATAGAGAATAAAATAAATAAACTTCCATATTGAAATGAATGGAAGTACATAACTGCTCCTGTTGTTAATCCTAAAGCACCAAATGCACCAACATATGGTCATGGGCTAGGATCAACTAAATGTCATGGATGATAATGTTTAGCCATAATTCAAAAAAAGAAAGATTTACGTTTTTACATGAAGGCAAATCTTTAATAAATTTCATCCAACCGCACCTTCCAGTACGGTTACCATGTTACGACTTATGCCCAGTTCCAAATTAATCTTGATAATAAGATATATAAAATGTACGAATACGATTAAATCATCTTACTATTTTGGATCTAATTAAAGTTCTCGGCATTGACGGGCGGTTTGTACGAACAGAATTGATAATATTCACCGATACGCTCTACTTATCGATTACTCATGAATCTTCTTTCAAGAAAACGTTTTTCAGTTTTCTATCCAAACTGAGATTAATTTTAAGGTATCATTCATTATCACTAATAAATATACTATTGTATTAACCATTATAGCACATGTGCAGCCCTTCCCATAAAGGCCATAAGGATCTGACGTAATCCTCACCTTCCTAATCTGTTTTTTATATTATATAAAATAAGGGTTACGTTCGTTAATAGTAATGAAACATACATATCAAGACACGAACTGACGACGACCATGCAGCACTTGTATAATTATATTATCTAGGGAAGGTAAGGTTTCGCGCGGATCATCACATTAAGCCACATGCTCCTCCATCTATATTCCGAACCGTCAAATTTTTTGAATTTTAACCTTGCGGTCGTAGTATTCAGGTAGTATACTTATCGAGTTATCTTCAACACAAAATAATATATCTTACATTTAGTATACATCGTTCACTGTTAGGACTACACCGGTCTCAAATCGGCTTTGATACCCTAACCTTCATGTCTCAGTGTCAGTTTTTAACCAGAATATTGCCTTCGCCTTCGGTATTCTATTTAAGATCAACTCATTTTATCGATTCCTTAAACATTCTATATTCCTCTTTAAAACTCTAGTATTACTGTTTCTATTACTTTTATAAATTTCTTTATTCTTTAATAATAGACTTATAACACCACCTACACATTTTTTACACCTTAAGTAATAGAGCAACACTTGCACATCATGTATAACCGAGTCTTCTGGCACATGTATTGGACTGTGCTTTTATCTGTTTCCTTTCATTATAAAGTAAACTTTTTATCTATTAAGATTTGTAACATAGCTTCTTCAAACTTTCGTTCATTGAGAAAGATTCTTTACTGCTGCCTTAACATTGTAAGTTCCATCCTTGTTTCAGTATGGATGTGGTTGTACACACTTTCATGACAACTACGCATCTTTGCCTTGAAGTACTTTAACTCTCCAATTAGCTAATACGAATAAAGCTGATCTATTTACGTTATTATAAACTTTTCATGGTATTTCTATATCCCAATTAAATAGGTACATTCTTTACTATTACTCACCCGGACGCTGCTTTTTTAACGCTCAACTTGCATGTATTAAACCTGTTACTAGCGCTCGCTCTGTGCCAAAATTAAACACTACAATACATTAGACTGGATTCGAACCAACACTATGATCATCCGAAGCGATCTGCTTTACCGTTAAGCTACTAATGTCTGTATTACTACTACTAAATATTACTCAATAATTTACATCTAAAACTTTTTATAAATTTTGATAAGCAAAGGAGGGATTTGAACCCTCATATCAGATTTTGCAAATCCGACGAAATACCTAATTTCTCTGCCTTTATGCACTTACTAAGATACTTGCAACTAAGATTAAATAAGCTAATGAAAATGGTAAATATGATTTTCATAATAATTGCATTAATGTATCATATCTCATTCTTGGAAATGTAGCTCTAACTCATACAAATACAAATGTAAAGAATGTAGTTTTTATTGCTAAATTAATATAACTTGGAATACCAGGAATGATTGGTAATCATCCACCAAAGAATAAAATAGCAGTAATTAAACTCATAATAATAATATGTGCATATTCCGCTAAGAAAAATAAAGCAAATGTCATACCTGAATACTCAGTATTAAAACCTGATACTAATTCACTTTCACCTTCAGCATGATCAAAAGGTGCTCTATTCGTTTCTGCTAATGCGGATACAAAAAACATAAATGCTGCTGGAAATAATGGTATAATAAATCATACTTCTTTCTGTGCATTTACTATATCTGTTAAATTTAAACTACCTGCACAAATTACTACAGCTAATATAATTAAACCTATACATACTTCATAACTAATCATTTGAGCGGCTGCTCTAATTGCACCAAAAAATGAATATTTACTATTAGAACCTCATCCTGACATTAAAATGGCATAAACAGATATTGAACTAACAGCAAATAAATACATAATACTTACATTAACATCAGATAATACAGCAGTTGGACCATAAGGTATAACAGCTCATGATATTAAAGATAAAGTTAAACTTAATACAGGTGCTATAATAAATATAGATAAAGTAGAATGTGTAGGTAATATAGTTTCTTTAGTTAATAATTTTAAACCATCAGCTAAAGGTTGTAATAATCCATAAACTCCAACAACATTAGGCCCTTTTCTTATTTGCATACTAGCTAAAGTTTTTCTTTCAGCTAAAGTTAAATAAGCAACAGCAATTAATAATGGAGCAATAATAATTAAAATTTTACTTGTAAATTCAAGAATTATTCACATAATTTAAATTGAATATCATTTAATTTTGATTTATTTTTAAAAGTAACAGGTTTTAATGCCTGATTTAAAACTAAATCTCTTTCATCTGATTTTATTTCTGTAGTTTCTTCTGATGTAAATACTTTTCTAATTTTTAAAGTTTTAGCAACACTAGGTATAAAACTAGTATTAACAACATAATAAAATAAAATAAAAGTAAATACTAATCAAAAATATTGTGATATAAAAGTTTCTGAGGCAAAATGTGGCATTTAATGTAAATGGAATGAATCATTTAAAAATAATGTTGTTAATAAACAGAATACATATGCTTGAATTACAGCAACTGCCATTTCTAATATTGTAATAAAGAATAAAATAAACATTACTAAACATCCTCCTAATGCTATTCCTCCACCTGCACAGAACATTTGAAAGATAAAACTAGAAATAATTGTTAATAATAAATGTCCAGCTGTAATATTCGCTGCTAATCGTAACCCTAATGAAAAAGGTTTAGCAAAATAAGATATAACTTCAATACCTACTAAAAATGGGGCAATACCTACACCAACTCCTGAAGGCATAAACATTGAAAAATAATCTAAACCATGTTTACTAAATGCAATAATATTACATCCAATAAATATAGTAATACTTAATCCAAAAGTTACCGCTCCATGACTAGTTGGAGTAAAAGTATAAGGAACTAATCCAAATAAATTCATAATTACAATAAATAAAAATAAAGTTAATAAAAATCCGAAAAATCGGTTACCTTCTTTACCTATATTTTCTTTAATCATATCATTTACTGTTTCATATCCTATTTCTAATATTGATTGATATCTTCCTGGAACTAACATACCGTTGTTAGTTTGAAATAGAAACATAAAAAATAACAAAGACAATAACATAAATATTGTCGAATTAGTAATAGATATATCTATTATACCTAATGGGTCTAATTCTATTAATCTTGTTATTTCAAATTGATCAAAATATGAATAACTCATTTATCAGATCAGAGAGACTCGAACTCCCAACGTATACTCCCAAAGCATATATTTTACCGTTAAACTATGATCTGTTACATTCCACTAATATTAATACTTTTCCTCCTACTCCATACATTAATGCATCCATTGATGTTATAAATCCATGTTCTGAATTTGTTAAAATATAAAATTGTAATCCACCTTTTAATCGCGGATCTGTTTTTAATTCATTATATGATTTAAATACTGTTAATGAAGGTTTTGAGATTAATTTCATATGTTTAATATTATTTTTTAATATTTTTATTATATAATAGTGGTTATGTTCTTCTATTATTTTATATTTTAATAGAAATTGTAATAAAGATAAGATTCTTAAACATTTTTTAGATTTCATTATCTTTATTGTATCTTTTTTATTATTATTAAAATTTGTTATAAAATTACTTAACATTTTACTCCTGCTAACATACCTTTATTGTATAAATTTTTAAACTTATGTCTACATATACCATATTTATTTCAAGATACAACACCTCTACTTCTACCAGTATATATACAAACTTTTCTTACTTTTCCTTTTTTATTTAATATATGTAAATCTTTACATGCTTTATCCCTAATATTTATAGGTAATAGAATATTATTTGTAATAGATTTTAAAACTAAAACATCTAATTCTCTATCTTTAAATTGATTTGATATAAATTTTTGATTTTTTATATTTTTTTTAATTGTAAGAGTGAAGAGACTCGAACTCTTAAGATAGAATATCATTGACACCTAAAATCAACCTGTTTACCAAATTTCAGCACACCCTTTGGAGCTTAAGGGATTCGAACCCTTTACCTTTTCTATGCAACAGAAACGCTCTACCAAATGAGCTAAAGCCCCCTTCGGTGCAACTGGGATTCGAACCCAGGATTGAATAAACAATTCTACCTTTCAAGGGTAGTGCATTAGACCACTCTGCCATTACACCATATTGATATTTCTAAACATATAATACATGGTATTGAGACTAGAAATAAACTTATTATATCCGGTGGTGTTATCATAGCGGATAATATAAATATTATAAAATATAAATATCTTCTACTAATATACTTCCCAATTATAGGTATTAATGTTGTAAATATTGTTAAATAAAATATTGTATTATAAAATTCTATAAAATCTTGTATACGAATCATATGATTTAAATAATATTCATCAAATTGTATAAAAAATGATAAAATATTAGGTATTAATCAAATATTATATAATATATAAATAAAATAAAAGAATAATATATAAAATAAAATATTTTCTTTAATATCTGTAATTTCATCTTCATATAATCCAGATTGAAAGAAACATAAAATATGATAAAATATATAAATAATATTAAAAATAATACTTATATAAAAAGT
Source organism: uncultured Lewinella sp. (assembly GCA_964616365.1). Lineage (GTDB taxonomy): Bacteria > Bacteroidota > Bacteroidia > Chitinophagales > Saprospiraceae > Neolewinella. The sequence goes on along the minus strand of CAZTTF010000332.1, from coordinate 17,762 downwards.
AAATAAACATAAACTAAAAAATCCTTCATAAATTGATGTATAAAATAAATCAAGAAAACAAAGATTAAATAATAAACTATATTTAAAATATCAAACAATACTACAAGTGGAAAGAATAGATAATATACAATAAAAGAATCTATATTTTAACTCAATAATATGGAAATAAATCAACGGAAAAGTCGGGATTCGAACCCGAAAGTCTTTCGACAACAACTTAGCAAATTGACCCATTAACCATTCTGAGCACTTTTCCTGTCTGAACTCAGATTCGAACTGAGGACTTACACGTTACAAAGGTGTCGCAATAACCAACTATGCTATTCAGACATTAATTTAATCTTTTAGCTGTTTTACCGTTAGACCTAGTTCTTTGTCCTTTAACCGGTAATCTTAATTTATGTCTTTTACCAACATAACTATTTAATTTAATCTTATTTAATATATTAGTATCTTTTTCTCTTTTTAAATTTTTACCATATTTATTTTTTAATATGTCTAATAATTTTTCTTTTTTATCTAATCCTAATTCTTTACTATTTAATGGAATACCTAATTTATATGATATTTGTTTTGCTTCATAATTTCCGATTCCATATATTTCTCTTAATTTTCTTAATAAAATATGATATTGATAGGATTCGAACCTATGATGGATTTACCAATCACTTTACAGGCGATCGCATTAGACCTCTCTGCCACAATACCCTCTATTTGGATGGGATTTGAACCCATGACTTAAGAGTTAACAGCTCTCCACTCTACCACTGAGTTACCAAATATTTACATTAATTCTAGGATTATAACTTCGATATCTACTATAAATTCCTCTTCTTCTATCTAAATTTATTAGTTTATTTCGAATCTCTATATCTTCGATTTTATGTGTATTTAATGATCAATAATTTACTGGTAATTTTGAATACATATATAAACGATTTTTATCCGTTATTATTGATTCTATTAATTCCGGTGAATTATTACATATTTCTAATAATAGTAATCGTGAAATAATATCACTTGGATAACCTTTATCTACTCTTTTACGATAATTATTTTTATTACCACTTCTACGTATATATGGATTATATTTTTTACGTTTTCTTAATTTATGAAATCATAGTAAATTTTCTCCATTTTCATTCATATCATCTATTAATTCATTTAAATCTTTATAATCATAATAATGTAATAAATATCAAACTATATTATTTCTAAAATAACTATAATCAATATTTCAGTAATGTCCTCATCTTTTTAATGGAACTCTTTTTATTAAATTATTACGTCAACTTATTCCATAAGGAATAAATAAAATATTCAAAGGATTTATTGTAATTTTAGTATAAATAAATAAAAAATACAATTGATAAGTTAATAAGAAATCTCATTTATATCGAAGACTTCTTATTCGAAATGATGGTGCCATTTTTTTTCATCGAATACTTGTTCAATGTTTAGGCATATAATTTCTATTTTTTAACAATCTTAATTTATTATTATAACTATAATGCAATATTATTTTTTTATCCCTTTTTTTTCAATTTTGAATATGTTTTCAATAAACTAATTCAATAAAAAAATACTTATAATGAGTTTGTAACAACAATATCAGTTAATTCTAATAAAAAGTTAGGATAGATTAAGAATGCTAATGTTACAAATAAAGTAAATCCTAATATACATGCTTGTAATAAAGAAATAACTGTATTTGATGTAACAACATTCATAACCGTTCTATGATCAAATTCTCATGTATCTTGGAAAAACATTCATTTTATAATTCTAATATAATAAAATCCTCCAATACATGATGCTAATACTCCAACCATAGCTAATAAATAATATTCGTTAGATATTGCACCAACTAATACTAAATATTTAGAATAAAATCCCGCTAATGGTGGTATACCTGCAATAGATAATAAGATAAATCCAAATGACATACCTAATACTCTATTTTCTCTAGATAAACCAATTAATTGTGAGATATAATATCCATATTTATATTTTACCATTATTAATGTAAATGTATTAAATGATATTAAAATATATATTATCATATAAATTAAACATATTTTCATAGCATCTGCATTATTACCTAACATAGCTAATAATAAGAATCCCATATGTGATATAGCACTATATGCAATCATTCTTTTTATTTTTGTTTGATTTAATGCTCCAATACTTCCTACGATTAATGATAATAATGATGCAACTACGATTATTTTACTTTCTGTACCAAATACATTCATATTTAAATCAAATAACACAAATAACATAGCTATTTTAGGTACTATAGCAAAATAAGTTGTAGATGATATAGGACTTCCTTCATATACATCAGGTGCTCACATATGAAATGGTGCAGCAGCTAATTTAAATAATAATGCGATAGTAATTAAACTAGTACCAGCAAATAATAATAAATTATCATCTGTATGTCACATAAAATTTGAAATATCTATAAAATTAATTGTACCAATACCCATATAAATAATAGCAATTCCGAATAATAATAATCCAGAAGATAATGCACCTAATAAAAAGTATTTTAAAGAAGCTTCAGTTGAATGTAAGCTTTTTCTTTTAATTCCTGCTAAGATATAAAATGATAAACTTAATAATTCTATACCTAAATAAAACATTAATAAATCATTCGCAGATAATAATATCATCATACCTAAACTAGAAAATAATACTAAACTTGTAAATTCAAATTCATAAATTTTATCATGTTTTATAACTTCAACATGTAATAATAATACAATACTACTACTTATTAATAATATAAATTTAATAAAACTTTTTAAACTACTTACACATAAAGATCCACCTAATAATACAGGAATGAATTCTAAATTACTTAAATATCAACAACATATTGCAGTAACGAATAATGTTGCAGATGTAATATAAGTAATTTTATTTAATTGACTAATCTTTTTATTTTTTAATATTACAGCAAATAATAATAATATACTACCCATAATAGATAAAAAGATTTCAGGGAAAATATACATATATTCTACTCAAAATTCTATCATTATTTAATTTTTACGACTGTATCCTTATAATTTGTTGCAATTTGTCCAAATAAATCTTGTCTTTTAACACCTTTTTCATGATATAACGATAAAACAATCGCACCTATCATACTTACTAATAATACTAAACTACTTACTATAAAATAAGGTCAATATTCAGTATATAATACATTTCCTACTTTTTCTATATTTGTATAATTTAAAATAGAATATTGTATACTTTCGATTGGATCATTATATACAGTTAATTCATATCTTAAAATATAATATAATTCATAAAAGAATATAAAACCTAATATAAATCCTACTGGAACATATCTAGTAGTACTTTCTGTAATTTCAATTCTTTTAATATTTAATAACATAACTACAAATAAGAATAAAATAGCAATAGCACCAACATACACTATCATTAATAGTATTGGTAAAAATTCGATACCCAATAATAATAATAATAATGATCCCATTATAAAACATATTACTAATCAAAATACACTTAATATAGGATTTTTACTTGATATTACTTTTATACCACTAAACAATAGTATAACACTTCATGTTCAAAATAATATATCTACTATCATATTTGTTATTCTACATTAATGGTAATGTACTAAAATAAAATTTATCAATATTTTTATTTCAATTATCACTTAATGTTTTACTTATTATAGATATATTTACACCATGATAAAATAATGTTGGATATATATTTGATAAATCCTCTACTCCAAATGATACTTGAGAATATCCTTCATGTAATCCATTATAATGGATACGTTGATTAAATTGTCTTTTTAATGATGGTAAATAACCAAATAATATATTATTATATACTATATTAAAATTACTATTTGATGGATGTATTGTTGTTAAAGTACCTAATACCATACCTTTTCTTATTTTAAAATTAGCATATGAATCTTTAGCTATTTTTAATAACGGTTTTTGTCCTGTAAAAGTAGTATGAGTAATATATAATGGAATAATATATTTATTATTTTTAGGTATTTTATTTGAATTCATATCTACAATAATTTCTTTTATTTTAATTTTATGATTATTTTTTAAATATTGAAATTTTGTTAATATATCATAATGTTTTATCATCTTATAATTTTCTTTTACTAATACCTAATACTTTTTCCGAATCTATTATTGAACTTATTGGTCCTTTTATTCTACTTCCTATTGGAATTATATTGTTCTTTTGTTTTTTCACTAATGCAATTGCATTATCACTTCATACTATATTATATGGATTTCTATTACTTCGTACTTTCGTTCTTACAATAATTCCCATATGTATAGTACCTTTTCTTATTTTAGAAGATGGTTGATTTTTAAGAATAGATACTAATACTAAATCACCAATTTTACCAATTTTTTTATTATTTAATATTTTTATGACTCTACCTTTTTTTCCACCAGAATTATCTATAATTTTTACTTTACTTAATAATTGTAACATTATTTTCAATATTTATATACTAAACTTTTATTATTTATCTTTCTTTCAGTTAATATTTGTCCAAATGGATCTTCTTCTATACTATATTTTAGTCATTTCATAAATATTGTTGAATCTAATTTTAATGTAGGTGTAACTTTAACTATTAAACTAATATTTTTATTTAATTTTAATATTAATAAACTTTTAATTAATAATAAACATTTTTTTACTAATTTTTTTCTACATTTAATTTTTAAATCATATAATAAAAATGTAATTACTAATTTTTTAGGATAATGATGTATAACAATATTCGAAGTTAATATACCAAATTTAAATAATATACCATCAATACAATCCCGTATTCAATCTTCTTCAACAATATTATTATCAATTGATCTTGTATATCAATTTTCACTTATACCTAATTTTTTATTTTTTAACATGTCTTTTTAATTTTTTGGATATATGAAATTCACCTAATCTATGTCCTAAATGTTCACTTTTTAATTTTAAAGTACGTCATGATTTACCATTATATACTTTTACATTTTCTGTTAACATAGATTTTGTTATTATACTGATTCCAGTATATTTAACACTCGGATTTCCTTTTCATTTTGATCTTTTAATATAGACATAACGGGATTCGAACCCATGACCCAAAGATTAAAAGTCCCTCGCTCTACCACTGAGCTATACGTCTATTATTAAATATTTAAGTTTAATAATTTATTTTCTATAATACCAATTGTTGGTACTATTATTAAAAAATATGCAAAATAATATACACTAGCAATTTGACCAATTAATACAAATGGTTCTTCTGGTACACATGCCCCTATTCATGTTAAAATAAAGAAATCTGCAACTAATAATCAGAAGAAAAATTTAGATAATGGTTTAAATTGTGATGATCTTATGTATGATGTATGTACGTGTGGTAATACTAATAATACTAATAATGATCCAAATAATGCACATACTCCTAATAATTTATTTGGTATAGATCTTAAAATAGTATACGCAAATAAGAAATATGATTCAGGTTGAATATGTGGTGGTGTTACTAATGGATTAGCTGGTATATAATTATCTGGATGTCCCATAGCATTAGGAATATAAAAGATAACCGCAGCAAATATTGTTGCAAATGCAAATATACCTACTAAATCTTTTGTAGTATAATATGGATGAAATGGTATTTTATCAATATTACTATCAATACCTAAAGGATTATTTGATCCATGTTCATGTAATGCAACAATATGTACAATTACTAAACCTGCTAATACAAATGGTAATAAATAATGTAAACTAAAAAATCTATTTAAAGTAGCATTACCAATAGCAAAACCTCCTCAAACTCATTGAACAATATCATCACCAATAAAAGGAATAGCAGATAGTAAATTAGTAATAACTGTAGCACCTCAAAATGACATTTGACCTCAAGGTAAAACATAACCAATAAATGCAGTAGCCATCATAACAATTAATATAACAACTCCAACACCTCATAACATTTCTCTAGGTTTTGTATATGATCCATAATATAGACCTCTACCAATATGGAAATAAACTAATACAAAAAACATAGATGCTCCATTCGCATGCATATATCTTAAAAATCAACCACCATTTACATCTCTCATAATATGTTCAACAGATATAAATGCTAAATCAATATGTCCAGTATAATGCATTGCTAAAAATATACCTGTAGCTAACTGAATTACTAATACTAAACCTAATAATGATCCAAAATTTCAAAAATATGATATATTAGATGGTGCAGGTAAATCTATTAATAAATGATTCACTACCGATAATAACGGATGATTCTTCATAAACCTCATTCTTTATTTTATTTTTACAATTATTCTCATTCTAATCCTCCTTTATTTCACTCATATACTAATCCTATAGTAAGAATTAATAAAAACATATACATAGTTCAATATCCTAATAAACTTAAATTATCTAATACTAAACTTCAAGGGAATAAAAATGATATTTCTAAATCAAAAATTATAAATAGTATTGCTACTAAAAAAAATCTTACTTCAAATTTTTGACGTGAATCTCCAAAGGGATCAAATCCGCATTCATATACAGATAATTTTTCTGAATCTCCTTTTTTAATTCCTATTATATATGATATTAATGGTAATACTATTGATATTACTAAACTTATTACCATAAAAATTAAAACTCCACCATACTCTATCATTGAACAAATACTATCTACTTTTATTGTAGATTTTCAATATAAAAAAGGAAACATTAAACCTTTTACTATACTCTAAACATATAAAATGTTTATTTTTCTTCCTTAGCCACTAAATATACTAATTCATTATATGTATGGAATTCAGGTGGTGATGTATGAGTTCACTCTAATGATGGAGTAGAAACAACATCTCCTTCTGCTTCAAAGAATTCTGGACTATGTCAGTAGTTTTTACCTACAGTAACACCGTCTGTTAATCCTCTATATAATACATACATAAAGATAAATACAGCAACTAATGAAACAACTGATCCAAATGATGATACATAATTTCAACCATCGAATGCATCAGGATAATCACTATATCTTCTAGGGAATCCAGCTAATCCTAAGAAATGTTGTGGGAAGAATGTAACATTAACCCCAATAAACATTACTCAGAAATGGATTTTACCTCAAATTTCAGGATAAGCGTAACCAGTTATTTTTCCGAATCAATAATAGAATCCAGCAAATAATCCAAATACGGCTCCCATAGATAATACGTAATGGAAATGTGCAACAACATAATATGTATCATGTAATGCAATATCAACTCCAGCATTAGCTAACATTACTCCTGTTAATCCTCCAACTGTAAATAAGAATAAGAATCCTAAAGTTCACAACATAGGAGTATCTAATCTAATAGAACCTCCAAATAATGTTGCTAATCAACTAAAGATTTTAATTCCTGTTGGAACTGCAATAATCATTGTAGCAGCAGTAAAGTATGCTCTTGTATCTACGTCCATACCTACAGTATACATATGATGAGCTCATACGATAAATCCTAATACTCCAATAGATAACATCGCATAACACATACCTAAATATCCAAATATAGGTTTATCTGCAAAAGTTGGTAAAATTTGAGAAATAATACCAAAAGCAGGGATAATTAAAATATATACTTCAGGATGTCCGAAGAATCAGAATAAATGTTGGTATAAGATAGGATCTCCTCCTCCAGCAGGATCAAAGAAACTAGTATTGAAATTTCTATCCGTTAATAACATTGTAATAGCTCCTGCTAATACAGGTAATGACAATATTAATAATATTGCAGTAATAAATACCGCTCATACGAATAAAGGCATTCTATGGAAAGTCATTCCAGGTGTTCTCATATTAACAATAGTTGTAATAAAATTCATTGCACCTAAAATTGATGAAATTCCGGCTAAATGTAAACTAAAAATAGCTAAATCAACTGAACCTCCACCATGAAATTCAATAGATGATAAAGGTGGATATACTGTTCAACCAGTTCCAGCTCCTCCTTCTACTAAACTAGAAGATAATAATAAAATTAATGCTGGTGGTAATAATCAGAATGATATATTATTTAATCTTGGGAAAGCCATATCAGGCGCTCCAATCATTAAAGGAACCATTCAATTACCAAATCCTCCAATTAAAACAGGCATTACCATAAAGAAAATCATCACAAACGCGTGAGCTGTAACAATAACGTTATATAAGTGATTATCTCCTCCTAGGAATGCAATACCGGGTGATGATAACTCAAATCTAATTAATACACTAAAAGCTGTACCAATCATACCAGCAATTACACCAAAAATTAAGTATAATGTACCAATATCTTTATGATTTGATGAAAAAAATCATCGTATTAGTCATGACAAATTAATAAAATAATAACAAACTAATTTATATTAATCTCTAGCTTCTTCGATTAAATTATTAATGTGGTAACAGTAATCTTCAATATTTACTGCTTGTACTACAATCGGCATAAATGCATGATTTGCACCACATATTTCACTACATTGTCCATAATACACACCTTCTGTATGTACTAAGAATCCTGATTGATTTAATCTTCCAGGAATACAATCTAATTTAACTCCTAATGATGGAATTGCTCAACTATGAATTACATCTGCAGCTGTTAATATTACTCTAACGTGTGTATTTGTTGGTACAATTAAAGATCTATCAACTTCTAAATTTCTTAATTCATTATCTTTTAATTCATCTTCAGGAATCATATAACTATCAAATTCAATAGATACACCATCTTGATCTGCATAGTCACTATATTCGTAACTTCAATATCATTGATGTCCTACTACTTTAATAGTAATTCCAGCATCAATCACTTCGTCAATTAAATAAATTAATTTAAATGAAGGATAAGCAATAAAAACTAAAATAACTGCTGGGATAATAGTTCAAATAATTTCTAATCAAGTTCCGTGAACTAAATATTTATGAGAAATAAGTCTTTTATCTTTGATATATTCTCTTATTGTTTCGAACATAATTCAAAAAACAGAAATTAAAATGAAAGTTAAATAAATCATAACTTCATTATGGAAATTAATGATTTCTTCCATTACTGGTGAATAAGGATCTTGAAATCCTAATTGTCAGTCTCTTGGACTAATTTTGTCTAATAAGAACATAAATATTAAATTAAGAACATTTAACTTAATAAAATATAAAATTAATTACATTATTTGATATTTGTATTTTTATATTGACGTTAGTATAATTAAGCTAAATTATTTGCATAACTTACACATATTACCTATATTTCAAGTTAGTCTTACTTGCGTCAAAAAACTAAAAATAAGAATACTTCGTACTTAGATGCATTCAGTACTTATTATTTATTCCGTAGCTACTCTGCGATGCTTTTGTTAAACAACAGATACACCAGAGGGAATTCCTTTCAAGTCCTTGCGTACAATGAAAAGATCTTACTAGTTTTAAAATAGCATTGTGGATAGAATCCAAGCTGTCTCACGCATATTTATCCCATAGTTTCCTACAGGTATGGACTATCTCTTCATCCTATAAAATAGGAGCTAACGTATTATGGAATTAAGGATTCTAATCCCATCTCTTTTTTACAAAAGAAGTCTCTACAGGTGAATTAAGATAATGTTGAACGTAATCATATGTTATTTTACGTTTATTAGAATTTGTATATTTAGCTGTTTCGTCTACCATCTTACATACCTTGAGGAAATCTGCTTCTGATTCTACTTTTTCTATTTCTTTTATTATATTTATTACTAATCTTACTAATGATTTTTTAAACACAAAATATGGATATAATTCTTTTAATATTAATTTAACAGGTTCTTTACCTACAATAGTAAATTCACTCATATCATTTCTTCTACGAATATAACCATGTGGTTTGAATTTCTTCTGTAAATAAAGAATAAATCAATAATTTGTATTTTTTTGATAAAAAACTATAGATATTTTTATATTAAATTTATATTTTCTTGTTTTATCATGTACAATTTGTATTATAATAGATCCATTTCCATCTAAAAAACCAGCAAGATAAGCTTTATCTATATTACTTAAATTTTTAAATATTTTTTTCATTATCTTTTAATTCTTCCCTCGGGATTGCCATTTCAGTTTTTGAATATTGAGTATATTTACTGAAGAAGGTTTCCCCGATATAAGTTAGATCTCCAATACTTTTCTGCTGTATTGGTTCCTTTCGGAATAGTTTATATTACTATAAACCCGCGCAATGATCTTTACGCTTTGAACTCAAATCATGTACCTTTTTAATGGACGAACAGTCCAACCCTTCCTAGCTTCTGCACCAGGAGGATAAGGCAATTCAACATCGAGGTGGCAAACAGCGAGGTCGATAAGAACTCTTACCCGCTATTACACTGTTATCCCTTGCGTAACTTAACTTATGATCGTACACTATATTCATATCTATATGTACGGGTCACTAAATCCGTCGTTAGACCCTGTTCGATTCATCAATCTCACAGTCAAGCTTACTTATGCTTTTACACTCTTCATATTATTTCTATTAATATTGAGTAAACCTTTGAGAGCCTTTGTTACATTTTAAAAGGCTATCGCCCCAATAAAACTATCTTTGTTCCACTTTATTACTAATTAATTTCATTATTTATTGGTATTACACTTGTCGTTATTAATTATTAAAAACTACCAATTATTCTATAAAATAAGAAATCAATTAGAATAGAACATAATAGTAAAGCTGCAAGGGTCTTCTTGTCCTACAACACTTAACGTAGTATCTTCACTACGAATCCAATTTCACTAGGTCTACTTAAGAGACAGTTGAAGCATGGTTACCCCTTTCATACTTTCCAGCAATTAACTGGATATTGATTGCGCTACCTTTGGACCCTCAGGAATAGGGCCGCCATTTACTTGGTCTTATACTTTCTATCAAGTTTTCAATTACAAGCATTGGGCAGGGGTCGTATCAAATTCTACGAGATTTATCTCTTTGCTTAATACTATGTTTTTGGTAAACAGTCCCACCTCACTATTCTATGCTTATTACTATTACGCATAATAGTAATATCTCCTTCTTGCTAACTTACGGAGACATTTTGCCGAGTTCCTTTTAAGTAGTTCTCCTATCACCTTAGAATACTCTTCCTACCCACTTGTGTTAGTCTTAGTACAGTATTTATTTTATTTTCTAAAATAATTCCTATTACTCTTTCCTGTATTTAATCAAAAACAGTCATACATAGGATATACCCATCGATTTCTATTTGTATCTTAGGGACTGAATCAAAAACAGCATGATAATCATCTACCTGCAATACCTTGGGTTTTCGGTGAATTATTTTCTCAATAATTTTATAGTTACTCATATTTGCATTGTCACTTGTGATATTTATTCTATTTTACAATATTATTCTTTATTATATACACAACGATCTTCTACCATATTTCTATCCTAAGTTTCAGTATAATAATTAAGCCACCTTAATCTTAGGTATTTTTAAACAATCGATTAATGAACTGTTACGTTATCTTTAAAAGTGGCTGTTTCCAAGCCTACTTATTAATTGTCTTCATTTAAAAACTACCTTTCACACTCATTATTATTTAATGACTTTAACTATAGGTCTGGGTTGTTTCCCTCTCGTCTAAAAACCTTATCGCAATTAGACTGACTATTTACTATTATTTAATTGAATTCTGAGTTTGAATTACTAGCGTAACCTCGATAAAGAGGGCCGCTGAAGTAAATCAGTGCTTTACCTCAATTAAACTTCATTAAACGCTATACCTAAATATATTTCGAAGATAACCAGCTATATCCACGTTCGATTAGCATTTCACCACTATTCACAGGTCATCCAAGACTATTGCAACAGTCACTGGTTCGGTCTGATACACCTGCCCATAAATAGATCACGTGGTTTCGGGTCTTATTTATTTATACTATACGCCCTATTAAGACTCGTTTTCACTATGACTTTCATCTGGCATAAATAAATAACTTGCAAATCCATTATACAAAAGGTACTGTTATTACTACAGGCTTTTAAGTAATCGATTTCAGCATTTCATTTTAACTGTGTTAACACATTCTTTCAATTTTCACTCACGTTACTACTTCACTATCGGTGTATTAATGTATTTAGTCTTAGAAGTTATATCTCTCCTATATTCCAAACAGGTTAATGTTTGTACTTATACTTATTAATATCTCGTTTATCTTTTTCACTGGGTTTTTACTACCATCTATGATTAAAAAAATTGCAAAGATAAAAATAGTTAGACTACAAAAGGGTTCGCTCACCGCTACTACCTTTATCTCGATTGATTTCTTTTCCTCTCCTTACTAAGATGTTTCAGTTCTTGAGGTATTTTTATTCAATTTGGGATTTCTCCATTGGATATTTATAGATCAAAATTTCTCACTATAACATTTCGATTTTTTATCGTCCTTTAAAGCATTAATACCCTAATCATCCGCCGATTACTCAATCATATACGAATATCATACAGAATACGGGACTCGAACCCGTCTAATTTGTTTGGAAGACAAGAAGTTTACCAGCTAACCTAATTCTGTATTAGAATACTACCCCTCCATTACAAATGATAGTACTAAAACTTTATATTGAAAAAGTTACAGTAGTATATTAATAACTGCTGGATGTATTAATGATAATATTAAGTCAGGATATACTCCTAATAATAATGTTAATAATATCAATGGTAATAATACATAAAACTCTCGTCTTGTTATATCTCTAGAATATGGACTATGTTTTATATATTCACTTATACCTCCAAATGCAACTCTATTATATAAAAATAATGCATATGCTGCTGATAATATTACTCCTAATGCACCAATTATTGTCATAGTAGGATTAACACTTCATGCACCTAAAAAGGACATATATTCTCCTACAAAATTACATGATAATGGTACTGCAATATTTGCCATTGTAAAGAATAAAAAGATTGTAGAATATACAGGCATTGTTAATGTTATACCTCTATAATACTTAATAATTCTTGAATGATGTCTTTCATATAATAATGTTACTATTATAAATAATGCTGCACTAACTAATCCATGAGCTAATTGTAAGTAGATAGACCCTTCAATTCCAATTACAGAAAAAGAAAAGATACCTAACATAACAACACCCATATGACCTACTGAAGAATAAGCAATAACTCTTTTTAAATCAGTTTGTCTTAAAGTAGTTAAACTAGCATAAATAATAGCTAAAACAGCTAAAGTAAATACTAACGGTGTAAAATAGAAAGAAGCATCAGGTAATAATGGTAAAGTAAATCTTATAAACCCATATGCACCTAATTTAATTAAAATACCAGCTAAGATAACAGAACCAGCAACTGGTGCTTCAACGTGTGCTTGTGGTAATCATATATGGAATGGAAATTTAGGAATTTTAACTGCTAAACTTGCAAAAAAACATAAAAATATAATTTTTTGTATTGTTTCATCAAATTTATAATTTAATAATGTTAAGTAATCTGTAGTACCAGTAATATAATATATATATATAATACTTAATAACATTAATACAGATCCAACTAAAGTATAAAAGAAGAAATAATAACTAGCTGTAATTTTTTCTTGTCTTGCACCTCATACTCCTATTATTAAAAACATTGGAATTAATACTGCTTCAAAAAATAGATAAAAACCTAATAAATCTAATACAGTAAATACTCCTATTAATATTAATTCCATACCTAAAAAACATAATATATATTCCTTATTTAATATTTTTATACTATCTCAACTACATAAGATACAAATAGGAATTAATAATGTAGTTAATAATATAAATAATAAACTAATACCATCTACACCAAATAAAAGACTATAATTTGATAATCAATTTCATACAAAAGTATATTGAAATTCACTTGTACTATAATCAAAGTACACTCATAGTCTTAATGATTCTAAAAATGCTATTAAACTAAATCATAATCCTATATATTTAGAAGAATTTTTTGTACCAATAAATAATACTACAAAAAAACCTACTGTAAGAATTAATAATAAAGGAATTAAACTATTTATCATACGAGCTCACAAGGAATCGAACCTTGATTTTCTGCTTTGAAGGCAAAAGTATTACCACTATACTATAAACCCCTTAATAACTTCTTAAATAAATTGGAACTTTTATATCTTTCTTCATTATTGGTTTTAAATAAAAACTTTTATTTCTATTTAATTTTAAAAAGTTATCTGGATATTTTGCAATAGGAAATTGATATCTCATCACTTTTCTTTTTACTTTATATTCATTAGTCTTTTTATTTGTTTTCATTTTTAAAAATCTATATAAATTTTTCTCTCTTCTATGTATTCGTTTTGTAAATATATAATTTTCTAACATATATTTATATAACTCCATAAAAGGATATCTACTATAATTTACTGTAATTGTACTACAATTTTTTACTTTTAGATTTTTATATATAATTTTATTATCAATTTTAACATTACCATATTTGATTAATTTTCTAGATTCTCGAATATCCATTGCATATCCTAATCTAACTAATATAACATCTAAATATTTTTCAATATCTTTTTTGATCTTACTATTATAAAAATTTTTATAACCTTTTTGATAACTTAATTTCTTTTGATATGCTGTTTTACTTATAATATGTTTTTTAGCATATAAAATTCTTTTATTTCTAATTAATACTTTTAATAAATCCATTTCCTTATATCCTAATTGGATAGGGATACGATTCATTCGTACTTTATGAGGTACTACATCAATAGTTTTATCTTTAACTATTCTATTATTTATAGATACACCACCATTTTTTACAACATAATTTATTCATTTTTGTTTATCACGATGTACTATATTTGAATTTTTAATAACATTTTCTAATTTATCCATTTCTTACTAATGTACCTTTTCGTACTGGTGTTTTTTCTATGATTTGTTGAAAATAATTTGTTATTATCTCCTCTTTACAACATCATCCCATTATTTTATTACCAACGATTCAACAATATATATCTTTTGGTATTGTATAACTAATATTTTTACCTACTCTTAATAATAATGTATTATTATCAATTTCTGCTTTAAATCCTATACCTTTTAATTCTATATATTTACAATAACCTAATGATAAATCTTGTAAAGCTTTATTTATTTTTTTACTAATATTTTTATTTAAATCTGATACAAATCATAAAGATCTATCCTTATGTTTTATAGTACATAATAACATATCTTTATTTATTCTTATTACTTTGATTTCACTCATTTTGCTAATTTACCTCATTTACTTTTTGGTTGAGATCCTCCTTTTGTATTACCTCCATGGGGATGATCACATGCATTCATAGCATATCCTTTTACTGTTGGTCGAATACCTTTTCATCTTTTAGCACCTGCTTTACCATCTTTAGTAAATTTATTTAAATGATTTGATCCTTTACCTTCTTTTACATATTCTTCACTATTTACTTCTATTAAATGTTTTGATGGTAATCGAATTATTGTATTAGATCCTTCATGTTTAACTATTTTACCAAAACTACCTCCTGATCTACAATATTTACCTTGAATATTATAAACAGAAGTTCCTAATTTTAAATCTTTTAATTGACTTGTTTTATTTATACCTTTAGTAATAGGAGATAAAATGTATGAACATTTAAAAACATTATTATAACATCTTGAAATATAACATGTTCGATTTGGATCATATTCATTAGTAACGACTAGATTATTTTTTTGTTTATTAGTTAAATCTATATATCTTATACTTCTTTTATGTCCACCACCTCTATGTCTACAAGTAATTCTACCTGTTTTATTTCTACCTCCATTTTTTGTTAATTTTCCTTTTAATTGTTTTTCAACAATTACTTTATCTAAATCACTTCTATCAACTATAACTCTATGTCTTAAAGAAGGAGTAATTGGTTTATATTTTTTTAACATACACTTACTTTAATACCTAATACACCTGTGGGTGTATTTATATGCATACCACTAGTTATTTGTTTTCTAGTTAATGTAGAAGAACTAATTCCTTTATATTTATATACTTTTTTTCTAGCTCTACGTACACCTTTTAGTCTACCTTTTAGGATAATTTCATATCCATTTATTTCTTCTTTCTTTTTATTATTATTTAATTTTAATAATTTTTCTTCATACATTGTTAAATGATTCATAGTTAAGCTGAGATGGAATCGAACCATCAACCTCTACATTATCAATATAGCGCTCTAACCATTAAGCTACCAGCTCTTTACGGATAGAGGATTCGAACCTCTAATACTCTCAATCAAAGTAAGATGTCTTGCCATTAGACGAACCCGTATTAAATGATAGTTGATTTAAATGGTAATTTTTTACTAATTGATTTTAATGCATTTTTAGCTAATACTGATGAAGTACAATTTAACTCAAATAATACTGTATTAGGTGATACACGTGTTTTATATGTATCCACTGATCCTTTACCTTTACCCATTCTTACTTCTAATGGTTTTTTCGTTACAGGTATATGTGGATAAACTCTACAAATAATATCACCTTTTCTTTTTAATACTCTTTTCATAGTTAAAATACTACTCTCTATTTGATTTTTAGATATAAAAGATCAATCTTTACTTATTATACCATGATTCCCAAATATTAAATGATTTTTCTTATTAATAGTATTATTTACTCAATATTTATGATGTTTTTTATATTTTCTTCGCATTTATACTTTCATTTTTTTTCTTCCATATTTAGATCTACTTGTACATCTATCTACTACACCTAATAAATCATATTTACCTCGAATACATTTATATCTTACACCAGGTAAATCTCTAACTCTACCACCTCTTACTAATACTGAACCATACGTTTGTAATGTATGTCCTTCACCAGGAATAGCAGCATAAATAGTTTTTTTAGTGGATAATAATTTAACTTTCGCTAATTGTCTTAAAGCTGAGTTCGGTTTTTTAGGTTTACGTACTAAAACTTTTAAACATATCCCTTTTCTTATTGGAGCACCTTCAAAAGCAGGAGCTCTAGATTTTTTTAATTTTCTTTTTCTTGGATTTTTTATAATTTGATTTAAAGT
Source organism: uncultured Lewinella sp. (assembly GCA_964616365.1). Taxonomy (GTDB): domain Bacteria; phylum Bacteroidota; class Bacteroidia; order Chitinophagales; family Saprospiraceae; genus Neolewinella. The sequence goes on along the minus strand of CAZTTF010000332.1, from coordinate 577 downwards.
ACTCATATTTGGGTGAATAGTGAGATTCGAACCCACGACAACTTCTGCCACAAAAAAGTGCTCTACCACCTGAGCTATAATCACCCTAAACGAGATTAGATTCGAACTAACATAATTCTCCTTATGAGGGATATGCATTACCATTATGCTACTCGTTCTGCCTAAAGATAAAATCGAATTATCGACCTACTCCTTTTCAGGGAGTCGCTCTAACCACTGAGCTATTCAGGCTTTATAAATCATTCAAGGTCTGTTGGGTTTGGAATTTATATATCTTAAGGGTGAGACTCGAACTCACACGTCATATATTGACATCAGATTTTAAGTCTAACCTGTCTACCATTTCAGCACCCTAAGAATAATAACTTTTGCGAGACTCGAACTCACTACCTCCTCCTTGTAAGGGAGACGCTCTGACCAAATGAGCTAAAAAGTCATTATTATAAAATAGTCCTAATTGATATTAGGATCATGACTTTTATAATAAATTACATACCATATAAAATTAAGAATGCAAACATTAAAGCAAATAATCCCATTGCTTCAACTAATGCAAATCCAAAAATACAATACGTAA
>CAZTTF010000331.1:0-32195 GCA_964616365.1 uncultured Lewinella sp. | reverse complement strand
AACGATCTTGTGGAAGAACGTATCGATGGGCATTTCCTTCGTCGCGAGGCCCTCCTCTCCGGGTTTCATAATTAGCGTACCGTCAATCCAGCGATCTCCCAGCTTGGTGGTTTCGTCGATGCCATTGTAGGTGCGCAGGATGCGGATGAGGGCTTGTTCCGCTTCATTGAAAGAAGCGACTTCTTCCGCTTCGATTACCTCGATAATCTCCCATTCGCTGTATTCACGGCCAACCGTTTTGATGCCGTAAGTCATGAAAGTAACGTCGTAGGCTGCTTTGTATAGCTTAATGATTACACCGTCGCCAAAAGCGGGATGACGAACACGACTACCGACGCCAAGTGTACTAGGGGTTTCCATATTTAGGTTTTTTCGGGCAAAATGCTGGTTAGAAGTCAAATTTACGGCGGCGAAGATAGCGTATGAGTATGGAATGCCAAGGTGGACTTATCTTGCCCCAAACAGTCCTTTTTATGTTCCGTTCTCTTTTCTTTCTGTCCTTCTTTCTCTTAGCTACCACCACCATGAGCGCGCAAAAAGATCCCGCGGCCTACGCCCTTTATGACCAAAAGGGCAAATCGGTCAAATACAAGAAAATGATCAAGGCGCTACGAACGGCAGATATTGTCCTTTTTGGCGAAAGCCACAACGACGCCATTGCTCACTGGATGCAAAACATCGTTGCGCGGGACCTTTACACCTCGGGCCCGATTTCCATCGGCATGGAAATGCTGGAATCAGACCAGCAAGCGGGCATAGATGGCTATTTACAGGGAACCGTGACCTTGGAGGAGCTAGACAAAATAGGCGAAGGGCTGTGGAACAACTTTGCTACTGACTATCAGCCGCTGGTTGATTTCGCTAAGGCAGAAGGGCTTCCGGTGATTGCGACCAACGTACCGCGCCGCTTCGCGCGCGTCGTCTTTAAGGAAGGCTTCAAAGGATTGGAAGCACTAGCTGTCGCCGACAAGGCATTGCTCCCTCCCCTCCCCGTCCCTTACGACGCCGAACTACCCGGCTACGTCAAGATGCTGGAGATGATGCCAGCGGGTCATGGCGGAGCAACCTTCCCGATGGCGCAGGCGATCAAAGACGCGACCATGGCCCATTTCATCGTATCGAACAAAGAGGAAGGACAGCAATTTCTGCACCTCAACGGCAGCTATCACTCAGATAATTTTGAAGGAATTGGCTGGTATCTCCAGCAGTATGCACCAGACCTGAAGGTAGTCACCATCACTACCATTGAGGAAGCTGATATTGCAACCTTAAGCAGTGAGCACCAAGGGAAAGCCCACTTTACCCTGGCGGTACCAGCACTGATGACAAAAACGTATTAGGCAGGTAGCGACTAGGCATGCCCAGTCTCCAAAGCATAAAGTCCCACATTATGAGAACAATAGCAATACTAGGCGCCTTAGCCGTCGCCATCGGAGCCTTCGGCGCCCATGGTCTTAAAGAGCTGGTTGGCCCCGAGCAGCTCGCCACCTTCAATACTGGCGTGCGCTACCACTTCTATCATACCCTGGCCATGGGACTGGCTTTTTCCCTGGCCAACCGGGCGGACATGCGTCCGGACCGTTTGCGCCAGGCCCGCTGGGCCTGGGGGCTGGGCATTGCCTTGTTCTCTGGCTCCCTTTACTTGCTGACGCTGGAAGCTCAGCTGGGAATTCCGGCGGCCATCCTTGGTCCGATCACTCCAATTGGCGGACTTTTTTTCATCATCGGCTGGGTGCTGCTTTTTTTAGCCCCGAAAGCCAAGGCCTGAGTATCTTGCGCTCCATGAAGCAATTCCTGTCACTTCTTCTTTGCAGTTCCCTCTTTCTCCTGATGCCTGGCTGTTCAGGTACTAAGGGAGCTCCCACGATCGGGTTCCAGACCTATAACATCTCCGAAAAAACGGAAGCAGGCTTACCCAGCTCGGAATCCGTCGAAGCAATGGAGGCCATGATTGCGCCCTATAAGGCGCAACTTGATGATAAAATGAATCGACAGCTGGCGATGGTCACCACGCCACTGGTCAAAGCTTCGCCAGAGAGCAATCTCGGCAACTGGATGGCTGACATCATGCAGCAGGCTGCTGAAGATCTGTATCCAGACCTTGACATTGCCTTCGCCACCACTAACTCCGGAGGCCTGCGGGTTCAAGAAATCGGAGCCGGCCCGCTACTCGTTTCTGAAATCTACGAGTTGATGCCATTCGACAACAAACTGGTAGTACTGAAACTAAAAGGTAAGGTGGTCAAGGAGTTTATAGCGCATATTGCTAACTCCGGTGGATGGCCAATCAGTGAAGAACTGTTTGTAAGCCAGATCACCGGCCCGCTGAACATCAGAATTTCGGGCGAGAAGATCGACCCCAATAAGGATTACTATGTAGCCACCATCGACTACATCGCCAATGGCGGTAGCCGGGCGAATATGTTGCGGGGAATCCCGCAAATGGATAGTGGACAATTCCTGCGGGATATTCTGATTGAATACGCAGAGAAAACCCCGGAGATTAATGTTATCTCGGAAGGGAAACGATTTCGCTTGTAAGAGGCTAGGGAATTGCCAAACGCACAGGAACCATCTCCCTAGCTCAGCTTCCCGGTAATCAGTTTCAGGAACTCATTCCGGGTCCGCTCTGACTTAAAAGCTCCAGTAAAGGCCGAGGTTGTCGTTACGGAGTTTTGCTTTTGCACTCCCCGCATCATCATGCACATGTGGGAAGCCTCAATAACGACTGCGACCCCAAGTGGATTCAAGGTTTTTTGAATGGCCTGCAGTACCTGGTCGGTCAGGCGTTCCTGCACTTGCAGCCGGCGGGCAAATACATCGATGACCCGCGGAATCTTACTCAGACCAACAATGTAACCATCAGGAATATAGGCGACGTGTGCCTTACCGAAGAAAGGCAGCATGTGGTGTTCGCAAAGGCTGTAGAGTTCGATGTCTTTTACGATGACCATCTCGGAATAATCCTCAGCGAACATAGCTGACCGCAGGATGGCTTCGGCATCCATATCATAGCCCTGGGTCAGAAACTGCATTGCCTTACCAGCCCGTTCCGGAGTTTTGACGAGTCCTTCCCGGGCAACATCCTCCCCGATGCCCGTAATGAGCTCAGAATAGTTCTGGGCGAGCTTCCGGGTTATTTCTTCGTTATAGTGTACTTGCTGGATCGACATATTCTATTTTCTTCCTTCGGGGCCGAAGTATTCGGCGTAAATATTCTCAGTTTCCACCAGTTTGATGGCGTATAGGCGGGCACCGTGAGCGTTGATTTTGTCTTCGAGACGCTCCCAGAAAGTCCGGACAATGTTCTCCGTAGTTGGCTGCACTCCTTTCGGCATCCATTCGACGTCTACGTTGAAGTTACGGTGATCGACCTGGTCGACAACTTCCTCCTTCATGATATTCGACAACAGCTTGGCATCCATTACGAAACCAGTCACGGGGTCGGGTTCCCCGACAACAGTGACGAACAACTGGTAGTTATGGCCGTGCCAGTTCGGATTAGAGCATTTACCGAAAGTTGCCAGGTTTTCGGCATCAGACCACTCGTCCACATGCAGTTTGTGGGCGGCATTAAAAGTCTCACGGCGGGTAAGGTATAGCATCGTTGTTGCTTTTTACGGACCGCGAAGATAGGCAAGTACAAAGCATTGATCGTCATGCTCCGCTCAATTATCTGTCCTGATAAAAATCATTCTCCGTGCAGCCATTTGGTGGAAGCACAGCTGAAGAAACAATGGGGCGCGTACACGCAGGTGCGAGGTGATGCTGAAATAGCAACGGAGGTAGGCAAAGGCCCGAAACTGATAAGCGAACAAAGCGATCGACCACCTGCCGAAAACGCGGTTAACAGTTCAATTTGAGCAAAACGCTGTCGCATAACGACACTTTACCATCAAAACACTGCACCTGCGGCCGCGCCCTGTCACGAAACCTGAAAAGCAGGTGTACGGGGGGTGTCGCGCAGCCACAAGCACGGGCCCAATTGCTGGAGGCTGCCGAGATAACAACTCAATATCATCGGAGCACAATGGTCTCCACAAACATTTACTTCATGCATTCTCATTTACTCAAAAATTATTGGCTGCAACGAGCCTTCCTACTTTTTCTGACGCTTGTATCCGGCTCCCTTACCCTTGCTGCACAGTGTACTGCAGATGGTGGCAGTATCACGCTAGAGGACGGTTCGGTCGCCACGACAATTTGTGTCGATGGTATAGGTGATCCATTGGTAGTCCTCAGAGATGGAAACGCTGCAGCCGACAATACCACCTTTATTATTACAGACGCTACTACTGGCACTATTTTGGGTATTCCGCCCAACAACGGACCTTTTGACCTCGACGGCGCCGGCCCTGGTGTCTGTACCATCTGGTATCTTGCTTATGATGACGGTTTAACAGGCTTGACGACCGGGAACAACCTCACTGATCTTGCCGGATGCTTTGATTTATCAAATGGTATTGATGTGGATCGCCAGGAGAACATAGCTGGTGAGATGACCTTCGCTGACGGTTCTACAACAGCGACAATTTGTGTGGATGGCATTCCCGATCCACTATCTGTCGTACGCGATGGCACAGCCACGGGGGCCAACACGACTTTCCTGATCACCGACGCGGACTCCGGAGAAATTCTTGGAATTCCCGCTGGTGACGGTCCTTTTGACCTTGATGGCGCCGGCGGTGGTGTATGCATCATTTGGTACCTCGCCTACTCAGATGGCATTGAGGGCCTTGCTGTAGGTAGCGACATTGATGACCTTGAAGGTTGCTACGTATTATCGAACTGCCTTTTTGTAAACCGTGAGGAGAACCAGGCCGGAGAAATTGCGCTGACGGATGGTTCCACCAGTACCTCTATCTGCGTGGATGGCACACCTGATCCTTTGGAGGTTGTCATGTCAGGTGCCAGCAACGGCGCCAATACCACTTTTGTAATTACGGACACCAACACTGGTGAGATTCTGGGTATTCCTCCGGGTAACGGTCCTTTCGATCTTGACGGTGCCGGTGGCGGAGAGTGTACAATTTGGTACCTGGCCTATTCTGATGACCTTGCTGGTCTTACCACTGGCAATAATATTGCCGACCTGGACGGTTGTTTTGACCTGTCAAATGGTATCGTAGTTACCCGTGAAGCGAACGATGGCGGTGCCATCTCACTGACTGACGGTTCTACCACTGCTACCATCTGTGTAGATGGTATTGCTGATCCACTTACGGTAGTGCGTGACGGCAATGCTACGGGCGCTAACCGCACCTTCGTAATCACTGATGCTACCACTGGTGAAATCCTTGCAATTCCTCCCACCGATGGTCCTTTTGACCTCGACGGCGCCGGTGGCGGCGTGTGTGACATCTGGTACCTCGCCTATTCTGACGGACTCGAAGGTCTCGCTACCGGAAACAACATTAGCGACCTCAGTGGATGCTTTGACCTGTCCAACCCTATTCCCGTTACCCGTGAAGCGAACGATGGCGGTGCCATCGCACTGGCCGACGGTTCTACCGCTGCTACCATCTGTGTAGACGGTATTGCTGACCCGCTTACGGTAGTGCGTGACGGCAATGCTACGGGCGCTAACCGCACCTTCGTCATCACCGATGCTACCACTGGTGAAATCCTCGCAATTCCTCCCACCGATGGTCCTTTTGATCTCGACGGCGCCGGTGGCGGCGTGTGTGACATCTGGTACCTCGCCTATTCTGACGGACTCGAAGGCCTCGCTACCGGAAACAACCTTAGCGACCTCAGTGGATGCTTTGACCTGTCCAACCCTATCCCCGTTACCCGCGAAGCGAATGATGGCGGTGCCATCGCACTGGCCGACGGCTCTACCGCTGCTACCATCTGTGTAGATGGTATTGCTGACCCGCTTACGGTAGTGCGTGACGGCAATGCTACGGGCGCTAACCGCACCTTCGTCATCACCGATGCTACCACTGGTGAAATCCTCGCAATTCCTCCGACCGATGGTCCTTTTGATCTCGACGGCGCCGGTGGCGGCGTGTGTGACATCTGGTACCTCGCCTACTCTGACGGACTCGAAGGCCTCGCTACCGGTAACAACCTTAGTGACCTCAGTGGGTGCTTTGACCTGTCCAACCCTATCCCCGTTACCCGTGAAGCGAACGATGGCGGTACCATCGCACTGGAAGACGGTACTACTGAAACCTCTATCTGTGTTGACGGCGTAGCAGACCCTCTAAATGTGGTTCGTGATGGAAATGCAACCGGTGCCAATCGCACCTTCGTCATCACTGATGCCGCCACGGGTGAAATATTGGCTATTCCCGGGAACAACGGCCCCTTCAACCTTGACGGCGCCGGTGATGGCGTATGTGACATCTGGTACCTCGCTTACTCTGATGGCATCGAAGGCCTCGCTACCGGGAACAACTTAAGTGATCTTAGTGGTTGCTTTGATTTATCTAATCCTATTTCTGTAAATCGCCAATCGCCGGATGGAGGCATGGTATCTACTGCAGACGGATCTACTACAATTACAGCAACTGCCGGTAATGTCATCGTGGAAGTAACCCACACGACTACGGCCACCGCCTTGAGCTACTGGTACATCATTACCGACGACAACAATGCCATTCTTGGCTTCGCCAACAGTGCTGACACCAACACCCTTGATCTATCCGCTGCACCAGCAGGTACTTGCCGCATCTGGGGCTGGAGTTACCGTGGGGAAGGTGACCCAATGGTTGGAGACGACATCTCCACCCTGACCGACGGTGCTTGTGAAGCTATCTCGGATAACTTCATCACGGTTATCCGTCAGGAGCCCAACTGCACCGCCAGCGGCGGTGGCATCACCCTGGAAGATGGATCTACTTCCACCTCAATTTGTGTAGACGGCGTAGCTGATCCACTTACCGTTATTCGTGATGGAAATGGAATGGGTGCCAACCGTACCTTCGTCATCACCGATGCTGCTACTGGTGAGATTCTTGCAATTCCCGGAGATAATGGTCCTTTCAACCTTGATGGAGCTGGTGACGGTATCTGTGACATCTGGTACCTCGGCTACGAAGATGGCCTGACCGGACTGATGACAGGAAACACCCTGGCGGACCTAGACGGATGCTTTGGTCTTTCTAACCCGATCTCTGTCAACCGCCAGTCGCCTGACGGTGGTATGGTAACCACGACTGACGGGGCTACAACCGTAGAAGCTACAGCTGGAGACGTGATTGTGGAAGTAACCCACACGACCACGGCCACCGCCTTGAGCTACTGGTACATCATTACCGACGACAACAATGCTATCCTTGGCTTCGCCAACAGTGCTGACACCAACACCCTTGACCTATCCGCTGCGCCAGCAGGCACTTGCCGCATCTGGGGCTGGAGTTACCGTGGGGAAGGTGACCCAGTGGTTGGAGACGACATCTCCACCCTGACCGACGGTGCATGTGAAGCTATTTCGGACAACTTTATTACGGTTATCCGCTCTGCCCCCTTTACTCCAGGCAATCTTTCAATTTCAGAAGTGACCGCATCCGGAGAGATTGAAATCTTCAACGGCACGGACGAGTCGATTGACCTGAGCACTTACTGGTTGTGCAACTTCCCTGCCTACCAGCAATTATCTGCGCTTACCGTGGAGTGTGGGGAGCTCAACCTCCTCCCGGGAGAATATCTGGTAATTACCGGCTTTGATGGTTTTGACGCTGTTGATGCAGAATTAGGCCTCTACTCTACTAACTCGTTTGCCAATCCAGCAGCGGTAGTTGATTACCTGGAATGGGGATCTACCGGACACCAACGTTCCTCCGTAGCCGTAGCGGCTGGGGTATGGACTGCTGGCGATTTCGAAGTAGCTCCAACACCTGACGAATCACTGCAGACGACCACCGATGCTGATGGTAATGAAGTTTGGAGCCGTGGCACCCCTTCACCTTGTGAGGCAAATGATCTGACTTCTTCTACTTCGCCACGTCGCAGTATTACAACTGCACGGGTGTTCCCCAACCCTGTTGGAGGAAACAGACTTACTGTGGAGTTGGCCGTTGAGACCATCAGCGATGTCGAAATTGCCATTCTGGATGCACAAGGACGTACTGTTGGCGGCCTACTCAACACTTCACTCACTGGCAAAGGGAATGTTGAAATAAACCTGCCAGACATGCCAGCAGGCGTCTACTTCCTGCGCATCGTTAACGGTCAACGTTTACTTACTGCACGCTTCCAGAAGTTTTAATGTTAGCCAGGAATCAGTCTCCTGATTCTTGAGGCATGGCAAATAAAAACGGCCTCTTCCTGTTCCGGAAGAGGCCGTTTTTATTCAGACTAACTAGTAGGTTTCACTCTGGTAAGTGCTTGCCCTTAATTCCTCTGTTTGGCGTTATTCATTTGCTTAATGTCAGCACTAGTATCAGCGGTCCCTAATAAATGCTCACAGAAATAGTCTCCACGTAACCAAAAGAAGTATTCATTCATATTTCCGTAGCCATGGCGTTTACCGGGAAAGACAAAATAATCAAAGCGCTTATTGGCTTTGATCAGTGCTTCCGCCATGCGGACGGTTGCTGCGGGGTGAACATTATTGTCAATATCTCCCGTTGTGATCAGCAGTTTCCCTTTCAGGTTTTCGGCAATTTCGGGGTTGTTATCAATGGCATATTTAAACACCGTTTCCCCCTTTTCATTTACCTCTTCCTGAACGCCGTGATGCTTTTCACTCCACCAGCGGTTGTAGATCGCATTCTCATGGTTGCCCGAGGAGGAAACGGCTACTTTGAAGAAGTCGGGATAGACCAACATGGCTGCGGTCGACATGAACCCGCCACCTGAATGACCAAAGATGCCAACTTTGTCGATGTCAATAAAATCATGACGATCAGCCAGCTGTTCAGCAGCATACTTTTTATCAGCCAAACCATAGTCTCTCAAGTTACCATAGCCATAATTGTGGTACCACTTGGAACGAGCCGGGTGACCACCCCGGTTACCGATCGTTACCACGATGAATCCAAACTGGGCAAGGCGGTCCAGGCGGTCCATCCGGGAAGAAAAGGATTTACCCACAGCCTCCGTTTGTGGACCTGGATATACGTATTCAATCAGTGGATACTTCAGGGTGGAGTCAAAGTTGAAGGGCTTGTACATCACTCCGTATAAGTCAGTGATACCATCGTCAGCCTTTACCGTATAGGGTTCCGGAAACTGATATCCTGAAGCCATTAACAGTGACAGGTCGGCCTCTTCCAGGTCCATAATTTTACGCCCCTGTCCATTAATCAGGGTAGACTTCGGCGTAGTGTTTACCCTGCTGTAGTTGCTGACAAAGAAGTTCATTTTGTCGTTGAGGCTTACGCTGTGGTTATAATTTCCGGGATTAAGCAATCTTAACCCAGTACCATCAAAGTTGATACGATATAAGTGGTAATAGTAAGGGTCTTCATTTTCTTCCCGGCCGTTAGCGGTAAAGTATAAGACTCGGTTCTCAGCATCAATTCCTTCGATGCTCTCGCAGTGGAATGGACCAGATGTGATCTGGTTTTTGAGGTTCCCTTCACCATCGTACAAGTAAAAATGCGCCCAGCCATCGCGTTCTGACCAGTGGATGAATTCTTGTCCATTATTTACTAAGCCTAGCGGTCGGGTTTCAATGTAGGTATTGAGGCGCTCCTCCACGACGACGGTAACTTCTCCCGTGGTAGTATTTGCGTAACAAACGTCAATGCGTTTTAAATCACGACTCGTGCGGGTGAAGTAGACACGCTCATTATCACCAGCTAACCAAAAGCGCCAGTTCATATCGTTATCCCGATCTGCTTTTTTCCGGGGAGCACTTAAGATGGAAAGGCTTTGATCCTTGAAGGTGTCAACCTTAATCTTCATGTGGCTTTTACTGGGAAAATCAAAAACCAGTAATTCAGCCTGAGGCGTTTCCTTTTCCCCTGCCATTTGATACTTGTAGGTTTCCAGTCTTGGTCTCGGTTTAGCGGTATTATCAAGTACCCATAGGTCTTTCACCTTCCGGCTATCAGACCGAATCATCGCGAATTTCTGACCATCCGGAGACCAGGTGACGCGTACGCGTTTACGCTTATCCTTATTTTCTTCTAACTCTACGTTATCCACTCCACGGTTGGAGCCGCCGTAGGCATAGTCAAGTTCACCGTCGGTTGTCCATTGCTGTTCTACTATCGTCGAGTCTTTTTCCTTCTTTTGGGCTTTCAGGTAATTGTCCCAATCCATCCAGTAAAGGTTATGCGCTCTTGAAAATAGAACGTAGGAAGAGTCCGGAGCAATGGAAGCCCAGTCTTTGTCCTCCTTCTTCTTTTCAAAATCTTCAACAAGCGTCAGGGATTTACTCGCCAGGTCGTACTCAAAATGCCAGACCTTGGCCACTTTCTTTTTCTTATTTTTCTTCTTGTCCGCAGCATCCTCCGTTTGCTCCATGTCGTCTTCCTCGTCATCTTCCTCGTCTACCTTGACAAGTTTACTCTTGACCTCCCATTGCAGCGCGGTCTCGTCTTTGATGAATTTGAGTTGCTCAATACTCAGGTGTTTCGCGTCAAAGGGATCACGCGTAAGCCGGGACATTTCCGCAGCAATTTTTGTACGATCAAACAGCACGGATTTGCTTCCACTAGCAGGATTTACCAGGTACCACTCTCTTCCTGCGGAAGTTTCGTAAGTGTACCAAAAACGGTCACTATTCTTTAACCAATGCGGATTTACGGAAGTGGAAAAAACCATTTTCCTGAGGTTATCAGGCGAATACCTCGCCGCCTGATCATAATCAGGCGTCGGACGGTTTTGTGCATGCAGATTACTAACCGAAAAAATTACTAAAAGCAGGGTAACTAGTGAATAGCTTTTCATTTCACCTTTTGTTTTGAGTTGTCAGGTTATTAGAGGCGAAAGATAGAGATATAATTGAGTTGTACGAACGGTGCCCTCAACCAGCACACTGTTCTTCTCTGGAGCAGGGGACATCCACATATGGTACTAACTGATAACGTACTACAGGTGTATCCGGTAGCAGCAACCATCAGGTCGAAGAATTGCACTTTGATCGATAAAAAACGTAAACCCGGGGCGGAGCTACTAGACAAAAAACACCCCTCTCAAGTAGGGAGAGGGGTGTTAAGTCGTTATACAATCTTTGCCTGTCGATTGAAAAATCGGAATAGTGAGGTATCTATACATCCCCTCACTGTTCCATCCACATTCTTGGATCATCATCGCGCTTTCGTTTTTTCCTTCGCTTGGGTTTCCTGTACCGTGGATGCTTAGGATAGTGGTGATGATGATGTTGTTCATGTTGTTTTCTCCGGTCCAACTCAAGGAATACCCTACGGCGGAAGTCCTCTCCCGTTCGGTATACTCGAATATCGGCCTTCATTAATTCCGAGAGGCCCTTGAGGGCGTCATGGTAAGCTTCAGTCAACAGTTCTTCGTGCCCTTCCTCTGCCTTAAAATTATAGTGGTGGAAGAAGCCCCAGCCAGTTACCTCCCGACTTAATCTCCATCCGCGCATCTCTCCCTGGGTCAGTGCGCTGAAAAGAACTTTAACCGGATGGTCATGACTGGTGCCTGGCCCCATGTAACCATTTAGCACCAGCTTAACCACCTTTGCTATAGTTCGCCCTTCACAGGCGGCATAAATGGCGGCACAAAGCGGACTTTCCAACTCTTTAAAGCCCGAAAAGTCAGGGTTTCGCTCCAGGATAATCTTCTCCCCGTCATGCTTGAAGTGATCGAAGAAGACTCGCTGAAAGTGTAACACCTTGACCTCAATAGCCTGGCAAGCAACCAGCTGATAAAAGGCTAGCCGGAACGCATCACTAATGATTGCTTTCATGCCACGATAACCGAGGCGTTTACCCTCCATCGCACTCCGAAGCGCTACGGCACCTCCCAGCATATCAGCATAGCGGAAAAGCGGGTCTGATATCTCCACCTTGAGCACTTCTTCGTGCACAGGGTCTTTCCGGTAGATGTTGTCAAAAATGTCCATGCAATAAGGATTAGGAATTAGAAGATGCCAGGAAGGTTGGTTTCGGTGGGTTATCAGGCGCGAATCAGACGTTTGCCACACCCGCCGCAGAAGCGTGCATTAGGTGCACAGGCAGCCCCACATGCAGGACAAGCTTCCGCCTGCTTACTGATTGTTACTTCCCGATCAGTAGTCAGTGAGGTCATGATGGTATCCATCATGCCGTCATTAAAGAACCGATGTAACTCGGCTGCCCGCTGGACAGTCCAAGGGTGTGTAGCCGTGAGCGTAGCCATTACTTTAGCCACCTTACTCAGGTTTTCGTAATCGAGTTCCTGGAAATCTTTTGCCTGCCGGATAAATTCATCCCTGACGTTTTTGTCATAGTATTTGAGCGGCAGCCCCGCGAGCTTGACCATGGCTGAGGCGGCGGCCTCGTAGTCCTGGCAGGCCAGCAGGCCTGCGCGGTCTGCCGTAAACTGTGCCATGCGCTTCCAGTTCTGGAGCGCAAGAGTTAACCCCAGACCGATCATGTTCCCCACACCAAAAGTGACCTGCCCCAGGTAGTCGCCCAGTACGGGGATGGCCTCGCCCATATTCTGATACAATACATGATTACTCTTGATGTGTCCCAGTTCATGGCCCATAATAAACAGCAACTCGGCATCCGTCATCCGGTCTGCCGTTTCGCTGGATAAGATTACGATCGGGTTTTCAACACCAGTTGCGGAGGAATCGATATCAGCCCCCAACTGGAAGTAGAGGCGGGGTTTTACTGGCAAGTCCAGGGTGGCGCAAGCGTGTTCAAATATCTCGAATAAGCGGGGGAAATTCCGCTTAGTCACCTGAAGATTTGAGCCGGTGCACTGGACAGTCAGCATGGTTTCAATGCCGTATTCCCAGAATTTCTTCATTAGAAATTCGAAACCCGGAGTACCCTCCAGTGCATTGAGAGCCTTACGGTCGTAGGGGTGTTCGTAATCAGTTGAGCGTAGTCCGGTAAGGAGTTGAGGGGTCAAGGATCGGTATTTAACATTAGAAATCAGTGGGTGGAGAATAATACAATCTCCGGAAGGTTAAAAGCCTATACGGTATTGCTCCACGATCCGAAATATTTTATTCGGCAACTGTGACTGCTCATACACGCCTAGTCCCGTGGTAACAGCCAAGGGCCAGAAAAATATCATCCCGATGGCACCGGTCGCAGCCTTTTCCAGCCATTTTCCAGCACCAATTTTTACCATTGTTGTTCCCTCACCAGGTTCAATGAGCACGTTACTGGCGGATTTCATACCGACGAGACGACGCCAGCCTCCTTTTTTTGCAGCCTGAATAAGGATAACGCCCGTCTCAAGTGGAATTACCTGTACCTCGTAATCTTCAACTCGTAGGAAACTGGCAATACGGTTTGCGAGGTCTCGCTTTTCAGATCCGGGGATCGAAAAACGTCTTGCCGTGTAATTGTCTGGGGATTCCTGACCTCTTCTTTGCCCTTTAGCCTGTTGCCCGGCAGGGGTTCCACAGGAAGTACAAAAACGATCGGAGGGAATCATACTATCTCCACACTGTGCACAATTCATGGTTATTCATTTGTCGTAATTTCAAGACATCCGCCTAGCGAAAAGTCCTGAAGTTACCGGTTGCTTGAGTATCGAAAGCGAATTAAAGAGGTGAAAAACAAGCTTCCATAAATTATCTACGGAATTAGCAATCTCTCGGATGAATGACATGCTGCGGTTACGCGTTAGCGCTGTTCAAAACAAACCCGTGTTCACCGCCTATGTAAGCCCAGTACTTGTACAACAGCATCAGACAAGCACTTATTAGTTCTACTTGAGAAAATGCCGTGCTTGGCAGCGATCGATACGGGAGGTTTAATTAAGTGATGCTTGGAAACATCCACACTGCACCTGCGTCCGCGCCTGAAACATGCCATACGTTCCTAACTCAAGCCATTCTAAGTCCCATCCAGGTTTATGCAGGTTGTGTCTGCCTATACATCAGAAAGTAGCCTGCCCTTCTGATGCATAGTTTTTCTGTACCATAACCAATAGTCCGACAAGGAACAAAAGGCGACCAAAAAACGTGAGGGCCATCATGCTCCAGAGCGCCATACTCCCGCTGGCACTGAAGGAAAAGTCTACGAAACCCAGGTAATTATTGAGCTGGTGCAGTACTGCCATCAAAGTCCCCACCAACATTAGAACGGGACCGGGGCCTTTCACTTTTAAAATGGCGACAATCGTGATCACTACCTGAAAAAGGGTAATCAAGGGCCACAGATAGCTGGTAGTTTCAAAGATAAAATTGTCCATTGGTTGCAGTTTAGAGGCTTTCGGCAATAGTGTTCTCTCCTTGCTTTAAAGTAGCAAGGTGATTAACCAGATTGAGCAGACCAATGAGGAACAAGACGGAGGCAACCACGCCGATGATGTTGAGTAGCGCGTAAGTAATGGTGATAGCTTCTCCGTAGTAGCCAAACATGCTGATGAGTGGATAAGATAGGCTGGTCAGTACACCAATGAGTGCGCCAGCAAGCATTATTCCCGTAGAACTATGCTTAAACTTATTTTGAGCAATGACAGCTATCACCAGCTCAAAAATGGATAGTAATGGCCAAATCATGCCATTTACGATTACATAAAGGTTGTCATCAATTTCCATAGGTGGTGTCTTATACGCAAGACAAGATAGCCACAAGAATTGGAATCCTGACATAAACCACCAGCAAGCCATTCAACCTCCAGCTAGCATTTAAAGCGCCAAACAGCTACTTATCAAATACTTACGCAATACGACTTAACACCTCTTCTTATCTCTTGACAGCCACTATATTAGTAGGATCCATCATTTCATTTCGTAAAGCAGTTTGTCGGGCTACGTTCTTTGCTACTTTCATCCAGGCAGCTCTAGTTACCTCATCTTCCACATTCAGGAAGGAAGGTTTGCCGGCGTCGCCGCCCTCACGGATTCCCTGCACAAGGGGAACTTGGCCCAGTAGCATACTATTTGACTTCTTCGCCAGTGTTTTCCCACCACCTTCACCAAACAGATAGTACTTATTATCAGGAAGCTCTGCTGGGGTAAACCAGGACATGTTTTCAACGACACCAAGAACCGGGACCTGCACGTCGGGTAAGAAGAACATGTTCATTGCTTTGACAGCATCGGCCAGGGCCACCTCCTGCGGGGTGGTCACCAGCACAGCTCCAGTAACTGAGACTGTCTGCACCAGCGAAAGCTGGACATCACCGGTACCAGGAGGTAAATCTATGATCAGGTAATCCAGAGGAGGCCACACACACTCCTCAAGGAACTGACGGATGATTCCGGCCAAACGGGGGCCACGCAGCACGACGGCTTGCTCGGGGTCCACCACAAATCCGGTGCTCATCACAGGGAGCCCATAAGCAAACAGTGGTTTAATCTTTGGTTTGCCGTATACCTTTTCCACCGTTGGCTTTTGCCCTTGTAAGCCGAGCATGGTAGGTGCGCTGGGTCCATAGACATCGGCATCAAGCAATCCGACAGCGCCACCTAACTCCTGGAGGGCAAGGGCAAGGTTAACCGAAACGGTGCTCTTGCCTACCCCACCCTTACCGGAAGCAACGGCAATAATGTTGCGGATATGTGGAAGGGGGTTAGCCTTTTTAGGGCCGCCGTCGCCTGCAACACCAGGGTTTTGCATGTGGACGTGAACGTTTGCCTCAGGGTAAACGGAGAGAATAGCCTCCTGGCAAGCAAAGTTGAGCTGTTGCTTGTAATCGGCATCCAGCTTGGGTAGCTGCAAAGTGAAGGAAACTTCATTCCCTTCCACCTTGAGGTGCAAGACCATGTTGGCCGTGATGAGATCCTGGCCGGTATTGGGATCCTGAACGGTCGCTAATGCTCTGACGATTTTTCCACTTTCCATAGCCTGCAAACAGACGAGTAGTCTGGAAGTTGAATAAAAAGGTTGGACGGCACGGAGACAAAAGGCTTCCTCTAATGGCATTCCTCAACTAAACCCTGGCCACCAATAAGTTACTTTTGTGGCCTTTAACTAACTACCTACATGAGAAACCTCCTCTTTATCCTTTTTTTGGTCCTTTCGGGTCAAATCTTCGCTCAACTTAATGCAAATCTTGTTTCTAACCTTCCTTACGACGACAATGTAAATGACATCTGGGGCTACGTGGCGCCAGACGGAACTGAATATGCCATCGTTGGCCTGGAAAACAGTGTTTCCTTTGTTTCCCTTGCAGACCCGGCAAACCCGGTTCAGGTTGCCCGGATTAACGGCGACTTTTCCCAATGGCGAGACATGAAGACTTACCGTCAATACGCCTACTCGGTGGCAGATCAGGGCGGCGAAGGGATTACGGCATTTGACCTCCGGAATTTGCCTAACGAGGTGACCTTTGAACGCAACACATACAGTGTCCCCGGATTTGGTGGCACCTATCGGCGTGCCCATAACATCTACATTGATACGCTCAAAGGAGTAGCCTACACGGCAGGTGGTACTCAAACCATTAATGGCGGCGGCGTCCTGATGTTTGATCTCAAGCAAGATCCTATGTCCCCGGTGTTGATTGGCCAGGGACCGTCCGTGTATGCCCACGATGTGTATACTGTAGGTGATACCATGTACGCCTCACAGATCTTCCAGGGAGACCTCGGCATTTACGATATTAGCGATTATGACAATATCGTAGAACTTGGCTCGACGATCACTCCGTTCAACTTTACGCACAATGCCTGGACTACTGATGATGCACAAACCATTTTCACGACTGACGAACGGGGTGATGCCCCCGTGGCAGCATATGATATTAGTGACAAGGGAGACATTCAGTTGCTAGATGAGTTTCGGCCGATCGCTTCGTTAAACACCGAAACCATCCCCCATAATGTGCACGTAATCGATGACTACCTATCCATCAGCTATTATACCGATGGGCTGGTGGTTGCTGACGCAAGCAAACCCGACAATATTATTGAAGTTGCTAACTGGGATACCTGGTCTGGTCCGAACGGCGACTTTAATGGTGCCTGGGGCGCTTACCCCTGGCTACCGAGTGGTTTAACGTTGGTTTCAGACCGTCAGACAGGTCTCTACGTTGTCGATGTCAACTATGTGCGTGCAGCACGCCTGGAAGGCGTCATTACTGATGGGCTGACGGGAGCTCCACTCAATAATGTTGAGGTGACGATTGATGCGCCACAAATGAACTTCGACCAAACTGATGCGGTCGGCCGCTACGCTACCGGCCTGGCTGCGGGAGGTACGTATTCCGTCACTTTTACGGCAGATAACTACACGCCACTCACCGTAGAGGTAGATTTAACTAACGACGTCTGCGTTCGCCTCGACACGAGCCTTAATTCTACCATTCCGAGATTCAACATTGGTTTGACCGTGATTGACGACGAAACAGAGGCCGTTATCCCTAACGCTACCTTTGTCCTGCTTGATGACGATGACCAGATGATCAGCCGGCAAACAGATGCAGAGGGGCGTATTTCGTTGCTCGGTATTTTCTCGGGCAATTACGACGTTTACGTCACGGAATGGGGATACATCACTGAAGAAAGGAGTTCCGTCAATCCATCAGAACTCACGGATGTTACCATCCGGCTTCGCCGTGGTTACATGGATGATTTCGTAACGGATGAGGGCTGGACAATTACCAACGGTGCAGTTCGAGGAAATTGGGAACGCGGCTTCCCGATCGGATCTCAGTTTGGCACCACCCCCTTCGCTCCTCCGACGGATGCTCCCGGTGATATTGGTCGTCAATCTTACTTCACGGGTAACGCAGGTGTAAACAGTGGCGCAGGTACGAATGACATCGACGGTGGAACGACCGTACTAACTTCACCAATATTCAGAGCGCTCCCACAACAAGACTCTCTAGTGGTCAACTACCAGTACTGGTTTGCCAATGCCAGTGGAGAAGGACCACTTGATGACACCATGCGGATCAGTATTACAAATGGTGTGGACACCGTAGTTGTTCGGGAATACGCAGAGGACGACACACGCTTTTGGCGGGAAGACAGCTTCCTGATTCCGGAATATGTGATGGAAACAAGTACGCTGCAATTAATCGTCTCTGCAGGAGATGAAGGAAACGGGCACCTAGTAGAAGCAGCCTTCGATAACTTTTTCATTACCGGGCGGGAGATTCCAGTCAGTACCGAGAACACCTTTGTCGATAATGTTACCGTTGATGTTTTCCCGAACCCCTCCAACGATCAGTTTACCATTCGTTACGCCTTGCCCGGGCTGGACAACCTCGACTTGCGGATAACGGACGCCAGCGGTAGAGTTGTTGGTACGCAGCGTATTGCCACAATAAACGGCACCGTACAGTTTGGGAGCATGCTACCACGCGGGTTTTACTTTGCCGAAGTGCTGGCCGCTGGCCAGCGGGTGTACGTTACCAAAGTGGTAAAGCAATAAACCTTTAAATGCACGGGTCAACTTCACCCGATACAGTGTACAACAGCAACGGCCTGCCATCGGATGATGGCAGGCCGTTGCTGTTTTTAGTCGATTAACCCATTATCGGCGAACAACTCTACGGGTAACCAGCTCCTTGCCGTCCGCATATTGTACCAGATACACCCCGGGGTCCAGGTTAGCAATAGAAAAACGGACGCCGGAGGTGATTCCACGGTGCTCCATTAGTTTCCGGCCACTCAGATCAAGAACAGTGACCGTAAAGGTAGTCGTTTGATCCCCAGATGTTCTTATCTGGAGGCTACCATCGGTTGGATTAGGCATGACTCCGGTGAACGATTCTCCGGAGAAAGTAGCGGACACTACGTTTGAGAAGGTAAAACCGCCATCAGCATCGACCTGCCGAATCCGGTACATGTTTTCACCGGCAACCGGAGCCTGATCTTCATATAGATAGGACTGTTCTCCGGCTTCTGCCCGTGAACTTTCCAGACGTCCTAAAGCCGAGAAAGAACGACCACTGTCAATAGACCGTTCCACTAAGTAGTGGTCATTATCGGTTTCGATCACAGACCAATCAATAATGACAGCCTTTGGTGTGGGCGTGGCAGAAAGAGATATCCACTCTACTGGTAATGTAAAGCCAGGCAGAATGTATCCACGGTTCGTAAGGATGGTATGCACACTAAGCGCATCAGCCTGCGTGAACCCCGGACAAGTAAGGGAAGCCTGATAAACAGCATTAGCCGCATCGTTCTGATCAGCGCTACCATTGGTCATGGCGATGCCCTCCCAGAATATCTTGTCTGTTTTGGTTCGTCCGATTGCATCCCAGACCAACATCATAGAGGTGGACCAGACTTGCCCCTGCGTGTGAATACCTCCGCTCAGGCTTGGCGACCAAGTGGTGGATACCCCGCAGCTACGACCTCCCCAGAATTGATTATGTCCATCCCAGTTAAAAACCCAGTTAAACTGTGGGTCTGAGGAAGACCAATCGTTTAAAAAACGATTATAGGAAGCTGCCCAATAATCCCCACAGCCTTCACTGAGGCCCTGGTTCTGAGATAATCCGCCACCGGTTATCCAATCATGCAGGCCATGCCCCAATTCGTGATGGATGACATCCGAATCTTCCGCATCATCCACCCCGCCGTCACCCCAGGCTAAGCGCTGGGAACCGCCGACATAGTGGGAGTTATCAGCATTGTTAAGCCCGGAAGGATCGCAACGCACTCCCGTAGAGTAGTTAGTAGGTCGTACCGCAATCCCGAGCGTTTCATTCAGGTAGCGCATAGAAGCGTCTATGTGGTAGTAGACGTTGGCCGCTTCGAAAGCATTGTTATCACGATTAAAAAGCCACTCGGGAGTTGCCTGCTCAAATACCCCCCGGTTAGGCGCTTCTTCATCAGTAATCTCGTAATAGGGTCCTTTCAGAAAGAACATCCCTCCTTCTTCCGTAATGTCACGCAAGGTTACCTCCACCTGCTCACTGATTAGTTGGGGAGTTGTGTTATCACTGTTATCGGTAAAACCAGCATCTCCGTATGCAGCATTTGCGGAGGAAAGCGGATCAGGATCGAATACATTGCCAATACCATCAACCATCATCGGGATGGGGTGTACCTCATCGTGTTTCCGCTCGTTATGGTAGGCTGCGATGTCCGTCACCCGCAACAGTTCCCCCGTATTAGCATCGACAAAAAGCTCCCATTGTCCCATGGGTTCCAAAGCAACGAAGGACACGCGGTAAGCAAGGTGTGCGCCAGCATCCGTACTCAGGACTACAAGGTTATTGAAGTTGTCGCTGACTTCTCCGTTTGGGCTAATGTAGTCCAGTGCCACCGCCTCTGCCCGATTGGCAGTAATGGATGGCTGTACGCTTCCCAGGTTCACCCCTTTGACAAAATCATTGCCGACCATCACGACCTTACCGTCCTGGCGGAAGGTGAGCGCAATTGTCCCGCCATAAACAGGGACCCCCCGAAATGATTGTTGTAAACGGACAGTCGTTCCTGCCAAGCCAGCACGTTCAAAATAAACCTCCAGATTGTCAAGGTCCTCACTAGTTAGGCCTAGGTTACTGCTCAAGGCATTCAGGGCTGCTCTGGCCTTTTCTTCGTTGCTCCCGGATGTTACCCGAACGTTCGTTTCGTACAGGACGACGGGCAGATTAGTCGCAACATTGATACGTTCTTTCCCCTGAATCCGGGTATTCATAGGTGCTTTTTGTCCCATTTCTAATCCACGATCAGGGACAGGTTTTTGGGCAGACAAGCCATTGAGAAGCAACAGACAAAAGCCTGTAAGTAAGTGTAAGCGCATGTGTAAGGTGGATTGATGAAAAAAGAATGACTGAATCTACGATGTTTTGGCCAGCCAACTTGGAATCTCTGCAAAAATGTCTCTGTTATTACTGATCACTAACTGACTGAATTACTATTTCAAGCAATATGGAACAACTTGTGATTTTCTGATCAGGGAAAGAAAACATCCGCTAAAAGAAGTATCCAACCATCAGATCGTAACAGGCCGTATCTTCGCACCATGAAATTTGCTGACCTTAACCTTAATACTCCACTGCTTAATGCCTTGGAGGAAATGGGACTTACTACGCCAACCGCTATCCAAGCTAAAGCCTTCAGCCCGATTATGGCGGGTCGTGACGTGGTGGGTATTGCCCAAACGGGGACGGGTAAAACTTTTGCCTACTTGCTCCCATCGCTACGTCTATGGCAGTTTACTAAGTCGCCACACCCACAGATTCTGATTATTGTACCAACTCGAGAATTGGTTCAGCAGGTTGTGCAGGAAGTCACACGCCTAACCGAATTTATGAGCGTTG
Source organism: uncultured Lewinella sp. (assembly GCA_964616365.1). Lineage (GTDB taxonomy): Bacteria > Bacteroidota > Bacteroidia > Chitinophagales > Saprospiraceae > Neolewinella. The sequence goes on along the minus strand of CAZTTF010000331.1, from coordinate 10,937 downwards.
AGGTAGTTGGTGTTTATGGCGGTACAAACATCAAGACACATAAGGCAGAAGTTGAGGTCGGCGTGGATGTCGTGGTGGGTACCCCCGGGCGCCTGGCCGATCTGCTTAAGGATGGCGTCCTGAAACTTAAGCAGGTAAAAAGACTTATTCTCGATGAAGTAGACGAGATGCTGGACCTGGGTTTCAGGAGCCAATTGAATGATATCCTGGACTTTCTCCCCAAGAAGAGACAGCACTTATTCTTCTCCGCGACAATGATTCCGGAAGTCATGCAGACCATTGAGACCTTTACGGAGTACTACGAAGTAATTGAAACAGCGCCATCCGGAGCACCGCTCGAAAACATCGACCAGTATGGATATGCGCTGCCCAATTTCAATTCTAAAGCCAACCTGCTTGAGTTATTGCTGAAGACGAGGTCAGAGATGGTGAAAGTCCTCGTTTTTTGTTCTACAAAAAAGATGGCCGACGCACTCTACGCACGGATGGAACCCGTCTTCGGAGAATCCATCGGGGTAATCCACTCCTCCAAATCGCAAAACAATCGTTTTGCCACTGTGTCTGGTTTTGAGGACGGCTCTTACCGCTGCCTTATCGCTACGGATATTGTTGCCAGAGGACTTGACGTATCAGCAGTGACGCATGTGGTAAATTTTGGCGTTTCAGACACCCCAGAGAAACACATCCACCGCGTGGGCCGAACCGGGCGTGCTCAGGAGAAAGGCGTAGCCATTTCCTTTGTTTCTCCAGAAGAGGAAATACACAAGGAGGCTATTGAAGCGCTCATGGGACGCAGCATCCCCCTGCTTGACCACCCGGAAGGGCTCGAATTATCAGATGAACTCATAGCCCTTGAGCGGGAACCTGACTTCATCGCAGAGAACACTGTTTTCATTCAGATTAACCCGGAGAATGCAGCCTTTCACGAGAAGAGTGAGAAGAACAAGAAAGTGAACAAGCGGATGGGCCGGCGAGATAAAATGATGCTCAAGTATAAAAAACCGCAAACCAGAGGAGCAAAGCCTAAGGGAAAAAAGCGGAAGAAAAAATAACAGAAATTAGCCTGTCCCGACAGGAGAAGGGCTTCAACACATGCGTCTATCCAGCTAATAAATAGCTGCCCCTCCCCCCCTTTGATTAAGCGTAATAGGGTAAACGAATGGGTTGCTTATGTAGACGCTTAATACAGGAATGGCGTCGGGAGTATTCCCGACGCCATTCCGCTATTGGTAAGCTTAGATTGACTCACCAATATCAATTGTAAATTAAAGGTCCCGAACGCTGTTCCGGTCGGTAATTACGTCACGTAGCTCCCGAAGAAACTGTACCTGACTAGTTGAAAGACGGGATTTAAGGGCATCCTTGATGCTTACGAAAGTGCCTTCCTCCACGTTTTTGATTTTCTCCGCAAATTCAGAAGACTCCTGAAAGAGCATTTGCTTTAGCGACGGAATCTCATGCCAATCACCTTCAACCGCGACGGCTTCTTCACGATTTTCACCAGGTTCTAATTCAATCATTTCCTGGCCACGATCCATGTCGACGGCACCATCAGGAAGTCCCCAGGCGTCTGATTGCTTGGTCAAGAAGACTTCCAGTCCTCTTTCCTGAAAACGGTAAATGATTAGGCTGGCTTTTTTACGAATACTCAAAGCTGACAGTTTTAGTCGTTGGCACTGATATAGTAACAACGCATGCCTAACGGCAAACGTTCTGTTTGTGTTCAAGCGCGAAGATACATTCTTGTTTTCACCCGTTCTATTGGAAGATCATTCGTTTTACGACGCTCAGCAATTATGGAACTTACTCGTTGCATTACCTGCTTGTGCAATACCTTAGAGTTTTAAAGCTGATCATCCCTAAGCCAAAATCTATGCGTTCTACCCTGACCTTTTTCATTTTCCTCTTTTTCGCCAGCCCGCTATTAATAGCTCAGGGTGCAGCAAATCCTTTACTTGGTGCCTGGGAATCAAGTTTCCTTGATGGCGCTGGTAATCGGTCAACACTTACCATGATTGTCGCGAACGACTTCGTAAGTATGGCTGCCTATAACGAGGAAAGCGGCGCCTTCATCGCTACCCTCGGCGGAAGATGGACCTCCGATGCCGACAATTTTAAGCTAACGTACGAATACGACTCTTCGGATAGTACCCAGGTCGGAACCACCGTCGAAATGCCCTACACCCTCACGGGTAGTGTCCTCGTATTTAACCAGGACAAAGTCTGGACGCGGGTGGACGACAATAGTCCCGGCGCATTGCCCGGTGCGTGGGAGATCATAGGCAGAAAAAGGGATGGTGTGATGCAAGACCTGTCTGCTCGCAGAGCATCTCCACGTAAAACAATGAAAATCCTTTCCGGTTCCCGGTTTCAGTGGATCGCCTTTGACATCGAGAAAAAGAAATTCCTGGCCACCGGTGGCGGTTCTTACACCACCAACGAAAACGGATTGTACGTTGAAAACATCACTTTTTTCAGTAGGGATGCCAGCAGGGCTGGCAGCAGCCTCAGTTTCGACTACATGCTGTTCAAGAAAGACTGGATCCATAAAGGACTTAGCTCTAAAGGGAAGCCCATTCACGAAGTCTGGAGTTTGCGTAAATAGCATTTAAGCTTCCCTGACTTCCTTTAACCCGACCTCCCCTAACCAGGCTTACCCTACGTGAAGCTAAGTACCTCATACCGCGATATCTGGAAAGTTTCCCTTCCGATTATCATTGGCAGTGCTGCGCAAAACGTAGTTGCCATGACGGACAGTGTATTCCTCTACTACCGCAGTGAGGACGACTTTGCCGCCATCGGATTCGTAGCTACTTTCTACATCATCGTAGCAGCCATTGGATTTGGGTTTAGTCGCGGTGGGCAAATTCTTATCGCCCGGCTGGTAGGGCAGGAAAGGAAGGAAAGTGTAGGCAGGACATTCTACAGCATGGTCTACTTTGAGATCATCCTGGCCCTTCTCTTGTTTTTCTTCATGACCTATGGTGCCTACTGGTTGTTTGCCAGTCTGGTGGACTCAGACATCATCTTCTACAAAGCATTAGAGTACCTGGAAACCAGGAAGTGGGGCGTTTTTGCCAGCTACATTGGGGTAGCCTGCGTCGCTCTCTATACGGGAATTGCCCGCCCGGTCTTTGTCGTTATCGACACCGTAATTCTTGCCGCCACCAATATTTTCCTGGACCGCGCCCTGATCTTCGGGATGTACGGCTTCGAAGAAATGGGCATTGCCGGTGCCGGACTGGCGAGTACTATTTCGGAATACATTGCTTTGGTCGTATTCCTAATCTACATGGTCTTTGACCGTAAAAACAGGGTTTATAAGATTTTTAATCTGCCAAAGTGGGACCCTAAAATCATCAAAGACATCGTGGGGCTCTCAGTCCCTATTGTAACAATGTCTGTAGTAGGCTTGGCAACTGCTTTTATCTTTTTCGGATTAGTGGAAAACTTTGGCGAACGCTCGTTAGCCGTAACCAACATTGTGCGCGTTGCCTATCTGATTTTCTCGATCCCGGCATGGGGTTTCTGTACCGGGGTTAACACCCTCGTCAGCTATTTCATGGGGCGCGGAGAAGAAGAAAACGTCAAGATCGTACTGTGGCGCACCTCCATTCTCTGTCTGGGCATTTCCACCCTGATGATCCTCCCCTTGCTGATCTTCCCCAATCAGGTTTTGTATCCCTTGCTGGGAGATGGCAGAGTATATCTCATTGAGGCAGCCTACCCAGTATTCTGGGTCTTATGGGGCATTCTCACCACCTTTAGCTTCGGGAGCATTTACTTCAACGGCCTCATCGGATCGGGTGAAACAGGACTTGCCCTCAAGATGCAGACAGCTTGTGCCGCAGGGTACGTTGCGCTGATCTTCCTGGTGGTAAAAAGCTCATGGGGGAATATGGTCTGGGCCTGGTCAGCTGAAATTGTTTACTGGCTAGCCATGTTCATCATGGCCTACATGTTCTTCAAGCGCCCGCGCTGGCTCATTAACTCCCGCGACGTGCTGGAGCAAAACCTCAGCCTACTCAGCAAGAAAAAGGGAGATAAGGGCGCGGACGCAGGAGCAATGAAGGACCAATAGTTCAGGGCTCAGAACTAGCGATGCCTCGTACTCTAAAGACCGTAATTTCCCCCAAAGGCTACACCGCTCACCAAATACTTCGTGAAATAAGCTTGAAGACTTAGGTGCTGGCAGTTCACCAGTCTCCGCTGGCGGCTCACCGATTAATGCTTGTGCTTCATGGCAAGGGCATGCACCTTTGGGGTGTACCCAATGAACCAACCATGCAACAAGTATTACTCACTTTGCTCTTTACTGTATTTCTCCTCACCTGCGTCCGCGCCCAGGATCATTTCGAAGGCATTGACTACGTACAAGGTCCGGAATACGTAGTTTACGATCACCCTGCCGGACCAATCGTTTACTGGGATGATGTACCCGCTGCCGCCACCCAACTCCGCACCACTGAGGAAGGCATCATCGAAGTACTGCCTCCCGGTACTACTACCCCACGGCTACTCATTTACCTAACGGCCAACCAGCGCGTTGCCAAAGTGATTGACCTCGAGTACAGCCGCGATCCGCGCTTACCCTCCAAGCCGGTAACTGCGGTGGATTATGACGCCGCCGGACCGATTGAAGTCAGCTTCTCCAACGGATTGGAGTTTACTTATGCCGACGGGCAGGCCAGTGCAAGCTTAGGCGGCACCCCAATACCCGTGACCGGAGAGAAAGGGCGTTACCGCATAGACACCGATGAATTTGAAGCAGGCGTGGCCTTTGGCCCCGAATACGGAACGCAGGTTTACCAGTACCTTCGGGTTAAATAGAATCGTCGTGAGCACTTCACTTTCCCAAGGTTTTTGGCGCAAATCAGTCCTGCTGTTTTCCCTTTACGCAGGCTTTGCGGTGTTCTATATGTACACGCTTCACCTATCCATTGGTGGCAGCGCCGACGAAGCCCCTTCCTACAATATTCTTTATCTGGACTATCCGCTTAAAGCAGTTTTTACCCTGCCCATCTGGTATTTGCTATTTCGGGTGCTCAATAATTGGTCTTTAGAACGAAAGCTACTCATCAACCTTATTCTGATGCCCGTTTGGGTCAAAGGCTGGCAGTGGACCTATTATTGGATACTGGAGAACGTGATGGACCGGTACCATCTGGAGGGCCCCGGAGAGTGGTGGGACGTGTACATTCCCGGACTGTTCTACGTGCTCCAATTTGGAATATTTCACGCCTGGGACAACTACGAACGCCTACTGCGGAAGGAGCGGGAAAAAGCTGAAGTGGAGCGCCTCGCGCTCCTGGCTGAACTAGACGCCCTCAAAGCACAGCTCAACCCGCACTTCCTCTATAATTCCCTGAATACCATTAGCGCGAGTATCGGTCCCGAGCAAGAAGGGGCCCGAAAGATGATTGGGATGCTTGGAGACCTGTTCCGGTACCAACTTGTTGCCAACCGTCGGGAGGAAGTCAGGCTCCGGGAAGAACTTGATTTTGTCCAGGACTACCTTTTGCTCGAACAAGCCAGGTTTGGAGATCGACTTCGGTTCAAGATCATGGTTGCAGACGACGACCCGGTTCGCAGCGCCCTGATTCCCCCGTTACTGCTACAGCCCTTGGTTGAAAATGCAGTCCGTCACGGCATCTCTCCCAGTGTAATTGGTGGAGAAGTTACAATTGCCGCAGAAATAAACGAGGCCTTCATCGTCTTTACTGTTTTCAATACCGGTAAGCCAGTCGATACCGAGAAAGCACGTAGTCCTTCTGGTTTTGGCCTCAAAAACACGCGCCGACGACTACAACTACTATACGACACGCCCCTCGATCTTTTTTCAGACGAACAGGGTACCTTTTGTTCTTTCTCAATCCCTCTTTCCTATGAAAAGGACCATTCTACTGATCGACGACGAAGCACCCGCCCGGCAGTTGCTCAGGGAATACCTCACTAAAGTGGATGACTTCACCATTGTTGGTGAGGCCACTAATGGTATCGAAGCCTTAACCTCCATCAAGGGCCTTGAGCCTGACATTATCTTCCTGGATGTACAAATGCCAGGTAAGACAGGTTTGGAAGTGCTGGCAGAGCTCAACGAACTACCACAGATCATTTTCAGCACGGCCTACGACCGGTACGCGCTGGAAGCTTTCGAACACCATGCCGTCGATTACCTGCTCAAGCCCTATACTTTCGACCGCTTTAAGCTGGCCATCGAACGACTGAGAAAACGTATGGAAAATGGTGGCTCCGCTCCTTTGGCAAGACTAGCCCAATCCCTAAGAGAACATGCCTCCCCCACCCGCTACCCCGACCGGATAATGGTCGACCGCGGAGGTAAATACGTAGCCCTGCCCGTACAACAGCTCCTATACGTGGCCGCCGAAGGCGACTACTCCAGCCTGGTCACTGAAGAACGCGCCTACCTGAGTACCTACAACCTCAAGGAAACGGAGCAACGACTTGATCCAGAACAGTTTCTGCGCATCCATCGCTCAATGATCATAAACCGCAATGCCATTCGCGAGATCCATAAAGAAGGCCATGGGTACGGGATCGTCCTGATCAATGGCGACCTTGTTCGTGCGAGCAGAAGCTACGCGCAGGTAATAAAAACGTTGTTGTTTTGACGGTTGGCGGTTGGCGGTTGGCGGTTGGCGGTTGGCCAAAATAAAAGCCCTGCCTCCGGAGGAGACAGGGCCATTCTAATTTCTGCCGCTATTGTTAGACAACCTTATCGGCACAAGCTGAGGAAGCAAAGGCGTCAGGCTTTGCCTTAAAGACAAAACCCATGCCAAGGATGTATCCCATTGCTTCTTTCAGGGCAGTATTGGACTTAAAGTGCGGGTCGGTATTGATGTCGGCGTGTACCTCCAGCTCTACATCATGCTCATCAAGCAAATTGCACAAAGCGTAAGCAATTTCAACGGAGCGGGCAACTTCGAGGATCATCCGTTCCCGGATGGACATCTTTTGTTCCGTCTTGTAATTAGCGATGTACATGAAGCCCCCCTTCTTTTCCCGGAGGAAAACGATTACCGTGGCAAACTCAACCACCTTCCCACGGACTTGGCTGTCTGTACCGATACATACTTTCAGGTGGTGACCTGCTTCGCGTTCCCGGACCAGGGTTTCCCGCACGGCATCTTCAATGGGCAACGTAATGGTGTCCCCGTTAAAACGCCTCCACCTCATCTCAGTTAAAGCAGTAGTATTCATGGTTCAATAGCATTTTAGGATTCCCTAAGATAACTCCCGGAGAACAAAATAAAGTTGCAGAGACGCCGCTAGGGGTTCATACTGAGGCCGATACGATCTTCTTCAGGAGGGTATGTCCTTAAGACTAATCTGTCCGGAATGAAGCATTTTGGCCTCCCCCCCTCCCCTTTCACAAAAATCTTGCATTTTTTTTCATCTTTTTCGCAACCATATTTACGTAGTGCAGTTAGTAGTCCATCAATCAGACTCGGAGGAGGCGGCTTTTCATACCTCCTCCAAGTTTAGATAGGTGGTTTTGGGGTGCGCCGGGTTTTCCGGCGCGCCTTTTTTTATGTCTACCCCTCTCTGAGTTGTTGATATCTAACGATTTAATCAGGCTAGATCAGAAGCATGGCGGGAAGCTCCTTGCACAGCCCACATTAAACTTGTTACTTTACTAACAATGACGAAGCTTCAGGAACAATCCGCACAGCCCTTACCCTTCAAGTTCAAGGAACTGAAGATCTACAACTCGACGGAGTATCTGTGGGAGAATGTGAAGAAGTACCGCCAGGTGTTCGATCGTCATGAGACAGCCTACATTTACACGGAGCTCTCTTTGTACAATAAAAACTTTGACGTTGAAGACTGGTCCCTGACCGTTGACCTTAAATGCTTTAGCAATGAGGATAACCAAAAGACCGAGATCTGTCACCTGACGATTGACAAAGAGGTGAGTAAGTTCGATAGTGTCATCTATCTCCGGGAGGGTTGGGGCAACCAAAAGAAAGGAACCTTTTGGAAAAAAGGGACTTATTTCTGGGAAGCTTACGTTGATGGCCAGAAGATTGGAAGTAAGTACTTCTACATCATTGAAAACAATGATGACCTTGAAGACGATAATCTCAGCCTGGAATGGCTGGATAAAGAGTCCGTCGAAAAATACCTGGAGCTACAATCCGTCAGGCTATACGAAGGCCCCTACGACGATGTGCTAGAAGATGATCGTGTCTACCTTAAAGAGTTTGCGATTAAGGAGACCCGCTACATCTACGTTGAACTCACCTTCCGCAACCTGCAAAAGAAAAATGATTGGCACCTGGAGTTATTCACCAGGTTCCATAACCGTGCCCGTGAACTGAAAGGGCAGATCATCAGGCTTCAGCACATTAAAGAAGATCAGGAAGAGATCAAAATCACGGCTGGCTGGGGAGCAGCTAACCCGAATCTATGGCGTCGGGACGATTATACTGCTGACGTGATTTTCCTTGACCGTCTGGTGGCAAGTATCCCCTTCAAGGTTGAAGACGAGGTTGTACCTGGCTTTCCTCCGGTTTTTCTGCCGGGTGAAAACAGTAGCCTTGTTTTAGCTCCTCAGCAGGAGGTAAAAGAGAGCTTTGACGACGTCATGGAGCGCCTCGAGGCGCTCACGGGGCTACAGCAGGTCAAACAACAGATTCGGGAACACGCCGTATATATCCGGTTTCTGCAACTACGGCAGAAGCGGGGCTTCGAGATGGACAAAGGTATTGACGTGCACGCCGTCTTCAGCGGCAACCCTGGCACCGGTAAGACGACCGTTGCCAGAATGATGGGCCAGTTGTACCGAAAAATGGGCCTGCTAAGCAGCGGGCATACCGTGGTGGCCGACCGGGTTGACCTGGTTGGTGAATACATTGGCCAAACAGCCCCAAAAACCCGAGAAGTAATCGAGCGCGCGCGTGGTGGCGTGCTATTCATCGACGAAGCCTACGCCCTCGCCAGAAGTAATGACGACGGAAAGGATTTTGGCCGCGAGGTGATTGAAATCCTGGTAAAAGAGATGTCCAATGGCCAGGGTGACCTGGCGGTTATTGTGGCTGGTTATCCTCAGGAAATGACCCGGTTCCTGGACAGTAATACCGGGCTTAAATCACGGTTTAAGCACCATTACGACTTCCGGGACTTCCTGCCGCAAGAGCTCAGTTCCATTGTGGATTATGCTGCTGAACAGCTGGGCGTAAAGCTTACCATCCCGGCTAAAGCGCGGATCGACGAAGTAATAACTAAAGCTTACCGTAATCGCGACAAAACATTTGGAAACGCCCGCTATGTCCACGACCTCGTGGAAAAGTCAAAAGTACAGATGGCCCTGCGCCTCATGGCGGAGGACGGAATAGAAACTACCGAAATCAGCCATGAGGACATCCAAACCATTAGGCTGGTTGACGTAGAGAAAATTGATCTGCTACGGAAACCAGAGCGGCCTTCAATTCCAGTGAATGACGAGCTACTCCAAGAGGCGCTTGTGGAGTTGGATGCCCTGGTGGGAATGGAGAATGTCAAAACCCAACTCAAAGAGTTGGTTGCTCTCGTAAAGTATTACCGCAAAATAGGCCGGGATGTACTGAATAGCTTCCACCTCCACACCGTACTTATTGGTAACCCCGGCACGGGTAAAACTACCGTTGCCCGGATTCTGGCAAAACTGTTCAATGCGCTCGGTATTCTCGAACGCGGCCATATTGTTGAAACGGACCGACAGGGCCTGGTAGCAGGCTACGTAGGGCAAACAGCCGAAAAAACAGCCAAGAAAGTTGAAGAAGCCATCGGCGGTTTACTCTTCATTGATGAAGCTTACGCACTCACCCAAAAATCCAGTCAACGCGGAGACTTTGGCGACGAGTCCATCCAGACGCTCCTCAAGCGCATGGAAGACAGGCGGGGAGAATTTTTCGTGTGTGTTGCCGGATACCCCGATAATATGGACACCTTCCTGAAGGCCAATCCTGGCTTGAGCAGTCGCTTCGACAAAATCCTCCGGTTTGAGGACTACAGCCCGGAGCAATTACTTGAAATTGCCATAAGTATGTTTGCCGAGCGGGACGCGCGTCTCAACCCAGCTGCAGAGAAGCATCTTAGCAACTACCTCGCCTTCCTCCACAAATACCGCGATTCCTTCTTCGGCAATGCCCGGTCAGTCCGCCAACTGGTCATTGACATTCTCAAGCGCCACGACCTGCGGATGGCCGACGTCGAACAAACCACGGCAAAGCAATCCAAAATCACAAAGGTCCTTAAAGCAGATGTGGAACACCTGAAGCTGGATACCAAAGAGCTCTCTATCCAACGCAAGCGCATTGGGTTTTAGCGGACTAACGCGAGGCTGGCAACGACGCTTGGTTTCTTCTTGTTGGTCCTTTTGTCTGTTATGCAGACATGACTGCCCTAAAGACTAATAGACCAACAGACTTAATGATTACGGGAGATAATGGCATGATGGACAACATCTCGCATTTCTTCCTCGTCCAAACCCTAGTAATCAGCTTCTGAAAAGGGGAAAACCCCAGCCTGAAGCGGCAGTAGGTTTAGCGCCGGAGCTCTATTCAAATTCCGTAAAGACCCGTTCGTTCATTTTTTGCTTTACGGAGACTTCCGTCAGTTGGAAGCGACCGCCGCGGTCGCTGGAGATCAGGATATCACCATGCGGGTAATAGCCGTTCCAGGGCGTCTCGATGGCCGGCTCAGTATCTTCTGCATTCCGGAAAAACTGCCAGGTGTTAATCCGATAAGTAACTTTATCGACGAACAAGCGGTAGCGATTTTGGGGAGTATCACCCACCTGGTCAAAGGTCTGGTCGATCACAAAGCTGGGGCGGCTAGCCTGAGGATCAATTTGTTCGTCAGCCATTTGCAGAATCACCCCTGCATCTTTGAGTTTGAACTGCTGGACCAGCCAGAAAGCATCGTTAATGAAC
>CAZTTF010000330.1:0-15387 GCA_964616365.1 uncultured Lewinella sp. | reverse complement strand
AACCAGAAAATGCTGGGGCAGTGGAAGGCCGCATCTGCTGCTTACGCTACGGGCTTTTATTTTGACCACCCTTTCAATTTTGACTACAAGCGCGAGGCTAATCTGGGTACAGGAGGACGATTTTCGCTTTCCAGGGAATGGTCAAATTGGGCGCTGAACGCAGGTGCACAGGGACAGTTGCAATACCGTACGGGGCAAAACTTTGAGAACAACGCCGGTATGCCCGGAACGCTGAATTTCTCCGATGAAATCCAGTCTGAGCAGGGTTTTGTCTACGGCCAGGTCCGGTATGCTCCGGGAAGGTTCGATGTGCAGGCTGATCTCTCAACCTCCACCCTACGCTACCGGGTAGATCGTACCTTCGACGCCGGTGGCAATACCGGCGTAGCTGACTTTTCCACCTCTCGGCCATTAGCGCTACGTCTTGCTGCGGGTTATCGCTTTGGCACAGGAGGACAGCACTATCTCTACGTTGCCCGGGCTGACGGCTTCAGTCCCCCAACACTGGATGAATTCAGGACCAATGAAGGCTCGCTCAACCTTGATCTGCGGCCAGAGCTGGGCGTGAACTACGAATTGGGGTACCGATATGCTACGGACGGTTTTTCCCTGGAAGCCATCGGCTTCCTCTTCGCTCTGGAAGAGGCCATCACCACTTTCACGGATGATCGTGGAACGCAGTTATTCCGAAATGCCGGGCGTACCCGACAGCTGGGATTGGAGCTGACGGCTAATGCTCCGGATCTTGGCACTTTGCTGAGCGGACAGCTCTCCGGCGGGGCAACCTACACTTATTATGACTTTACTTACCGGGACCTTTCCCGGAACGGAACGGACCTCAGTGGGCAACTCATCCCGGGGGCCGCACCCCATACGGTTAATATGGAGTTAGGTTGGCGCCACCCTGCGGGGCCTTACCTGAACTTGTTCCACAACTTTACCGATGCTACACCATTGACTGACGCGAACGACGTGTATGCCCCCAGTTTTCATTTGATGCGACTGAACGTCGGGTTCCGGAAAAACCGCTATGATTTCTTTGCCAGCTTTAATAACCTGCTGGACGACGAGCTTAACCTTGGCTATGACCTCAACGTACGGTTTGGCGGCCGCTACTTTCAGCCGGCCCCCGGCCGGACCTTTCAGGCAGGCGTTAGGGTGACACTGTAGACCTAAGTCGGGAGAAAGTGGTTACTTAGCTGTATGTCCGATACACCTAAGCTCACGCCCAAAAAACAAAGAAGGAATCGTACCTCGCTGTACCTCTCTCTGTTAGCAATCCTGATCAGCCTGGTTGGAACTGGCGTATCCATCTTCGAAACAAGACTGCTACGGGAACAGCAAGACCTGATGATTGAGGAAAAAGCGGCCTCTGTATGGCCCTATGTGCGCTTGAATATGACCTCAAATCAAAGCCCCAATACCTATACCATAGGGGCTAAATTTATTAATAAGGGCGTAGGGCCAGCCCTGCTGGGAAATATTCAGCTGTTTTTTGCCGATGAGCAGATTCCAAGTTCTGAACTGTTTCAGCGGATGGAAGATGCTTTCCCTGAGCTGCAGTTAGGGGCGTCTTCCATTAACCTGATTGATGAACGGATGGTACTATCTCCCGGAGAAGAGAAGACGCTTTACAGCCTCAGTTATACCACGGAGCGTACTCAACCGACAGTCTTGCTCGAGCTGTTGGAAAAGGTGAGGGTGGAAGCATGTTATTGCTCTATCTACGGAGATTGCTGGTCTTTAGGGACTAATGAAGTACTGACCAGAGAAGAGAACTGTTCGGCAAAGCTTGACTTACGGTGATGATTTGCTGGCTTATGGCTGCTGACGTTGTAGAAACCTTGATTTTTAAGTAAAGTAATTCTGCGGGCTATGGGGCGCTAAGGTTGGTACTTATTATCTTTCGCTTGAACCCAAGACTTGCCTATCATGGACCAGCCTACCATCACCCGTTTTAAGAGAATTCTCGTAGCTAACCGGGGCGAGATTGCCATTCGTATTCTGCGTGCTGCCAGTGAGCTTGGCTTACGCACCGTGGCAATTTATACTTACGAAGACCGCTACAGCCTTCACCGGTATAAAGCCGATGAAAGTTATCAGATTGGTGCGGATGATGAGCCGTTGCGCCCCTACATAGACATCAAGGCAATTATCAAGCTGGCACAGGACAAGGGGGTTGATGCCATTCACCCGGGTTACGGTTTTCTTTCAGAAAACGTAGACTTCGCCCGCGCCTGCCGGGAGGCAGGCATTGCTTTTGTTGGTCCAAAGCCCGAAAGTATGGATCAGCTTGGCGACAAGGTTGCCGCCAAAGAGCTGGCCCGGCGCGTTGGGGTGCCGCTCATCAAGGACAGCGATAAAGATATCTCCGATCCGGAAGTAGCAGCAGCTGAAGCGAAAGAAATAGGCTACCCCGTGATCATCAAGGCAGCCTCCGGAGGCGGTGGCCGGGGAATGCGGGTCGTACGCAATGAGGAGCAACTGCGCATTGAGGTAGTGGAGGCCGCTAACGAAGCAGAAAAAGCATTCGGTGACGGCACGATCTTTTTGGAAAAATTTATTGAAAATCCGCGCCACATTGAGGTGCAGTTATTAGGGGACCATTACGGAAATCTGGTACATCTCTACGAGCGGGATTGCTCCGTTCAACGCCGATTTCAGAAGGTGGTGGAGGTGGCTCCGGCGGCTAATCTGGGAGAGGAGGTTAAAGAGAAATTGTACGCCTACGCGCTCAAACTGGGTAAAGCCGTAGGGTATTATTGTGCCGGAACGGTAGAGTTCCTGGTTGATGCCGATGATTCCATCTACTTCATTGAAGTGAACCCTCGGATTCAGGTAGAGCATACGATAACCGAAGAAATCACGGGGATTGACCTGGTGCGAACCCAGTTCCTGGTAACCATGGGCTACCCCCTGGATCATCCGACCATCTTTATCCGGAATCAGGAGGATATTCAGGTGAACGGCTTTGCCGTTCAGTGTCGGGTGACCACCGAAGACCCCGCCAATGATTTCAAACCTGACTACGGAACGCTCATTGCTTATCGCTCCGCCAGTGGTATGGGCATCCGTCTGGATGCCGGTTCTGCTTTTCCCGGCGCTGTTATCTCTCCATACTTCGATAGTCTCCTGGTGAAGGTGACAGGAACAGGACGAACCCTTAAAGGGGCAGCCGACAGGCTGCACCGTGCCCTGCGGGAGTTCCGGGTACGGGGGGTGAAAACCAACGTTGGCTTTCTACTCAACCTGCTGAAAGACGAAGACTTCCAGCAAGGGAAGGCAACCGTTCGGTTTATTCCGGATCATCCGGAATTAATGGAAACTCCCAACTTTCGGGATCGGGGCACCAAAATGCTCACCTATTTGGCCGACACGATTGTCAACGGTAACCCGGATGTGAAAAGTCCGGACTTTGACCGGACTTTCCTGAAACCTGTTGTTCCTGCTTTCGATCCTTACGCCTCCATGCCTACGGGAAGTCGGGACCGGCTCAAAGCGCTTGGCCGTGATGGCTTTGTGGATTGGCTGCGGGAGGAGAAGAAAATTCAGTACACCGATACGACCTTTCGGGATGGCCACCAGAGTCTGCTCGCCACCCGGATGCGGATGATTGATATGTTGAACGTTGCGCAGAGCTACGCGATCAACCAGCCGGGAGATTTGTTCAGTATGGAAGTTTGGGGTGGTGCCACCTTTGATGTGGCGATGCGCTTTTTAAAAGCAGACCCATGGCGCCGACTCCGGAAGCTGCGGAAAGCTATCCCGAATACGCTTTTCCAAATGTTGCTGCGTGGCAGCAACGGGGTAGGGTATAAGGCCTACCCGGACAACCTGATCATCAAGTTCATCGAGGAGGCTGCAGCTGGCTATGACATCTTTGATGAAAACGGAAAAGCAACGGGCGAGAAAACGGGAGGGATTGACCTGTTCCGGATCTTTGATTCGCTGAACTGGGTTAAAAACATGGAGATCTCCATTAAGACCGTTCGGGAAAATACGGATAGCCTTGCCGAAGCCTGTATCTGCTACACCGGGGACATTATGGACCCCAAGAAAACCAAGTTTACGCTGGATTATTACCTGCAGCTGGCGCGGCAGCTGGAATCTGCCGGAGCACACATCCTGTGTATTAAAGATATGGCGGGCCTGCTGAAGCCGCTGGCAGCAACGGAGCTGATTCAGGCTTTAAAGGCTGAGACAACCCTGCCTATTCACCTGCATACGCATGACACCAGCGGGATTCAGAGTACGACCTATTTGCGTGCCATTGAGGCGGGCGTTGATGTAGTTGACGTTGCGATTAACAGTCTTTCGGGACTTACCTCTCAGCCTGGCTACAACAGTGTTGCGGCCATGATGCAGGGCCATGAGCGGGAAAACCCCGTCAACCTTCCCTTACTCAATGAGTATGCGGATTACTGGGAAACCGTCCGAACTTATTACTACCCCTTCGAGACGGAGTTGCGGGCAGGAACTGCTACCATATACGACACGGAAATTCCGGGCGGGCAGTATTCCAATCTGCGCCCCCAGGCCAGAGGGCTGGGGCTGGAGGACCAGTTCCCCACCATCCGCGACAACTACGCTGCAGCCAACGAATTATTTGGCGGGCTGGTCAAAGTAACGCCTTCCAGTAAGGTAGTAGGAGACATGGCCATGTTCATGACCAGTAATAACCTAACGGCGGCTGATATTCTGGAGCGCGGAGACAAATTGGATTTCCCGGACTCCGTCAAGAACCTGATGCGCGGGAACCTCGGTCAGATTGAAGGAGGCTTCAATCCTGTATTACAAAAGCTGGTTCTAAAGGATGAGGCACCCTTCACGGACCGCCCCAATGCTTACCTGGAACCAATTGACTGGGAGGCCGCCTCTGCCGAATATGCCGAAAAGTTTGGGCACCAGCCAGATGCTAAAGCCCTGTTGGCTTATTTGCTGTACCCGAAGGTGTACGCTGATTTCCATGCTTCCGAGCAAGAATTCGGCCAGGTGTCTAACCTGCCCACCCATGCTTTCTTTTACGGACTAAAGCCAAACGAAGAGGTGCTCGTACGCCTGAGTAAAGGCAAGACGATTACCGTTAAGTACCTCAATAAAACGGAGGCAGATGGTCAGGGGAACCGGCTGGTGTTCTTCAGCCTAAATGGGCAAACCCGGAGTATCACGATCCATGACCGTACGCTGAACAAGGAAGTCAAAGTGAATCAAAAAGCGGTGGCTGAAGGAGAAGTTGGCAGCCCGCTAATGGGGAATCTGAGCCGCATCCTGGTCAAGGTTGGCGATGCAGTACAGGCAGGAGACCCACTCTTCGTCATTGAAGCGATGAAGATGGAATCTACCATTACCAGCCCGATAGATGGAGAAGTCAAAGCCGTCATCTTAAAGGAGAAAACGCTGGTGGATACGGATGATTTAGTGGTAACGGTGGGGGTGAATTAGCCAGTAGTAGGTAGTCTATAGGGTAGTTAGGGTGAGGACCTCCTGGTCCTAAGGAGTTGTTATTGTTTGTAGTAGGAGGCTTAGCTGCTGTTTTGGGCAGGGCGTATGGCGGCATAAAGAACTTTGTTTTTAAAAGTATTTGTATTTTGCTGCAGTGAAAATACTTTCTGTTCTTACTGGGTTATGCTTTTTTGTGACAACTTACGCTGTGTCAACTCTTGCGATTAGTTTAGCAGATGGATCGGCTGGACTGGACGTCTTATTCGTGGCTTTGTTCTTTGGGGGGGCATTTGCAATTATTGGATTTGCCTTAGCTCTTTGGGCGCATCATAAGCGCGCTGTTTGGCTAACTAGAAGCATTGGAACGGGCTTAGTAGTAGGGTTTTTACTGACTCTTTGTGTCTGGTTGTATCATTGGCAGAGAGACTGGCCTACAGTTGTTCTACACGCTGAGTATTACAACGAAGATGGTTTCGATCTTTTTTTGCGAAAGGGAGGAACCTTTAAGATTTTAGTTACCGGTTGGGTGGGAGGCAGTACGACCTACGGTACCTACAAAATGAAAGGGGACACCATCCTGTTGTCCAAAGAGGTAGAATTGTCAGGCGGCTGTCGCCTCCAACGTCGTTTTATTCGAGAAGGTAACCAGATATATTTTAATTGTGAGGGAGGATTTAGTACCAGGCATTCGAAAGGTCCGTTATACATTCGTGAAGCGCTTTAGGTACGGCACATTGGTATATTCACTGCAATCATTAAACTCCTCTGCACCTGCGTCCGCGCCCTTAGCGCCCTTGCGGTAAGGCTAAAATTGTACTATGGACAAGATTCAACAAGCCTGGTCTTTGGCTGCTTCCTGTCACGCCGGGCAGCGCTACGCTACGCCGGAAGCGGGGGTAAGTGTTCCTTATCTGGCCCACCTCGGAGCCGTGACGCTCGAGGCTCAGGAGGCATTACGACGTAATCCATTGCTAGATGCACAACTGATGACGCTTTGCGCCATTTTGCATGATAGCCTGGAGGATACCGACTTGTCGCCAGATGAAATCGAAACGCGCTTCGGCGCTCAGGTGCTGGCCGGGGTCAGGGCGCTAACCAAAGATGATACGCTGCCTTCCAAACAGCAAAAAATGGAGGATAGCCTTCGGCGTATCAAAGAACAGCCACAGGAGATCGCGGCCGTAAAACTATGTGACCGAATCTGTAATATGGCTCCGCCGCCCGCACATTGGCCGCAAGCGAAAATCCTCGCCTACCGGCAGGAAGCCATGCTGATCCTGCAAGAGCTGGGGCAGGCTGACGAATACCTTGCCAATCGTCTACGGGAAAAAATAAAGCACTATCCGACGGGGTAGCCTAGCGTCAGGTTTGGAAGCGGCAATAACGCAAGTTGCTGACAATCATACTCTCATCTTTCATGATCATCAAGTCTGTTGGTCTTTTCGTCTGTTAAGCAGTCATGATCTTAAAAAAGACTAAAAGACTAAAAGACCAACAGACTAACTAAGCCAACGGTCTGACTACCTGACTACCTACTACTTGACTACCTACTATTTGACTACCTACTATCTGACTACTTAACTAAGTCACCTATTCCATTCCCATCAACAAATCCGCTTCCATCACTACCGGATCTTTGCGGAAAAGGGGCTGGATTTGCTTGAAAAAAGCATCGTGCTCGGCATCGGCCACGTGGGCTTCAAAATCGGCGTAAGTATCCCAGCATTCCATGGTGGCAAACTTGGACGGGTCTTCGCGATCACGGATCAGATAGAAGAAGAGACAGCCTTCTTTGCGGCGGCTATCGGCGGCGTGCTTAGCAAAGATGGGGGCGAAGCGATCGGCATCGTTCAGTTCAAAACTGGCGGTAAGGTAGAGTTGCTTAGACATGTTGATTTACGTTTTACGTTGTGTAGGGTAAATCGTAAACAGCACTTATTGTTCCCCGTCTGCGGCGAAAATTCGTAAAGAGTCGAAGAATTTGTCGGCAGACTTATTGATGCCTTTGTCGCTGCGCGAGAATACTTTCAATTCGTAGTAGCGGTTACCGGCAACAATGGCCAGCGTACGGGCGCTGGCTACGCCACCGCGGCTGGGGTAGTCAATTCGCCACTGGCGGGCAGGGTAGCCGAATAGCAGCTTGTCTGCTGCATACACGGTCTCTCCTCCTACGGCAACTGCCGCTTCCTCTTCGGTCCCAAGCAGGAACTCAGTGACCAGCTCCAGGCTATCGTGGTGCAGGCTTCCCTGCGGGAAGTCAACATAGCTAAGGGCGTAAATGACGTTTTCAGCGCGTTCCTGATCGGGGGCTTGGAGGTGGAAGGTATGATAGGCCTGTACGCCTACTGCCGTTTGGATGGAATCAAGGCTGTGTGTGAACGCCGCGGGAGACAGCAGCCGGAAGCGGCCATCAAGGTCGTTGTGCTCTACCCAGCGGTGGTCTTTTTCCCAGGATTTCTCCAGGGCAACGGATAGCAGCCTGGCCTCCTGAGCATAGGAGACGGTGGAAGCCAGTAAAAGCAAGACAGGAAAGAGGAAGCGCTTGCGCATGGAATTGAATTAGGGCTGCTTAAATCAGAGGATAGCCAGGGTGGGTAGTCTAAGGATTACAGCCTACCTAATTTGGTTGGTTTACAGCCTAACCTTATTTCTCAACGTCACGGCAGAGGAGTGGTAAGACACCGTCAAACCAGTCAATCAGGGCGATATCTTTGGCGAGTCGGAGGTCTTCACAAGCTCCGGTAAGCCGGTTGTTATCCATGCGCGTCTGTCCGCGCAGGATGCGAAAACGACCGTCGGCCGGGAAAGCCTCCACGGCCAGATCCATTTTGGCTAGTCCTGCCTCGATAGTGGTAGAGTCTTGTACAAGTATCTGCCCTTCGTTCATCAGGTTTACCGCTTCGTTGTAGGCCTTTACTGTCTCCTGGCATCCCTCGCTGGTGGGCGCGAAAGAGAAACTGAGGTCGTAGGCAGAAATAACGGGCTTGCCCTTGTATTCTCCCGGAGACCATTGCCCGATGGAAGAGGTAACTACGTTAATAGCCTCAAAGGTGAAATCGGTACCTAGATCGTTGTAATCGATGATGTCCTGCACGTCAACCCGGCCGTTGGGGCGGACGAGGATTTGGATGTCCAGCTGGCCAGTCCGGCAGCTATCCTCAGCTTCTTCGGGATATTTGATTTTAGCGGCCAGGTAGTCCCCCAGTTTGCCGTCAGACCCAAGGAATTCCAGGGGCTTAGTCAGCTGCGTGTAAACACTATCCCGCCCTACGATCACGTAAGGCTTGGGTTCTTCGATCCTGAACCTGACGGGGAGTATGTATTGGAACCTGACGGGCTTCCCGTCTTTATAGGCAGGACGCCAGCGGACTTCATTGGCCATTCCAATAACGCTCCGCAGTGCTGATAGCCCGAGTTTGCCACCGGGATCCCGCAGAATCCGGGCCATGGAAATCAATCCGTTTCGTTCTACTACGAAACTGACGACCGCCATCCCGCTGATGTTCTTTTCTCTGGCTTCGGCTGTGTACAGGGCCCGCTGGTTGATGTACGCCAGCAGGGCCGCTTCTGAGCATTGGTGCTTCGCAGCAGCAGTCGTATCGTAGCGCTCACATGGCGTTGGGAAACGTGGCTTTTCGTCAGCGATGTCGTAAATCGTGGTGTCCTGAACGGCAGCAGTGGTGTCCTGGGCACATAGCGCGAGCGGGAGAAGTAAGAGAAGCGTTAGTAATGCTTTCATAGAGAACTCAGTAAGTAGAGAAGCGATGTAAACAGGCAGGGTGCTCTTCTGGGGTGGCCGCGAAGATAACGCTTTTGTCTGCACAACTGCTGCTTGCCGGAGGGCGCTTACCCTGGCAGAAAGGACCTACAGCGCGGAAAACGGAGGTTTTAACACGGCCTTAACGTCACTACGGGGTAAGGTCCTCCTCACTTGCTGCTTCCGCAAAATCAAGCAGCTCGCTATAGATCATACTTTGGCGCAAAATATCGGGACACCCCACCAGTACCAGATGCTCGCGTGCCCTGGTCATCGCCACATTGAGTTTACGGTCAACCCCTTCCTCACTGATCTGGCTCAGCATCTGAATTTGCTGGTCTTCGTTGGTGCATAACGAGATCAGGATGATTCGCTTGGCGCCTCCCTGATAGCGCTCGACGGTATCGACCATATAGTCTTCTCCAGACAGGCCTGCGGCAAAAAGGTGACTCCGGATGTGTGCAATCTGTGCACGGTAGGGGGTAATGATACCGATGTCTCCTGCTACTACGGGACGGTCAGTCTCCGCGTACAAATCAGTAAACGCCCGGATAAGCTCAACCATGACTTCAGCTTCATAGCCGTTCACTTTGGGGTCGGCACTTCGCTGGTCGGGCTTAGTCGGAAGAAAGAGTAGTCGCTGGGCACTGATGGCAAGGGATAAGGGCGCGGACGCAGGTGCAAGGTCAAGGGGACGAAGCTGTGTCTGGTGGTGAGCAATGGTCGCCGGCAAGATGTCGAGTTGCCCCTGGTAGAAGTGCCGGGCGGGGAAGGCCATAATATCGCGGTGCATCCGCCCCTGGTGGCTTAGCTGGTCGTAGGCCCAGTACCATTCCTGCCGCTGGGCGGTGAGGTAAAGTCTTTCGAATAAACTGGTGGATAAATCCCTTAGCCCTATGTTGCGCAATTGCTCATCCTGCACGGTGGTGGAGCTCGCTCCTTGCTGAACGACGGCGGGAAGCTGCCGGTGGTCTCCGATGAGCAATGCCCGCGGTGCCCGCGGGAGGAGTCCGGCCAGCAATGGCTCCAGAATCTGACTAGCCTCGTCTACGACTATCCGGTCAAATTGCTTCAGTGCAAATAAGTCACCCTTGCCCCCTACACTGGCAACCGTGCCTACTACTATGCGGGTACCCTGAATCAATTCCCGCAGATCAGTACGACGCTTTATGCGCTGGCTTTGTACCTGCAACAGCCGCGCTTCAAAGCGCGGTGCCACCCCGTAGCGACTACCAATGCGCAGGTAGTTTGTAAAGGGCTCGCCCTCGGGCGTAACGATACGCTCCAGACTTTCACATATTTCATCGACTGCGCGGTTGGTGTAGGCCACCAGGAGAATACTTTCCTGGCTATTGTCCAACAGATGACGGACGAGGTGATGCAGCATCTGGCTGGTCTTGCCTGTTCCGGGAGGCCCCCACAACAAGAAGTAGTCAGGCGCGGTAACTATCTTCTGCAGGATGCGATTTTGCTGTTCCGTTAGCCCACGTGCAATTGTCGTTTCAAGTGGCGCCGCCTGGGCCGGCGCGGATAAGCCCAGCCAGCGATCCCGGAAATTGGCTTTAGCTGATGCCCAGGTAAACAACCCTTGGTAATGGTTGCGGAAACTACTGTCAAGCACATCTTTCTCAATGCTGAAGAATTTAGCATTGGCAAACACAGTGTCGTTCAATTGCTGGCTACGAAGTCGCAGGGTAACCTGCTCCGGGCTGATGTCGACGATGGTTGATTTCAACACCTGAGCCCGAAGAGCATCTTCTTTACTGGTAGCCTCGCCTGGGGTCGGGTAGAGCGCAATGATGTCTCCCTGCCTGAATTTTACCAGTCGTTCATCCGCTGCGGGTCTGCTCAGGGTCAGGATCGCGCTGGCGGGATCGTAAGTACTATACGTAAGGCCGTCGAGTAACTCGAAGCGTTCGATTTTATCCTCCCTATCGTCCAGCCAGAGGCTGGCGAGGCCATTGATGCCATCAAGCTTCTGCTCACCGGTCTTGGCCAGGCGTTGTTCTCGGGCCGTAAAGCCAAGGTAAGCGCCGAAATACCGGCGCTCGAGGTCGGTTAGTTGGCCGTAGATCTTTAGTACCAGTTCGTGATCCCTCCGGGCAAAGCCACTGAGGTTTTTTACTTTTTCCGGATGTAACCGAGCCAGTAGCCGGTTGGTGTCCTGCAATAGGTTGGCATCAGGGGCACTGCCAAGCTTGCCGAGCAAGAATTCTGTTGCTACGAGTTGGTTGCGGGCGGCAATCGCTTCCAGTTTCTGCATCCGCTCGGGGGGCGCATATTTGAGCCCGTTGCTGTAGTCATTAGAGTACAGAATATAGCTGCGCACATTTGCCCCTTCTCCCAGCGCCTGGTTGATCATGAGATCATACAGCAGGGTCTGGATGTAATTTGTTTGGTTGATCCCGTGCTTGTTCTGGTTCCAGTACTTACTGGTTTTTAGCTCCACAATAGTGGTAGAGGCGTTGCGGGTGGCGGCAGTCTGCAGCAAGTCGAGTCGCCCCTGAACACCGTAGGTAGGGCAGAGGAAGGAGGGCTCCAGCAGAATGCGTTCACGGTCGACGTCGATACCCGCCAAGTCTTGATTGACAAACTTTTGCAGCGACAGAAAGTGATGTTTAAGACTGTCGATTAACTCTTTGACCTTATTGTCCTCGAAGAGGGACAAAGGGAGCGGTTGCTGCTGGAAGATGCTGCTGAGTAGTTCGGGGAATTTGATGCCGGGGTTTTCCACGAGGCGGTCGAGGAAATAGTTGACCAGATTACCGCGTACGAGGGGTAGGGAAGAACTGAAGGGCACCAGCTTTTTGGCAACGCTGGACCACGGCTGGAAACTGTGGGTACCCCCAAAACTTTCGGCCACATTGGTTACGTCGACGAGATAGTCGGGTTCCACCACGATTTGCTCGGGATACAGCAGGCCATCGGCTCGTAATTCAGCACTGATGAGGTTGAGGAGTACCGGAAGCCCTGCCACCTGGCGGACAATCGCCAGGGCTTCTCCCACCAATGGGTTATTCACCTCGCTGGCCGCTGCGGGGATGGTGAAAGTTCTTTCCGGGCGTGCTTCCTCCCTGACGTAGAGGTAGGCTTCCTCTTCGTCGTACTCTACCGCTACAACGCGGAGCGTAGCGAAACGCTCTTTGACCTCCAGTTTAACGAAGGGGAAAGGGTAGGGGCGGGTGAGGTAACTTACCCATGGTTGGGGAACCGCACCGCCAAAAAGCAGGCGGGTCAGTTCGGTGGCCAGGCGGTAACCTGTTTCCAGCTGTCGGGCCAGGTCTTCGGCGGAGAGACGATCGGGGCGGCGGGCGCGGAAGCGCCGCTCCTGGTGAATGTGGTTGGCCGGGATGCCGAATTTATGTGCAGCATAGCTGATGCGGGCGAAGTTGGTGCTGAAATGGAGTTTGTCCTTTTCGGTAGCCCGCTCAAAGAGCTCCAGAATGTACCGTCGCAGCGCGAGGCAACGCTCCGCGTCGGTGTATTCCGTGTTCTCCGCAATCTTGTTCAGTTGTCGGTAGAAATAATTCCGGAATGCGTCCTGACGGTAGTCCTGGCTCATGGGGGGCGAAGATAGGGAAGTCAGTGATAGGAAGTAATCAGGTTGAAAATCGTATCGTTTTATGAGTACAGTACACACGGAGTACTTCCGACAGCGGTATGTCGCAGTTGGCTGAACGGGGCATTGCCCTGGTACTTTTTCCTTGCACCTGCGTCCGCGCCCACATTTGCCCCGATTGGATAACGGATTATTCGAGGGCAGACTGTTTACCCGGCTGGACCTTATCTTCGCCCTCCCAAACCGCCACATGAAAAGAATTATGATTACCGGAGCCGGAGGTCAACTCGGCCAAAAGCTGATCGGTGCCGCCCGTGCGCTTGAAGAGGATGTAAGGATTTTTGCCTACAACCGCTCAACGCTAGACATTTCAAAACCAGCAGATATCCGTGCGGCTTTCGCTGAAGCCAAACCTGATTGGTGTTTCAATGCTGCTGCTTACACGGCTGTTGATCGGGCAGAGGCGGAGCCCGAGAAGGCCCGAAAGGTTAATGT
The DNA here is from genome assembly GCA_964616365.1 of uncultured Lewinella sp. Lineage (GTDB taxonomy): Bacteria > Bacteroidota > Bacteroidia > Chitinophagales > Saprospiraceae > Neolewinella. The sequence goes on along the minus strand of CAZTTF010000330.1, from coordinate 2,134 downwards.
TGATGGCGTGGCGCGCCTTGCCGCTGCCTGTGAGGGTAAGGGTATTCGCTTTGTCCATTTCTCGACGGACTATGTCTATGACGATGGATACAACCGCCCCTTGCAGGAGAGTGATCGTACGCTGGGAACCTCTGTTTATGCGCGGACAAAGCTCGAAGGAGAGAACATGATCCTGCGCCACCATCCGGAGGCATATATCATCCGAACTTCATGGGTGTATGCAGAATATGGAGAGAACTTTTTGCGGACCATGATTCGCCTGGGGCGGGAACGCGATAATCTTGGTATCGTGGCTGATCAGGTAGGAACGCCGACCTATGCGGCCGATCTGGCTGCAGCTACCTTAAAGCTGGTTACTTCCGGTGCGCCGGGGGGCATCTATAACTTTGCAAACAGTGGTGCTGCGAGCTGGTACGATTTTGCGCATTACATCTTTGAACTTACGGACATTGATTGTGCGCTCCGACCAATCACTACCGAGCAGTACCCAACGCCAGCAAAGCGACCGTCTTACAGCGTACTTGATACCCGCAAGATCAGCGAGTTTGTCGGTACTCCGCGCCACTGGCGGGAAGCGGTAAAGGAATGTATTGGTAAACTTGAGCGTTAGCGCACGAAAGTGATGCTATTTTACCATGCCGGAAACAATCAGCTCGGAGAGATCGTAAACAATGACGCTTTCCTGCTTTTCGTTAGCAGTTACTCCGTCACTCATCATGGTAAGGCAGAATGGGCAGTTGACGGCAATAACATCAGCGCCGGTTCCCAGTGCTTCGTCAATACGTTCCATATTGATGCGCTTGTCGCCGGGCTCATCCTCTTTCCACATTTGGGCGCCTCCGGCGCCACAGCAGAGTCCGTTGCGTTTGCTACGCTTCATTTCAACCAACTGGGTATCCAGTGATTGCAGTACTTCGCGGGGGGCTTCGTAGATATCGTTAGCACGCCCCAGGTAACAACTGTCGTGATAGGTAATGCGCTTGCCTTTAAAAGCGTCACCGTCGGTCATTTTGATCCGACCATCATCAATAAGTTGTTGTAGGAGCTGGGTGTGGTGCACAATGTCGTAATGACCTCCAAGTGCCGGGTATTCGTTCTTGATGGTATTGAAACAATGGGGACAGGCCGTCACCATTTTCTTGACATTGTACATGTTGAGGGTCTCGATGTTCTGCAGAGCAGTCATCTGGAAGAGGAACTCATTGCCCGCCCGGCGGGCGGGATCGCCAGTGCAAGCCTCTTCGTCCCCAAGGATGGCAAAGTCGATACCGGCAGCAGTCAGGATTTCCGCAAAGGCACGGGTGACTTTCTGAGCCCGGTCGTCAAAAGAGCCGGCACAGCCGACCCAAAAAAGAATTTCCGGAGCTTTGTCTTCAGCGGCGAATTCCGCCATGGTTTTTACGGTCATGATCTGCTTTTAAGGCGTGCACAAACTTCGTAATTTTCTAGCGAAAATTCGCAGAAAACTTTAATTGCTTCTGTACTCCAGGAAGTAGATTCCCAAACAAGCGCTAGAATTAACGCGAGGTTTGGCAACGATGCTTGTTTTGTTTCGTCTGTTGGACGGTCATGACGGTCTGACAGACTTGATGATCGCGGGAGATGAGCGCATGATAGCCAGTAACCTGGAATTATTGCCTCGTCCAAACCTGACGTTAAATTAGAAGGAGCTAAACGGTTTTATCAAAAGGTCTTCACCGAAGTTGACGCTCGGGGTGCTTTACCTGGTGGGCTCCGGCGACGGTTTCGGCACCACCAACAATGACTTCCTGCCAGGAAGGAAGATTGAGGTAACGTTGGGCAAGGTCTTGAATCTCGGTTGCGGAGATACCCCGGACAGCTTCATCCAGGTTCCGGAGGAAACCAACAGGTTCATAGTCTTTAATCAGTGCAGACCGGTAGCGCCATCCGTGCCCGAAATGCCCGTCCAGCTCCATAGCGATACTGCCCAGAAGGTAGGCGCGTACCATGTCTAGCTCACTATCAGGAACTGGGGATTGTGTAAGCTTGTCCGCCTCAATGCGGATTTCGGCACGGACCGCTGCTAGGTTCTCGTTGGCCACATCAGCAGATATGCCAAAAGAGCCACCATAGCGGTAGGTTTCCAGATCACTTTCAATGCCATAAGTGAAGC
>CAZTTF010000329.1:0-4301 GCA_964616365.1 uncultured Lewinella sp. | reverse complement strand
CGCGCAGCGATCGTTGCTTCGTCAAGTTCTGCTTCGATGATGTTTTTCTCGGCATCAATGCGAATGATATCTCCATCTTCCAGCAGACCAATCAGGCCTCCGACCATGGCTTCGGGGCTGATGTGCCCCACCACAAAGCCGTGGGTACCACCGCTAAAGCGGCCATCCGTAATCAAGGCCACTTTTTTGCCAAGCCCCTGCCCCATGATCTCACTGGTGGGCTTAAGCATCTCGGGCATGCCCGGTCCTCCTTTGGGGCCAGAGTAGCGGATAACAACTACGTCACCCTCTACGATTTCCCGTTTGCCAATGGCTGCGTTTGCTGCTTTCTCGGAGTCAAAAACGCGGGCGGGGCCCATAAAATGGAGTCCTTCCTTGCCGGTGATCTTGGCCACGGCGCCTTCGGCGGCGAGATTGCCATAGAGAATTCTCAGGTGACCATTTTCTTTGATGGGCTGATTAAAAGGCTTAATGATTTCCTGATCTTCTTTCAGGGGTTCTACTTCGGCCAGATTTTCTGCCAGGGTTTTGCCAGTTACCGTAAGGCAATCTCCATGCAACAACCCTTGCTCCAGCAAGGCCTTCATTACCGCCGGAACACCGCCAACGTAGTACAGATCTTCCATGACGTACTTACCACTTGGCTTGAGGTCGGCTATAAAAGGAGTACGATCACTGATTTTCTGAAAGTCATCAATAGTAATGTCAAGACCGGCTGCATGGCTCATGGCCAACAGGTGAAGGACTGCATTCGTACTGCCGCCGAGGGCGGTGATGGTTACCATTGCGTTCTCAAAAGACTTCCGGGTGAGGATATCACTTGGTTTGATGTCTTTTTGTAATAGGTTAAGCATAAAGTCACCCACCCGCTTCGTGTCAGCCTTCTTATCCGGATGATTTGCGGGTATAGAGCTGTTGTAGGGCAGGGCCATCCCCATGGCTTCAATGGCCGTGGCCATCGTGTTGGCGGTGTACATCCCTCCGCATGCCCCGGAACCGGGGCAGGCATGGCGGATGACGCCCTTGTACTCAGCTTCGTCTACCTGTCCTGTTCGATATTTACCAAGCACCTCAAAGGCCGAGACGATATCTAATTTTTGATCCTCGTAGCAGCCCGGGCTGATGGTACCCCCAAATACCAGAATAGCTGGTCGGTCTAACCTGGAAAGCGCAATCATAGCACCTGGCATGTTTTTGTCACAACCAACTACGGTCACCAAACCATCATACCACTGGGCACCGGCTACCGTTTCGATGCTATCTGCGATAACATCTCGGCTGGGCAGGCTGAAACGCATGCCGTCGGTCCCCATACTGATACCATCACTAACGCCAATGGTATGGTAAATCAAGCCAATGAGATCATCCTGTTCGTTGATTCCTTTTTTCACCTCTCCGGCAAGACCATTGAGGTGCATGTTACAGGGGTTACCTTCCCATCCTGTTGATACTACCCCAACCTGGGCTTTATCCATATCTGCATCGTCCATACCAGTTGCGTAAAGCATGGCACGAGCGGCGGGCTGCTCAGGATTATTGGTTACATTTTTGCTGTATTTATTCAGATTGTGTGACATATGGGATAAATGGGGGGACTTTATAAAAGAAAAGCCGCTTCCCGGGTGAGGAAAGCGGCTTGATTTTTTAACGTTGTTCTACGCGGCCTTCCTCCAGGTGGTGGGCAAGACCACCACAAGCGAAATGAGCAACACGAGTACCAGAACGTTCATTGTTATTACGTTGATGGCACTAATGTAGCCAAATCGTGAAGGGAGAAAGATTCCTATTGGCGTGGCTTTTACGATGGCAAAGGCCGCTTAGTAGCGCTTGTGATCGAAGCGGAAAAGGGCCTGCAGACTGAGTTGCAGCGTAGTTAAGCTTGGTTCGCTTAATCCGATGGGTTCGCCATTGACGTCCGTAAAGAGCAGCTCTCCGGAGAATCCACCAAACCCACGACGGATCCGCGCGATCGGAGTCAGGGTTACCAGGTTGTTGATCCCAATGTCCATTCCAACTCCGAAACCTGCCGTAAAGCCGGAGCTGTTCTCAAAAGCAACGGTGGGGCTCTCCAAATCATACATGGTATAGCCGGGGGTAAGCTGAATGAAAAAGCCTTTCTCCAGTTGCGGACCTTGTTTGCCCCAGGTTGGGCAATCGCAGTCTCCACCAAAATCAAAAGGATAGATGTTTACGTTGAACTCAGCACCGATCGTTTTCAGGTCAAGTCCTAAGTCAGAACTGGTTGCTCCGTAATAGATGGAAGGATTGAATTCTACACGTTTGTTCTTTAGTCTGAACCAGTAACCCAAGGCGAATTCGTTCCCTACGTTCCAGTCAAATATCTCAGCCAGCGGGTCTTCGTTAGCCCCTTCCCAGTTGGTCTGTGGCGCGGTAGCCGCCACGCGAACTGTTAGTTGGGCGAAGGCCGGAGTCGCAAACAATAGCGCAAAGAGTGTGAATAATCTAGACATGGATATGCTTTAGTGTAGAGTGATTTAACGAAGTCACTTCTCAAGTATTTTAAAGATAGGCAACCTTTATACTCCCCTGGGGTGACCTAGAGGAGTATATCATTATTCAGGTACACCGATCTCAGGGCCAGGTTCAATACAAGACAAAATACAACATGTAGGGCACGACTAGTACGCTGTATCCGATTAACTCCTTGAGTAGACTGGACCATAACTTTTGGACACTCCGGAACACCGTAATCGCTGACCAATCCAATACCTTGGGGGTTGATCAAACCACCACCGCTATGCCGATAGCCCAAATTAACGTAGCCCGGATGATAGCACCGCTTGACAGCACAACGATGCAAGAATTCCGGGATTTCATTGATCCAATCAATGCCCTCGCAGCCCAATCGCCTGGCTTTATCTCGCGGTTCACGAACGAAAATAACGAAGAAGCCATCCACTTTCCCGATGAGTACCTGGTGGTAAATATGTCCGTCTGGGAGAGCATTGAAGACCTGCATACTTTTGTCTACAAAACAGTCCATAGCTATTTCGTTAGAAGTCGGAAACGTTGGTTCCATCAATTAGAGCACCCACACACAGCGCTGTGGTGGGTTCCGGAGGGTAACATTCCAACCTTGGCAACGGGCAAAGAGAAATTAGCCTTGCTGGAGCAGAACGGCCCTACAGAAGCCGCCTTTACCTTCGCGAAAGTGTTTCCTGCCTCGTAATAATCACTCCATTGTGAACACCAGTGCTTCTTCCTGCGGCAAAGCTTCCCAGGCGGTGCGCAAGACAAGTATCTCCGCTCGAATTTGTGCCAGCTTATCCTCCGTCAGCACCTCCATCGGGGGCAATTCATGACTATTTAGTATCCTGTCTAACATGTCGGTAAAATCAGGTATCGATTCACCGGTCTGCAACTCTGTCAACAACAGGTTTACCAAATGCTCTAACTGCAGGGACACAGCGGGTAGGTTGGCGGGAACCAGTTCCTCTGGGCGCTGTTCTACTGGCGCCTCAAAATCTTGAATACTATATCCCTTGGCCAGCAGTCCATAGAAAGCATCCTCCAAGTCCAGAATTGTTTCAATTGCATAGTGCGCCAGGTCGTGTAACGCCATTCCCGGATACAATTTCATCCAGGTAGACGTCCCGTCCGCACGAGTGACCACTAGTATCGGTCGGGGGGATTTTTTACGAAAAGTAAGGGTGAGTCCTTGCGCTAGCATCTTGAAAAGACTTAATCAGGGATAATTAATAACAAAGTGCTCAGGATTAGCCAAAAGTTGCAGCCGTACGTCAGCCAAGGGCCCTAAGGTCATGGCCAATGGCTTAGCCAGCCAAAAGCGCTAAAAGCGCTTGTTTTCGGGAAGCGGCTACCGGTAACTGGGTTCCGTCATCCATCACTACTTCTCCCCCTTTTCCCCGGTGGTATCGCTTCACCAGCGCAAGGTTCACCACTGAGGAACGATGAATGCGGAAAAAGCCAGCGGGCGCTAACAACTCATGATAGTATTTAAGCTTTCTGCAAATCAGTAATTTCCGACCATCAGTCATATGAAAATGGGTGAAATTATCCGCTGCTTCACAATAGCGTACTTCTTCGGGGCTTACAATTTCCAGACCATCCAGTAAAGGAAGCGCCAGTCGTTTTAGCGTCTCCGCATTTTGGTTCTTAAGGTTATCTAGCAGTGTTCTTGTTACTTGATGCTGCTGCTGAGAACCCAGCCGCTGTTTGACCCGCGCAACGGCTTCAATTAAATCGTCAATATCTACGGGTTTAAGCAAATAGTGGGCAGCACTCAGGCGTAGTGCCCGTAATGCATATTGCTCGAAGGC
>CAZTTF010000328.1:0-3786 GCA_964616365.1 uncultured Lewinella sp. | reverse complement strand
AACGAATGCTGAACCACGTACTTCATACTTCACAAAAAAGGAAGAGTGGAATGAGTTTTGGTATGTATTTGGTTTTGAGGCAGTTGCGTCTCGAATTAGAGGTGGATTAGCCTTCTGCAGCCCATGCAAATCAATATGCCTCACCGGGCTATTCTCCGCATAATTATACACGCTCACAAACGCGAACTGATCACTAATCGGATCCACCCCCGTAAACCTGGCCGTCAGCGGGTCGTAGTAGCGGAAGCCGTAGGCATACAGGCCGGTGCCGCTGATTTTTTCTTTACCGTTGTAAGCACAGGCGTGGGCGCAAACACCACTTTTTAGCCAGCAAAAGTGTCCGTTGACACCGTCTCAAGTTACCACTTTTTCAGTTGGTCAGTTCTTTCTCGGTTGAACAAAAAACCACGTCTTCGCTATCCTCGATGCTTTCTTAAGAGATGCTAAAACAAGGTCTGCTTACGCTGCAGGCTAAACGGTTTTCGTTCGACGAACCCAATCCCCAAGCTACGCAAGGGGACGGCCTTCGTTGCGAACGCAAATCGGGCCAACAGCTAAGGAGCTGAAGGCCCGTTGTGAGTTCTAAAAAAGGAAAGAAGGCTAATCTAAAATTTCTAAGATAATCCATGCTTTTCTATAGAAGCCTCCGATTCTCATAATCTTCGATTAACTCACTAGTACTTTTTAGTGGGCGGCGTCTTAACCAGAAAATTTCTTCTCTATCTAAATCATAAACTATAGGCCTATTGCCAATATAAGAATGAGAACCATCTCCGGCAGATAGGTACTTACTCCCGTTGAAAAAAAATACCCAGCCCCACTCTTTATGAATAGTTAATTCATCAATAATAACTGGAAGATCATCCAGAGGAAACTCTCTCCCATCTGTAATAAAATGGAGAGCTTTTTCCTTTGCACGTTTGTATTTCTCTTGATTCATAATTAATCATTTGTAGCGTCGTAAAAACGCCAAGTTGAATCTTTAAATCCATTTTTTTCGACCCAGCCACGGAACTGTCCTCTTGAAATAATTTCTTCCGACTGGCCATCCAATATTTTTACTTGCCCTTTAAAGCGTGCAATTACAACTGCATGACCGGGGCTTCCTGAACTGGTTAATAATCCCATTGCTCCGTCACCGATTCCATCCAAATGATTCGCAATATTACCTAATCCGCTCTTGGATATAATTGGTGCGCCAAACATATCTTGATATCTAGAGTCAACAGCAAACATGCTAGTTTCTAAGTCCGACTTTCCAATTGCAGACATATCACCAGTAAGTCTCTTCAAGACAGCTAATGCACAAGATGAGCAATTTAATTCGCCTAAAGTCGGGTTTACTCCTTTTACTAGATCAGAAGAAAACCCAGTTGCTGGACCTTTGGCAGCTCCTACAAGACCTTTTCTAATAAATGCCTGCCATATCGGGTTACCTCATCTACGGATGATCCAGATAAATCAGCATCTGTCCCCAGCCCCCACAAACCTGCTCCTATACTTGGTGCTAACGTCGGACTACTCATTAAAGCCGTCGCAGCTTGAGGAGCATATGCGATACCTAAAAAACCTGCTATCCCTGTTACAGTTCCTGCGCCAGAATAAAGTTCATATTTCCATGCAGCCTGTCTAAGTCCTTTAGCTCTTTCCGGATAAAGGGCTTCTGCCATATGAGCTCCACTAATCGTAGAGAAATACTGTAATCCATGCAAGTCTATTCCACTGATCGGTCTATTCTCCGCATAATTATACACGCTCACAAACGCGAACTGATCACTAATCGGATCAACCCCCGTAAACCGTGCCGTCAGCGGATCGTAGTAGAGGAAGCCGTAGGCGTACAGGCCGGTGCCGCTGATTTTCTCCTTACCGTTGTAGGCATAGGCGTAAACACTACTTTTTAACCAGTAAAAGTGTCCGTTGATACCGTCTCAAGTTACCACTTTTTCAGTTGGTCAGTTCTTTCTCGGTTGAACAAAAAACCACGTTTTCGCCATCCTCGATGCTTTCTTGAGAGATGCAAAAACGAGGTCTGCTTACGCTGCTAGCTAAAACGCTCCCGATCAATGAGCTCCGTAAAAGCGGGCCTTCGTTGCGAACGTACACCGGGCCAACAGCTATGCTGAAGGCCCGGTGTGGGTTCCAAAATGAGGCTACAAAACACCCCGCAAACTTGTAGACCAAACCAAACCCACGATAATGCTCATACACTGCGTAGACTCAGTCATCGGGTAGAAGTTATATACTCAGTTGTATACCATTCGAACAGTTTTTTAGCAGCATCAGAAGATAGAGCATCCGCTGAGTAAGCATATTTTGCTTTCCACTTACTACTTACCGTAGAAGCATTCATTTCATATGGCAGGACTCCTGAGTTGGAAACTGAGCAATACTTTGGCAACCTAGTCTCACCAATCTGGCGAATTATCTTATAGAATGACAATAACCTGTCAAGACTAGGCTTATTAGCCTCTGTATCAAAACCCCAAATGAATGCTTCAAGTACGGAAACTGATATTACCGAGTTGTCTAAGTCGATTTGTAATGACACAGTGCTAAATACGTCATGTAGTTCACCTTGAAAATTAAGTAAAACCCGTGTAATATCGTCTGGTAATTCATGAATGAGGTCAACATAACTATTTAAGCTATTAGATGAACATACTTTAATAGGATCGAAAAAATCTTCTCCGTACAAGAGTAGGGCATCGTTTCTCGTAAAAATAAATTTTGTATCCAAAAAAATCTCAACCACTTTTACTATAAGACTTGCACTTATAGGCTCTATGTATGATAGGTGGCATTCTAAATCAGCTCCCTTATTCATTTTTTATTACTTTTTTCACTTGGTCAGCAGCTTCAGGAATAAGGGTGTTAAAGGTTCCGTCTTCTCCCACCCTGACAGTCATACCTGTTGTCTCACTGAATATATCAAACACCTTATTCCCATTACTGTTTTCAAACAGTTCGCTTACTGCACTTGGCGTATTCAAGGTAGATTCTATGGTGTTTAAGGCGTCCTGAAATCCTTCACGACTTGGCTCAAATGGCAGATCTCTAGACTTTCCAAGTTTTCCCCCAATTTTGCTACCTATTCTTTTCATGTTTCGCTCCATGAAGTCAGATACTCCGACTTTAAGCGCTCGGCCAGCATCATCAAAACCACCGAGTAATTGGAGTTGACCAGCTTCATCAAATAGACCAATAGCAAATTCTCCTGCTGTCTTAGCAGCTATTAGCGAAGTTGCAGGATTACTAAAAACGTAACGTCCAACTGCAGGAAGTCCTCTAATCCCTAGCCACGCCATACCAGCTCCTGCAGATATTCCGTAAGTAACTGCTTCTCCGTATCGTTCTAAATGCCCAGCATACTCATCCCTCATTGCCTTAATTTCTTCAAAGCTCTTCCCTCTTGTTGCTGCACGTATTCCTGGGTCAAACCAGGTTACATCAAACATTATTTTTTGTAAACCATGCAAGTCAATATGTTTGATCGGGCTATTCTCCGCATAATTATACACACTCACAAACGCGAACTGATCACTAATCGGGTCCACCCCCATAAATCTAGCGGTTGTCGGATCGTAGTACCTAAACCCATACGCATACAGCCCCGTCCCACCGATTTTCTCCTTACCGTTGTACGCATAGGCGTAAACACTACTTTTCAACCAGCAAAAGTGTCCGTTGATACCGTCTCAAGTTACCACTTTTTCAGTTGGTCAGTTCTCGATCAATTGAAGAAAAAAACCACGTCTTCGCTATCCTCGATGCTTTCTTAAGAGA
>CAZTTF010000327.1:0-24777 GCA_964616365.1 uncultured Lewinella sp. | reverse complement strand
GTATTGCCAACGAAGCCTTCCCTGTAGACACCTTCACCTACGCCATCCAGATTCAGGACCGGGCAGGTAACCTAAGTAATATCATCCGCACGGAGACGATCGAAATCCTTTGCTTGGGAGAGTAGAGGAGTTGTTGCAATGGTTGTAAGGGTTGCAATCGTTGTAGTTGTCGTAATCGTTACAACAATTATAGCCCTTGCCCTGCATCCCTTACAACCCTGCAACAACTGTTACCTTGCAACAACTGCAACAACTGCAACTCTACAACCTTACAACCCTGCAACAACTGCAACCCTACAACAACTGCCCCCGTTACCCAAACCGCAAGCTCAGCACCCCCTTAATCGCTTCCTTGACGATGGAGCCGTGCATTTTGCTGGCGCCCAAAACCCGATCAGTAAACGTGATGGGCACCTCTACGATCTTGTAGCCGAGTTTCCAGGCGGTATGTTTCATTTCTATCTGGAAGGCATAACCAATAAACCGGATGGCATCGAAGTCAATCGCTTCGAGGACCGGGCGGGTGTAGCACATAAAACCAGCCGTTGGGTCTTTAACGGGCATCCAGGTAATAACCCGGACGTAGATCGAAGCACCGTAGGATAGGAACCTGCGGTCGAAGGGCCAGTTTTCTACGCCTCCTCCTTTAGTGTAACGGGAACCCACGGCAACGTCACCTCCTCCGGAATGACAAGCTTCCCGGAGGCGGATAAGGTCTTTGGGGTTGTGACTGAAGTCAGCATCCATTTCGAAGAAATAGAGGTAGTCCGCTGATTTTTTCAGTCCCCAGCGAAAGCCGTCGAGGTAAGCAGTGCCAAGGCCGAGCTTTCCGGCCCGCTCCAGGAGGTGGAGCCGCTCGGGATACTGCTGCTGGAGCGTTTTGATGATGTCAGCCGTACCGTCTGGGGAGCCGTCGTCGACGATCAACAAATGAAAAGGGTAAGGCAGGCCAAAGACGGTCTCTACCATCTTGGCAATGTTTTCCTTTTCGTTGTAAGTAGGGATAATAACGAGGCTATCGCTCAAGGTGAGGTCATTTTCTTGGTAGGCAAAGATAGTCAGGAGGAAGTCATTAACCCACCTGCCAGTTCAGATTGCTAACGGAACGATTCACAATACCGTTTTCCTTCCGTGGGCGATCTGAAATAAAGAGGCCATCTTTCGTATCAATGGCTGGTCGGTAAACGACGAATTCCTCCTTTGGGTTTGCCCGCTGCTTTACGCAGGAACGCTACCTTTGAGTATGCAACGTTTTCACCTCCTCTGTTTCTTGATTTTTCTTGGCACCTGCGTCCGCGCCCAAGGCCCAATTGGTGGCTTCCCAACCCCGAAGGGCGAAGTCGTTATCGCCCCCGCTTACAGCGTGGAAAAATATGACACCTACCTCTTGCCCGACGGGCAAATGGAAGCCCGGGAAATAGAAACGATCACCTACAGCGTGTTTGTAGAAGCCGGACTCAGCGACCAAACCTCACTGGTAGCCACCTTACCCTGGATGCAAACCAATAGTCGTGAGGGTAGCCTGCAAGACGCTTCCGTCTGGCTCAAATACATGAACCTGGATAAACGCGGCGACCACGCGGCTAACCGCGTTTTCACCGCTGTCGGACTGAGCTTTCCGATCGGAAACTACGAAACCGAGGGCATCGCTGCCCTTGGCCAGCGCGCGACGGTATTCCAGGGAAGGTTAGCCTACCAATACCAACACGATCAGGGGTGGTTTCTACACGCCCAGAGCGGCATCGACTTCCAGATTGCCCCGGAATCCCGGTCAACCTGGCCCCTGCTCTTACGGACGGGCTACGGAAACAAATACTTTTATACCGAAGCGTGGTTCGAAACCGTAACCGCACTCGAAGCAGGAACCGGGGTGCAAACCGCCGTAGCGGGTAGTGGCTCCAGCTGGAATCGCATCGGTGGGACAGTTTATGTACCCCTGCGCCCCTGGGTCGGCATCAACATCGGCGGTGCCTGGGTCCTGAGTGGCGATTTTATCGGAGAAAGTTCGCGGATTAATTATGGGGTGGTGTTTAAATTGTAAAGGTTTACCATCTGATGGCCTGAAAAGTTAATAGTATAACCATAGATACCCCCCGGCTAACACCGTGCCGGACCACTATTCAAGATCTCTGCCACGTGCATCACCCGCAGGTCGCGTCCTTCCCTCCGAATCAGGCCTTCCAGGTGCATCAGGCAGGACATATCGCCAGAAGTGATCACCTCTGATTTATTGCGGGTATGGTCCTCAAGGCGATCCCGGCCCATCTTCGCGGAGAGTTCAGGTTCGTTGATACTGAAGGTCCCGCCAAAGCCACAGCATTCGTCGGTACGATCCAACTGAACAAGCTTTACGCCCTCCACCAGACTAAGCAGGTAGGCGTATTGGTTAAACGGCGTTCCGACGCGTTCGGAACCTTGCCCCAGTCGCAGGCCGCGCAGGCCGTGGCAGCTATTGTGGATACCTACAGGATGGGGAAAATAAGCGTTCAGGGATTCGACCTTCAGTACCGAAACAAGAAACTCCGCCAATTCATAGGTGCGGGAGCGGACAGCAACCACCTTCGGGCTTTGCTCCAGCGTGTCGTAATGCTGGCGAATGTGGTAAACGCAGCTTCCACTGGGACAAACGACGTAGTCATAGCCACCGAAAGTCTCGATAAAGTGCTCGTAAATCGGTCGTGCCTCCTGCTCCATACCTGAGTTCGCCAGTGGTTGACCACAACAGGTTTGCGCTTTCGGAAACTCGACCGTGCACCCCAGCTTTTCCAGTAATTCCAGGGTAGCAATCCCAGCTTTGGGGTAAAACTGATCAATGTAGCAGGGAATAAAAAGGGCAACGGTCATGGTGGAGCATTGAAAGCGGGCGCGGACGCAGGATGCCGGGTGAGGGATACAAGCAGTAGCGAAAAGTACAACTTTTACGGACAGCTTAACGCCAATTAACCTGCATTAACCGGTGGGGGTGGTGAGCAGGACTACTTTCGACTTAAACCCCGCTACCATGAAGTTCCTCTATTCATTTTGCCTGCTCATAGCAACAGTTTACCTCCCGGCCCAGCAACAAGCACCTGAATTTTATGCGCAAACATTCGAAGCGCAGGTCTTGAGTTACCAGCCCGCCCAGCGGGCGGGTGTCTCCCCAAAAGCCTACGCGTTCGGCACGATGGTCTTACGGGAAACCATCAGTCAATCCGGCAATGATCCAGCAGCCTTCAATCGTGCCGACTATTTTAATGTCCTCACCGCCTTTTTGAGTCTCGGAGAATCCACCGAGGCCATTGACCTGGCTTTTACCAAGTTCCGTAACTCCGAAGGAAGCTGCGAGTACTTTACCGATAATAGCTTCCCCATCGAAACCAATGATCGCTACCTACCTATCCGGGAACGGTGGCATGACGCGGCAATGGATTGCCGCACTGATGCAGGAGAACAACCCGTCCCCATCGACCCTAAAGCCTATGCTAAAGCGCAAGATTTGAATACCGGGCTCGTCATGCTCATGGCCGAGGTGTCGGCCAGAGATCAATGTTTTCGAAGCCCTTACGTCCCGGAGCAGCAAGTACCACTCGACCGGCAGAATGAACGCGTTATTGATTCCCTTTTCCAAGACTACGGGGTCTACATTGGCAAAACCCACGTTGGCGAAGAATACGCTCACGTTATGTGGTCCGTGATTCAACACTCCCGGCTTCCGGTAATGGAACGCTACCTATCAGTAGTACACCAGGCCGTAATCGAAAAAGAGCTGGCTCCGGCTCCCCTGAAAATGTTGATTGACCGGGTGTATGCACAGAAACATGGAGGTCAGGTTTTTGGCAGTCAGGCCGGCGTTGTCCTCCTTCCCGAAAGTGAGCGCAAACAAATCATCATCCGCTTCGGCCTATAAGCCTCTCCTATTGGAAGGGGGTTATGCTACAATTTTAATTTGTTGGGTCAGCGAAACAATGAAAAACAAAATGTTTATTTAGGACTTCGTTTTTTTCACTAAGTGCTGGTGGTTTCGTATGTTTGCCTACCGATACCAACCGTATTTTATGGCTCAATCTAACTACACCGAAGACAATATTCGCTCGCTTGACTGGAAGGAGCATATCAGGATGCGTCCAGGTATGTACATCGGTAAGCTGGGAGACGGTGCCAGCGCTGATGACGGTATTTACATCCTACTCAAGGAGGTGATTGACAACTCCATCGACGAGTACGTGATGGGCTTTGGCAAACAGATCGAGGTTGAGGTGAACGAAGGGGTGGTTTCAGTGCGGGACTTTGGCCGCGGCATCCCGCTTGGCAAGGTTATTGATGTTGTTTCCAAAATCAACACGGGGGGAAAGTACGACAGCAAGGCCTTTAAGAAATCAGTCGGTCTGAATGGTGTCGGACTCAAAGCGACCAATGCCCTCTCCGAAGAATTTACCGTATATGCTGTTCGGGAAAACGAGGTAAAACGCGCTGACTTTGCCTTCGGCGAGTTGGTTAAGGACCACAAGAAAAAGCGTACTGTTGAGCCTAATGGTACCTACATCAGCTTTAAGGCTGACCATCAGATTTTCAAGAAGTACAAGTACCGGTCTGATTTCATCGAGAATCAGCTCTGGAACTACGCCTATCTCAATGCAGGCCTGAAACTGGTTTTTAACGGAAAAACACTGGTTAGTCGCAACGGCCTGAAAGACCTCCTGGAACGTAAAATCCAGACAGAACTGCAGCGCTATCCGGTGATTCACCTGAAGGCGGATGATATCGAAGTAGCGATCACCCACGGTTCGGCCTACGGTGAGACCTATTTCAGCTTTGTCAACGGCCAACATACCACCCAGGGTGGTACCCACCTCAATGCATTTAAACAGGGCATGGTCGATGCCGTACAAAAGCATTTCAATAAGAACTACGACCGTAAAGATGTGCTGGCCAGTATCGTCGCAGCGGTTGCCGTGAAGGTAGAAGAACCGGTGTTTGAATCACAAACCAAGACCAAGCTCGGGTCTACTGACATGGGGCCGGGTTTACCGACGGTCATGACCTTCATGAAAAACTTCCTGGTTGAGCACCTCGACAACTACTTGCACAAGAACCCCGAAGTAGCCCAGGCACTCGAAAAAAGGATTAAGCAATCAGAACGTGAGCGCAAAGAGATTGCCGGAATCAAAAAACTGGCCAATCAACGCGCCAAGAAGGCTAACCTCCACAACAAAAAGCTGCGCGATTGCCGGGTCCACTATAACTCCAAGAAGAAGTCTGACAGTGAGGAGTTAAAATTGGCATCAACCATCTTTATCACGGAGGGCGATTCAGCTAGTGGCTCAATTACCGTTGCGCGGGACGTAAAGTCTCAAGCCGTCTTCTCTTTACGGGGTAAGCCACTCAACTGTTTCGGCCAAACCAAAAAGGTCGTTTACCAAAACGAAGAATTCAATCTGTTGCAGCATGCCCTCAACATCGAAGACGGTGTTGATGAATTACGCTATAACCGTGTCGTTATCGCCACGGATGCAGACGTAGATGGCATGCATATTCGCTTACTACTCCTAACATTCTTCCTGCAGTTTTTCCCAGATATGGTAGAAGGAGGTCACCTGTACATCCTCGAAACACCACTCTTCCGGGTTCGGGACAAGCAAAAAACTTTCTACTGCTACAGCGAGCAGGAAAAACAGGAAGCCATTAAAGCACTTAGGGGTAAGCCCGAAATTACCCGCTTCAAGGGCTTGGGCGAAATCAGCCCCAAGGAATTCAAGGATTTTATCGGCGAAGACATCAGGCTGGAGCCCGTCGTCCTCAGCGAAAACACCAACGTAGAGGACCTGCTATCTTACTACATGGGTAAAAACACCCCCAGTCGCCAGAATTTCATCATTGACAACCTCCGCCTGGAGCGGGATGACGACCTGGATGACAACGGCAAAAAAGATGCAGAGCAACTTGAAGAAGTTGCCGCCTGAGTCACCGGGCAAGTTTGTTAGGCGTATTTATCAATTCAATCGTTGGCTTGGCATAGATAAGGAGCAACTGTCCCACTTGTCTTAACGGCCAACCAGACCGATTAGCTCGTAGCTAGCTTGAAGTACTGGAACCAGCGCATGTTACATGGATACTACTTGACAAGAGTGCGGAGAAACGACTAGTATCCGTTCAAGAGCCAATGGCGTCCGCCTTGGTAGAGGATCTCCGCTCCGACTGGCAACAAATCGAAGGGGAGCTCCTCTACCAAAGTACCCACTACTTTTTAAGCGGATACAACGACTACTTATAGCTACTTGATCTTCAAGCACAAGCAAATGCTAGGAATCGGTAGTGCCATGGCATGCGTGACGGGCTACTTATTACGAACTACCTGTTAAAAGCTTGTTTGGGAATCCGCTTCCTACTGCTCGTGCAACACGAGCATCACGGTTTCCGGGTGTAGTACCATCTGCCGCGTTTCACTGTGGTTGAAAAGGCGCTGCCAGAAGCCTCGCCGCTTGGTCACCATAACCGCCAGGTCAATTGGGTGTTTGTCCAGGTACTCCGTTAGTCCTTCCTGTACGGAGTCCGCTTCTACCTCGTGGAGTTCAAAGGCGAACTCTGGATCAGGATTTGAGAACAAGGGGGCGAATAAGGCTTCGCGCTCACCCGGTTCTGGTTCATCCCCTTCTTCATTCACGTGCACGAAGTGCACGCGCGCATCGAAGAGTTGGTTGAATGCTTTAAACTTAATCACCGCGTTCTTACTTAGCGACAGGCTGTTACTCGCATACATAATGTGCTCATAATCCTTAAAGTTAGCCCTATTCGGCACCAAAAGTACCGGCGCTTCAGACCGCTGGGCTACTGCTGAAGAGACACTGCCAAAGACTTCTTCCAGAAGATCAGTATCTCCCGTAGTCCCCAAGATGACCAAGTCAAAGTTTTGTGCCTCCTCAATGATTTTGTCTGCAGCAAAACCCAGGAGCAATTCGGAAGTGCGTAAGACGCCTCCCGGAGCAGGACGCTCCGCTAAAAAAGAAGAAAGGCGTTCATCCCGATCGTTCATTAACTCCTCCATGGAAGGGACGAAAACGGAGTTAGCCGATGCTGTTTGTGGCGAGAAAACGTGAATCACTTTAACGAATTCAGCATCTACCGCTACAGCGAAGGCCTCAGCGTAGCGCAAGGCTGCTGCTGAACCCCGGCTAAAATCAATCGGGACCAAAATTTTATTAATCATCGGGATAACATTATTCCTGCAAGATAAAGGCCGATGCGGATATTCTATGTATCCACATCGGCCTTTCCTCATTTGTACCTGCTTTCTGATCAGCGACCGGACCTCAGCGGCGACGTCCATTCTGTCATGAAGCCTGCCTCACCAGTTGGTAATACACGCTTTGCGTCAATAACCAATACTGCTTACTTAGTCGACCGCATAGCGGCTCTACCTGAATCGAAACGGTTTAGGGGTACTACTGTAGTACAGCTTGCGCCAGTTTTACGATGAGTTCACGTCTTTCCGTAGCATCCATTGGCTCCGGGAACCCAGTCTTGGCAAGCGCTGAGAATTTAACCCGGAAGGGGCGGTTAGCCTCAACGGAGAGGATGCGACCGTCGTTTTTGATGCGGCCGTTGAATTCACCAACTTTGACGGCATCAGTGCCTTTGGCACCTGCGACCTCATCACGAATGGCCTGTACTTTGTTGATCTCTTCTGGCATCTCCAGGGTCAGGAAGCCAGACCAGGCTTCGTTATAGAGGGTGTAGTGACAAGAGTTGAAGCTCCCGGGAGAACGCGTTCCGGGGATAGGGATTCTCACGCCGGCATCAAAAAGATCAAGTACTTCTGCCTCCGTCAGGTAAACACATACCGGAGGGGGAGGTGCGATCTTGCTGATACGGTCTTCGTTGGATTCTGCCGTCTGGGCTACTGCAGGGGCATCACCGTCGTTCGTTGTTTCCGACTCATTAGCGCAACTAAAGGCTAACATCAGGAGGAATAGTAAAGGAAGTGTCTTATGCATCGTGGGACTATTTGCCGCAAAAATAGGCATTGCAGCCCTAAGGTAATGCGCCACGGCCGGCCAATCGCTATTAGAGCATCGTTGAACTGTGGCACTAAGCTGCCATCAGATGTTTAACACCATGGTAGGCTTGGCTCGACTCAAGTCGTCCAACGCATTGCTTACGGGCTTCTCCCGGCAAAAAAATCATTCGTCCTACGACAAATTACAACTCTTAATTCACGTCATCAGACGCTGGCCCGTCTAAACTATAAGATATAGGGTGTTCCGCCAGTAAATACTAGCAGAACACCCTACTATAAGCGAGTAATCGCCTGTCCTTACTTGAGGATTACCAGTTTCTCCAGTTCGCCGTCCACGACGTTAACACCATCTCCGCGTAGGCGTACCTGGTAGAGATACACACCACGGGCGAGTTGGGCACCATAATCATCCAGGCCATCCCATTCAATACAGTCATCACGACGGACAGTACCATCACTGAAGGGAAAGGCCTTGGTCAGGGTTTTTACCAGCCGGCCGTTAACGGTGTAGATCTGTACAATGGCTTCCACTTCCTGGCCAATAAGCGTATGGTCAAATTGGAAACAAGTCTGGTCCGTAAAGGGGTTCGGGTAGTTAAGCACCCGACGCAAAGCGTCGGCGCCGTCTGCCGCAACAACGAATTCAGTCTTTCCCTCGGCGTTGTTATTCGCCACATCCCAGGCACGAACCGTGATGGTATGCAGCCCTGGTTCTAAGTCGAATAGAGGGAACCGGACTTTACCACTACGGAAGTCATCAGCATTCGCCTCGTAATAGTCGTTCAGGACGATGGTATTACGGGTATCCTCATCCAAAACTGCTTCGAGGTCATGGCCAATACTGTTTCCGGTTACGTTGATCCCCAGGTCGTCTGTGAGGTTGACCAGCAAGACAGGATCAGCGGTCGTTTCTCCGCCCGAGATAAAATCCTCGTTATCCATGAATACTTCTACCGTCGGTCCTTCGTCATCATTAATGATGTCAGTACTGGTGCCCCCAATAATAAGTTGGTCATAGAAGCCTGCGGCATCGGTAAACTGCTCCGTGTCTGCCGCATAGTAGCTGATTTTTCCTGCTCCAAAGGCGTAGTTGATGTCTCTCGGCACCACAAACTCGAAGTCGAACTTCCCATTGGTTACGGTTGCCCGACCTCTGAACACAATGTTCCGCTGCACTTCCACCGGGATGACGGGGCTCCCCTGATCCTGGCCCAGGGTTGTTTTGGTAACGGGCTTATCGTAGATGGTCGGAAATACCTGTCCATTGAAATTGGAAAGCAAATTGCCATTCAGGTCAGTGATCTCCCCACTGATCTTCATCTTTTGCAAGGCCCTGACGGTATCCTGTCGTCCTTCCGTAATCGGAAGGTCGTCAACCATTGTTGTCCGGATGGAATGCCGGGGCAGGGCAATTACCATTGCCGGATCTCCCAAGAGCGTAAACTTCCGCGCATTCTCAGTATCATCACGGAGCACCGTCCCGGTGCTTGAATCGGAGATACTATTCTTGGCTATTCTGATGATATCCCCCAGGCTGCGCCATTCACCGTCCGGCCGGTCAAGCATGGCCTGAGCAGTGTTATTGGTCAATAAGAAGTTACGAGTGGCGAATACCGGGCGGGTAGTCGTCAGCAATGCTGCGGCGCCACCATTAGGCGTCAGGAGGGCTTCTTCACCCGCAGAGACGAAAGACGCGTCGTCATAATTGGAAAAAGTACAGGTGGCCGTAATAAAAACGGGGGGCTGGATCGGGTCCTCGGCGTTTTCGGGCCGTGACCAGTTCCTGATTTGCGGGATGTCAAGCACCCTTTCCTGTCCCCAGCCCCGGGGGCCACCGTGCCCGAGGTAGGTAACTGCGAGGGCACCACGGAAGACTGCCCGGTCAAGTCCCTCGGTGATGTCGGGGTAGCGGTCTCCGGCAGAAAGGCTTTGCTGCGGGAAGAGATCGAAATAGAGCTTATCGAAGTTTAAATCCGGTTTCCGTTCGGCGACGGCATTGGCCACTGCGTTGACATCAATGGTATGACGGCCGCTGTCTTCATCGTCTCCGACAAAAGTCATCCGCGTACGCCAGTCGCCGAGAGTATTTCGCTCCGTGTCGTAGCGAACCAATTTCCGCACTACCTGTACCGCTTCGTCACTTGTTTTTACCGGGAGGCGGCCAACTGATATATTGACGTCCGGCTCAAGCGGCTGGTTATTTCCCGCAAGCTCGAAGATGCCATAAAAGTCATCGGCCGGGAAACTGCCGACTTCCGTCAGCTCGCCATCATGCTCAAAAGCCGGAATGAACGTCGTACCCAGGTTTAGAATATTCCGGTGATCAAAGCTGCCATCCCCAAAAAGGAGCAGGTATCGGAGCTCCGGGCTCCGCTCGTAGATCATCCGCGCAAAGTTCCTGATAGCAGCTGCATCATCACGCCCACTGCTGAATTCCTGATAAATCTGCTCCGTTGTTGCCACAACTACCCGTAGGTCATTGTGTGACCGACGATGCTCAGCAAGCTCATTCGCCTGAGGCAGGAATAACGGATGAGTAACAATGATCATGTCCGCCTCCGAAATAGCGTGTAGGTTTTGGTTCTCAATGCGCCGGCCGCCAAGTGGGGTAAGTAGTTCACCGTTGGTCCGGAAAGCTACGTACTCATGTAAAGTCCCGCCGGCACTGGCGGAGAAAGCACCGCCGGAAACATTAGCCCGCCGAATGTCCGCACCATCAATACGCCATACTTCCCCGTCGGCGGGGAAATCCCCCAGCTGGTAGGTGACGCCGTTGGCGTCACTGGTACGCGTATCCCGGAAATTGAATTGCGACAGCCCCGCAAAGGTCAAACTGCGCCGGGCCGTCAAACTAATCCAGTCAACATAAGCTTCACTCTGAACAGCATTGCTGGGAATAGGATAGTTGAGTAAAATTGAGACATTCGGATTGGTTAGGGTAACATTGCCCTTCAGCAAGGTTGGTCTGGCAGCAGCGCGCTGCTCCTGCAGGCCAAAGCGAACACTGCTACCGATGCCACTTTGCAACGTTTGGCCTTCCACTTCGACAAAATACCTGCTGGTAGCATCCGTACGCAGGGCGAGGCGGGTCTTGATCCGGGCTGTTTCTCCAGCCACAAGGCCGGGTACTTCAAAAAGGTTGGGGTAAGCTATTTCCCGTTGGCTCTCACTACGAATAAACTGTCCCCACCAACTCTGTCCCGAGCCATGAGAATTCCCGCCAAGCTCATGCAGGATATTGAAAAGGTCTTCTTCAAAGTGGTAGAAGGCGTCGTAACTGCTCGTTGTAGTGCCGGCCGTAGCAGCCGGCAGTTCACTTACCCTGCGACCGCCGGAGTTCCCTACGTGCAGAAAGTAGGTATTGGTGGTAGCGTAGATATTCTGTGTCAAACTAAATTCGTCGCTTTCCTCATCGTAGACGAATTCATTAGGCCCCTGAGCGTAGAAGAATATGGCATCTTCTCCGTCAAAACTACCGTCGCCTTCCCCCTCCACAAGGATGGGTAATTCCGTCAGGTCATCCGGCGGCGCAGTGTTGACAATTTCCGGAAGTTTTCCGGTAACGGGCTGGCCGAAAATTCCAAGGTTCCGCGGGTTGACACCATCGAGATTGACCCCGAGCTCGTTGGTCAGAAAGTCTCGCGTGATTTTGTGCACCCCGGTTTCGGCCACTTCAATGCGGAACCACTGCCCTTCTCGCAAAACGGAGTTACTGGCAAAATCCATCCGAGGCGTACCGGCACTTCCCGTTGGCCGGAGCCGGATACTGAGGGAGGTCAACCGCTGCGGGCCACCGGGGGTGTTGATGATGGCGGGAGCAGAGACTTTCCCAAGCCAGCCTTCGGGCTGGCGACTGGTGGTGACCGAGAAGGTGAATTCGGTCGGGAAGTCGGGCGCGGACGCGGGTGCCGTGAATGGTTCAAAAGCCGTGCTAATGACCTCAACGGTGTAGTCCCGCCCCGGAGCAGCCGGGAAGGTCTGGAGGAAACGCGGTTCACGGGAAGTCTTCATTGCACCTGCGGCCGCGCCCTCTGTAACCGTACTGAAGGTATACTCCACGGATCGAATGCCGCCAATTTCGACTACCTGAGGAGCCTGCCAAATGAGCGATGCTTCGATCGATACTTGGGCTGAAAGCCAGGCAGATGCACTAAGAAGAAACAGGAGGATAGTTGTACGCATGGTGTCGGATTCGGGGTCGAAGATAAGATACAGCCCGGGCAGTAAAACGTTGTTTATGGTCCGATAATTCTGAACAACCTTTTTGTTCCCTGTCGGTTATGCGACGGTGGTCACTCAATTTAACACCCTGGGTTTGGTTACGGGATGGTCAGGCATTAGCTTTAGGGCGGATCCTGGTGGTATACCGTTCCGTCCCCTGACTTGTCCCGAATGATGCTTAAGCAATACTTTTTACTATTCCTGTTGCTAGTCCTGGTTGCTCCACTGTCGGCGCAGGACCCCGTTTTCTCGCAGTTTTACGCGGCCCCGCTACGCCTCAACCCGGCGCTGGCAGGCGTAAGCACTGCTCCGCGGCTAACGGCCAACTACCGGGCGCAACATACCACTTACCCCTCAGCCTTTACGACCATCGCTGCCAGCTATGAACAGCCCATTCAGAAAACGCCTTCAAGTTTCGGGGTGCGGATGATGAGCGACCGGCAGCTGGAAGGCGCTTACAGGAATACGGAAGTCAGTCTGGTGTACAGCTACGACGTTAAGATTAACCGGGAGCTGGGCGCGCGCCTCGGGCTTGCGGCCGGCATCCTCAACACCTCGCTTGATTTTAACACCCTCACGTTTGGTGACGTTCTCGACCCCGCGGTGGGTGCGAGTGGCGTAACTATGGAAGCCCTGGCGGCCGCAGCGAAGACTTCAGCAGACTTTGGAGCAGGCATCGTGGTTTACGGGCAAAATTATTACGGGGGAGTCAGCTTCGAGCACCTCAATCGCCCAGACGAGAGCCTGATCGAATTCAATACGGGACTTTTCGCGGGACGGCCGCAACGCATGACGTTAACCGGCGGTGCACAAATAAAGGTCAAGCGCTTCAGTAACCGTCGTCGCCCATCCTACATCACTCCCAACTTCCTGTACACTTCGCAGGCCCAGTTCAAGCAGCTTAACCTCGGAGCATACTTCGGCTACGGCCCCGTTGCAATTGGTGGTTGGTACCGACATGCTTTCGAGAATGCTGATGGCCTGATCGCAGCCATCCGCTTCCGGCAGGATGTCTTGCAAATTGGCATTAGCTATGATGCCGTCACCTCAGCGCTACGTACCGTACCAGGTGGCCTGGGAGCCACTTTTGAAGTCAGCGTTGGCATCGACCTGGCCGGCAGCAAAGAACTCCAGCGGAAGCGAAAAGCAGACAGGTACAACGATTGTTTTGGAATGTTTCGGTAATTAAAACAATAAGTTTTTTAATTATTCATATTTCCAAAAAAGTTGTCTTATTTTTTCATAATCAAAAAGATGATTTTTGTATAAAAATGCATAAAAATTACCTTTTATCTCTTTTTTGATAACACTGTTGATAACTTTTTCATTGTGTTTCTTCGCCTATTCGTCTTTTGGCCTTATTTTCGCAACCATTGGACCACAAGGCTATTCCTTTAGGTTCATGGGATTACACAACGACTTGACTTTTAGCGGCATACCAGAGAGATTTTACCCATATTTATTTAACCTGTTGTCGTTGTGATTTTTGGAATAACATTCTTTTTATGAGACGCGAAAAATTCGTCTTCAATCAACAGACGTTGCAGTACGACCGTATGGTGGAACCGCTTCGTTACACCATCCTTCGCTTTGCGGCTTTCGGGTTGGCTGCTGTCTTTACAGCTATCCTGATGCTGGTGGTGGTCCACCAGTACTTCCCCAGTCCTAGTGAACGACTTTTGATTCAAGAAAACGAGGTGCTCCGCAGCCAGATTGCGAACACCAATAACGAGCTCGAAGAGCTCGCCATGGTACTGGATAACCTGCAGCAGCGGGACGCGGGTGTCTACCGCGTAATGTTCGGTGCCGAACCCATCGACAAAGATGTTTGGCAGGGTGGCCGTGGTGGCCACGATGCTTACGAGGACCTGCGTTCGCTGCCTAACAGCGGAGAGTACATGGCAGAACTTCGCTCCAAGATGGACCGTTTCCGCCACCAGCTCGACCTGCAAAGCCGGTCATTGGACGACATCTCGGGCATGGCTTCCGAAAAAGAAAAAATGCTGGCGTCTATTCCCAGCATCAAGCCAATTCGCCGGGATCGCTTCAGCCGCAAAATCGAAAACCTATCAGGTTTTGGCATGCGGATCCACCCCATCCTGAAGGTAAACAAGATGCACTACGGCATCGACTTCAACTGTGCTCGCGGAACACCGATTCAAGCTACCGGAAACGGAACCGTTGTCTGGGCCGGGAAACGAGGACACTTTGGTAACTGCGTGATCATCGATCATGGCTACGGCTACCAGAGCCTCTATGGTCACCTGCACGAGATCAACCGTAAGAAAGTAAAGGTTGGTGAGGAAATTAAGCGCGGTGAAAACATCGGTAAGGTCGGTAGTACTGGCCGTAGTACCGGAGACCACCTCCACTACGAGATTCACAAAGATGGTGTCCGGATCAACCCAATCGATTACTGTTACGACGGTTTGAGCACCGAAGAATACGCTGAACTGGTCAAGGCCTCTCAGCAATCCAATATGAGTTTCGACTCACACTAAGCGAATTCTCCATGCCCCTTAGGGGCAGACACACTCAAAACACTTTTCAAGAGCAGGTCCGGCAACGGGCTTGCTCTTTTTCGTTTGGCGGTACATCAGATGTAAGAATGCCTTATCCACACTACCGAACTTTACGATGTGGTACTCGTTTCTCGGCCTTGCAGCCGATAGCTATCGACCACAAGGCCTGCGGTTGGGGCACATCTCTTCGCCGATTATTGCTTCATGAAGATTTCCTGTTTGCCATCCCTGCCGGGGGCCTTCTTTTGTCGGGCAAAAGAACCAAAACCCTTTGGCTGTATCCTCATTCTAGGAACTATGCCATACCTATACCCAAGCAGCGTTTAGGAGACTTTTATCGCCTCCTCGCATTTGATACATCCCCAATCCTTTATCTTGGTGGAAGCCGGAGATAACCCGGCCATGAACTTACCTGGCTGACTATGAATTACGCAGAGCAATTACTCGTCGAACACTCGCGCGCCAATGCTGATCGTGTCTTGCAACATGTGCTGGCGGACCAGCACCGAGTTGCGGCGCTGATGGAGGTCTTTCTGGGCGATGAGTACCGGGCCGTACAGCGTGCGGCCATGGTCGTTGGAGACCTTGGCCGGGCCCAGCCCGGCTGGTTGGC
The DNA here is from genome assembly GCA_964616365.1 of uncultured Lewinella sp. Lineage (GTDB taxonomy): Bacteria > Bacteroidota > Bacteroidia > Chitinophagales > Saprospiraceae > Neolewinella. Next base: position 9,428 of record CAZTTF010000327.1, on the reverse strand, counting down.
TCCGTGGCACGGGCGCATGATCGCCGCTGCTGCCGACCCCCAGCATGATGCCGTCAGGCGAAATGTTATGCGGTACTTTTCTGAATTGGATATCACCGGCATTGGCGAAGAGGAAGAAGGCTATCTGGTAGACCTGGCTTTCCGCCTGACAGCTGACCAGGAAGCAGCGGTTGCCATCCGGGTATTTTCCATGCAGATTGTGGCTAACTACGTAGAAAAATATCCGGAGCTCAAGGATGAGTTGGCGGCGATCATTGAATTAACCATTGCGGAAGGGACGACGCCAGGCTTTCGTAGTCGGGGAGGAAAGATTCTGAAGCGACTGGCCAAGTTGTAGTATCCCCTACCCTATCTCATGGCTAGCCCTCTACGAGTGCGCAGACGGAAGAAAAAAACCTTCATTATGGAATGGTCAAATAGCCGTAGCTGTAAGAGCAACCTGCTGCTTAGCGGTTTACATTAATCAAAAAACTGGTCGTAGCCTCCGCCTTTTCCGCGCGACTGAATATCCTTCTCCCGGCGGGGAATATCATCGAGGTTAAGGCCCTCCGTTTTCTCCGATTTTGGTGCTGCTAGCAGGTTATCCGCAGTACCAATATGCCCACCAGTGAGCATGAGGTCACTTTTCCGTTCCCATTCTTCCAGCATCCGCAAGCCTTCGTCGGCAAAGACACCATTTTGCAGGTCTACGCTGGTCATGAACTCGCTGGAGAGTTCCATCATCCGCTCCATCTCGCCAACTTTGTTGGCGACGTCTTCGGCGATATTCTCCATCGCAGCATCGAACATCGCCCGTTGATCAGGATTACCGTTGATTACGGACATGGCAGACTTCATCGCGCCGTGACTGGCACGAATGGCCTTGCGCTCCTCAATCTTGAGGGCAACCTGGTCGCGGGTATCTTCCAGCAGGACCTCTGAATTCTGATGCATCCGATTCAGGACGCGGTTGAGCACCTCCATTTTGGTAAGTAATACCTGGTACTTCTGGTTACTCTCCCGGAGCCGCGCTGCGCGGCGGCTACTCAGGATCATTTGCTGCTTTTTGTCCTTCTGTTTTGCAAGCTGGGCCAACTTAAGTTGCTTCTGAATCTCCGTTTCGTTGGTTTCCATCAACGTTTTAAGGTGCCGCACCTGGCCACGAAGCTTTCCGATTTGCTTACGCATCTCCTGGAGATTCTTCTCCAGTTCTTCGATGTAGGACTTCAGGATACCAATCGGGTCAATGTTGACGAAGAGTCCTGTGATGGAACGCATGGCCGACTGGTAAAGGTAGCTCAGCAGTGTCCTGGTGCGTGGATCCACCAGGGAGAATACGACTACACCTAGTACGGCAATCGTTGCTACCAGCCCAAAGGTAGAGGTAAGAAAGGTGCCGAGCAGGCTCCAGAAAGTAGCAATGAGGAAGGCGACGCCACCGGCGATCGCGGCTAGAAAAATGAGCCCGGTTACACCTTCGGGGCGTTTCCAAAAAGACTTAGGTGGAGCAACGTCAGGAGGGAGTTGGGCCATTGGGGAGCGGAGATGAGGGGCTAAAATTAAAAGTAGAGCCGAGGACGGTAGCTAACCATCCAGACAGTAAACGCCACAAAGTTAAAAAAGGTGAGCGAAGCGAAGCTGCGCACCAGAGATAGCGGATTAAGCTACCGGTAGCAAACAAGTATCGGAGGCTTTACCATTACCCCAGTACGCGGGTAATATCCGCAACATCCTGACGGATGGTGGTGGTGATAATGTCCAGTGCCTGATCGAAGCCCTTCTGGTTCATACTGGCTTTCTCCTTGGCCGAATTGATCAACTCGTCGGCAGATTCAATCTGTGCTTTGGCTTTAGCGACTTCGTTTTGCAGCTGTTCAATCTTAGCTTCCCAGTTGGCGATCTTTTTCTTGAGCTCGCCCGTCTGTTTAGCCTTACCCTCTACGTTGCTCATGAGGTGCTTTTCCATGCTGTTCATGAACTAGGACTTCTCATCCTGCAGCACCTCTGTATAGTAGCGGGCAGTTTTAACCAGCTTCTCCAGGGTAAGCCCCGCGGTGGAGCCGGTGGCGAAAGCTGCTTTTAGTGCAGTATCGTGGTCCATGCCTATATCGAGTAGCTTGGCTACGGATTGCTTGAATTCCAGATAATCAAAACCCTCCAGGTTTTTTTCCTCCAGGGCTTTCATCAATACGTTAGCGAAACGATCATCTTCTTGGGACATGGTGTCAAAGGCTTTATCTAAGGACATCGGTAAGTTTGCGTGGTAAGTTATAGTTGTCTCGGCCACCCCAGTTAATTTTTGGCTGCCGCTTTTATCATCTGGCTTCACCGCCAAATTTTGCCGTAGCTCTGGCTATGCCTTCAACTTGTCGGTTCGCCAGATAACAAAATCACCTCGCCAAAATTTTACCTTTGATGACCGAGGCAACTACAACAAATGTACGCGCTGGGCGCTGAATTGTTGCTGAGATCAGACGTAGCGGGACGAATTTTCGACCGAGCCGAAATGTTTAGAGACTTGAGCAGGCGCGGCCGCAGGGTGCAGTGGTTCGCAAACAAAAGCAACGCTGCCTAAAGACGCTAAAAACAAAGGCTTTAGCATAACCTCGTTCTGCACGCTCTCGTGCTACGGAATGTATCCGTTCAAAGGCCCGTGAGCTCTGCCTTGGTTGAGGAGCTCTGCTCCGATTTGTTATTAATCAGAGCAGAGCTCCTCAACCAAAATACCAACTACTTTTTGAACGGATTCTACAGAATGCATGAAGGGTTATAGTGATCATCCACTTAAAGCTTCAGGTTAACTAGGTCCCTCCCTTGCACCTGCGGCCCCGCCCCTTACTCGTTTGTGGCATCAACAAATCAGAACCAAGCTCAAAATATAAGCTCCCCTACCCTCACAGCAGTCTGAGAAGCATTGATAAACACCACGAACTGGCGCGCCCATAGCTAGGAATCCTATCTCTCAATGAGCAAACAAGGGTGTCAAATAACATATTTGTACATTTGAAGAAATCTCTCGTCCGGCATTGCCGGATGGCCCTGCTATATCAGACCTGAACAATGTTTACCGAAATTCTTGCCGCGGGCGCCATGGGCGTCAGTGTATTCTTTGCGATCAAAGCCTACAGTCTGCTCAAGGATGAGCAGGCCAAAGATGCCCCCCGCCCCACCATGTTGCGGTCGATCTACGTATTTATGGGCTTTGCCCTGCTCATGACGCCCATGGCGTTAGGAATCGAGTATGCACGGCACAATATGAACCTCGACAGTGCCAACGTTGATCAGACGACCATTGCCAACACGCTAAAAGCCATTGAGAATAAGACTTTTTACAGCGTAGACCGCAATGGCTATCCGGATGCCATCGAGGTACCTTTGAATGGCACTACCTATCAACTAAGTGTTCCCTTTCCGGAGAGTGGCTTTAAAAGCACGCCGCTGTCCCTCAAACAGGAAGGGCGTAAGTATCTCGCCTTCAAGAACAACAACGAAGACGGTATTGTCTACGGCTACCTGAGCGAGCAAGAGATCAAGCGTGCCTACCAAACCTTACCCGCAGGCGTTGCGCCTGCTGGCGATGACCAGGACCCCGTCCTGTCTAAAGAGAAATTGGTTGCAACAGGGCTCTTATACACACCACCAACAACCTTAGGAAGGAACATCCTGACGTCGGTAAACAAGAAAAAGGCGAATAAAAGCATTGCCAACCGCTATTTGCTGGATTTCGTAGCCGAAAAAGACCGTGATAGAGACCTCCAGGAACAAGCCTTGAAAATTTTGATCCAGCCTACTCAGATGACAGCGCTGGACGCTCCACAGTACGATAAACTGATCAAGGCGCTCTCCGAAGATGGCCCGCGCACTGCACCCTGGCGCCACTACGAGTTGGCACAAGTCTACTGGACCAGAGCATCACAGAATGCCTCTGCCGAAGATCGAAACCGCTACTTCTCCGCCATGTGCGCCTACAAAAACAGTTATGAAGGGTTGCGCTACTTGAGTAATAACAGGGATGACTACCCCACTGAATACCGCTGGTATCAAGAGGCAAAAAAAGACCTCAGATTAGCAAACTGCGATGCCGACTGTAATTGCCAGGAAAAATAGCCGGTTTCTTCCGATTTTTGCCAGCACTTCAGTTGCCGCAGGGGCAGCTATCCGACTGTTTATATGGCTCATTTCACCCTTTACGAAGACAAACTCCGGCACAACCTGGAGCGCATCGCAGACGTGGCTGCGGCGGCTGATGTGCGGATCATCCTGGCCCTGAAGGCATTTGCCTACTGGCCGGCTTTCCCCATTTTCGCAGAATACCTCACTGGCGCTACGGCCAGTAGTTTCCACGAAGCCCTGCTGATCAAGCATCATTTCGGGAAAGCGCCCCACGTCTACGCACCGGCCTATCGCCGGCAGGAGTTTGCCGAACTGGCCGGCATCGCCGGCCATCTGACCTTCAACACCCTCACAGAACTGGAACGCTACCGAACGGACTGGGAAACCGCAAAAACCAATGTAGGCTTGCGGGTGAACCCGGAGTACAGTCCGGTGGAAACAGCACTTTACAATCCCGCGAATCCGCACGGGCGCCTCGGAGAAACCTTGCCCAACCTCCCGGCAAAACCGCCGGAGGGGTTGCGGGGAATTCACGTCCACACCCTCTGTGAATCATCTGCGGCCAACACCGCCACCCTGATCGAACGCACCAAGGCTCAGTTCGGGCATTACCTCGCGCAATTGGAATGGCTCAACCTCGGAGGAGGTCACCTGATGACCCGCGACGGCTACGATGTCGACCTGTTGATCAAGACCCTGCGCGCCCTGCGGGCGCGCTATCCGCAGCTGGAGGTAATACTGGAGCCCGGCAGCGCTCACCTCTGGGGAGCGGGAGACCTGACCGCTGAGGTACTCGACATTGTCGACAACTACGGCCACCGGACATTAATGCTGGATGTTTCCTTCACTTGCCATATGCCCGACACCCTCGAGATGCCCTACCGCCCTGATGTTCGCGGTGCCAGCAAAGAGCGCAAGCCAGAATTCCCCTACGCCTACCGGCTGGGAGGCATGAGTTGCTTGGCCGGCGATTTCCTGGACGACTATTTCTTCCATCAGCCCGTCAGGGTTGGCGATAAGATCGTCTTTGAAGACATGGCGCATTACACTACCGTAAAAACGACCATGTTCAATGGTGTTCCACACCCCGACATCCGGTTAGTAGACGCTCACGGTGAAGTGCTCCACCAACGAACTTTTGGGTATGAGGACTATGAAGCGAGGATGGGGTAGGCTTGGTGGTCAAGTAGTGGGTAGTCAAATAGTGGGTAGTGGGTAGTCAAGTAGTGGGTAGTGGGTAGTAGGTAGTAGGTAGTCAAGTAGAAAGCTATACTACCTACTATTTGACTATTTGACTACCTACTATTTGACTATTTGACTACCTGACTATTTGACTACCTACCACCCACTAATTATCCGCCATCAATTCATTCATCACCTCCCCGAGTTCCTCGGGCGTGATGCTGGTTTTGAAGTGGGCGAAAACCGTGCGGTTTTCTTCTTCGATCTCTTTGACTATCGCCACGATTTCGCGGACCTCTCCGCGCTTCTGCATGACGGAGAGTTGTACTGTTTCCCCCGACTGCGCGCGCATCGTTGCCCAGCGCTCGTACCCATGCTCCCGTTCAATGGCTTTTAGCAGGGCATTGATATCCTGGGTAGTATTGAAATCGGCGTTGTTGAAAGTTACCACGCGGATGGTCCCCAACTCCTGAGCCATGGAGAAGAGCAGTTTTTCGTCTTCGTCGTCACTGGCGGCCATGCCGATATCGCTGGCCAGGCCGATCAACCAACCAGGTACACGGAAGGCAACGTTTTCACTCCCCTTGCGGTGTTCGCGAATGAATTCGCGGATTGCCGGATTTTGGGCGAATAAGGTTGGGGCTGAGATTGCGGCAAAGAGTAATACGAGGATAAGCTTTTTCATGATATGGGGTTGGAGCTAGGAGTTAGGAGCTAGGAACTAGGAGCTAGGAGCTAGGAGCTAGGAGCTAGGAGCTAGGAGCTAGGAGTTAGCTTCTAGCTCCTAACAATTAGCGTTTTTCGGATTCGATGGCTTTTTGGAGGTCACCGAGTTTATTGAGGTCGATGGTGCCCATAAAGCTGAGCATGGCAAAGTTATCGGCAGCACCGACGAGGAGGAACAACTCACTGACAACAGCATTGTCGTCTGCGATGAAGGCTTCTACGTTGTCGCCATCCTGGGTTCGCACCTTGAAGAGCAGCTCGTAACGGCTTGTAGGGATGCGCTTTTTGGCTTCTTTCCAGCGGTCCATAGCGTTAACGTCCGTATGCAGGATGCGGATTCCCTGGATGTCTTTGACGACTTCCAAAACGGCTTCGACTTCTGCTTCTTCCAGGTCTTCGATGTCCAGATTAGCATCACGGAACAGTTCGAATACTTTCCCGCTGACGTAGACAACGTTAAAATCCTGATCGTCTACGTACTCCGAGAAGTAGTTGGAAATCGCATCAGTAGGTACTTGCGCGGCCGCAGGTGCCAGGAACAGGACTAGCAGCAGTGAGGTGAAGAGGTATTTCATGGTTATTTTTATTGGGGGGGGGAGGTTAAAGAAAACTGGAGGGCATAAACTTGCTGGCGGGAAAGGCGGGCGGACAGCCTGCCAACGCGAGCAATTATGGTGGGGATACATGATCACCACCGGCCTTACCGGAGAGCAGCACTCATTTTGTCCAGCTCACGAAGGACAGCCTTGGGCGAGTCGTTCAGAGCGGTAGAGGCTGTTTTCAGGGCACCGCGCAGCGCGCGGTAGCCGTCCTCATCGGCAGAGACCTCATACTTACTCCAGTCGATGGGAGCAGGAGCGGTGGCCTCGGCGATGGGAAAGTCAGTCAGTTCTGGTTGTTGATTGTACCAGACGTTAGCGACCAGGAGGAGCAAAACTGCTGCCGCTGCGGTGATTGCCCAGCGGAGCGACCGCAGTCGTGGCCGGGCAATGATGGGCTGCGCCGGAGGCGCAACTACCGTGGCGGCCTCCGCCCAGTAGGCGAAGAGCGGCGCGAAGGCCTTATGAGCAGGATCGATATCTCCCGCCTGAAAGTAAGCCCGCAGCTCTTGCTCTTCGGAGAGAGAGGTCTCTCCGGCAAAGTAGCGGTCCAGTAATTTCTGAGCTTTGACTTGGTCGATCATGGTGCAACAAATTTTCCGTCGTGTGTCGTCAGCAGGTACGCTAACGATGCAGCTTGGCGGGAAGGCATTCTTCAGCCTCAGGGCTTGGCAATGCTTTCCTGGATTAACAATTTTCTGAGTTTCGTACGGCCGCGGTGAAGGTATACCTTCACCTGATCGATACTCAGGGCAGTGGCGTCGGCAATTTCCCGATACTCCATGCCCTCCACTTCGCGGAGTTGCAAGACCACCCTTTGGTTGGGCGGCAACTGTTGGAGCAAGCGGTCAATATGCCGGAGCGTGTCGTTGGCAGCTGTGAGCCGGTAAGGTGTGCAAGCATCGTAGTCGGGGGCGGCCGCTTCCCGTTCTCTGACACTGCGCACTTTAGCCGACCGAAGCCGGTCGATCGCCTGATGCTTCGTCATCCGCAACAGCCAGGCTGGCGGGTTGTCGAGGCGGACAATCTCGTCACGCTTCCTCCAGCTCTTTACCAATACATCCTGCACCACATCCTCGGCCTCATCGGCGTCATTGACAACCCGGAGGGCCAGCCGGTAAAGGCGGTCCCGGACCGAAGTTATGATGTGAGAAAATTGATCCAAAGCTGGGGGTGTTTTTCGGTACTGACGGTTGTTTGGTCCGAGATATCAGAGGAGTAGCAACACTTCCGATGACCGGCCCGGCAACATTTATCAGCGCCTAATTACCTACTACCCGTTAGGGAGGAAAGATTTGTTACAGGGAGGGACGATTTTTTTTCAGCGTCGTTGCTTTTTGCCAGGCGGAGGTCGTCAGACGAGTCGTTTTGTGGCGACAACGTCGCCCAAAACCTCGTCTGACGACTCGAAACCACGGAACGGTAAACCCCAAACTCATCGGACAACTCAAAGCCATACCCTAGAGCACGCCGAACTCGTCGGACGAACTTTTGCGTATAGCAGCTGCTGCGCAGCCGAAATAAGCAAAAGGATTCGTCAGACGAGCAGCTTGAGGGGAAGAGCGCAGCGGCGGAGATCGTCCGACGAGTCGTTTTGTGGCGACAACGTCGCCCAAAACCTCGTCTGACGACTCGAAGCTACGGAACGGTAAATGCGAAACTCATCGGACAAACTCAAAGCCATATCCTAAAGCGCCTAACTCGTCGGACGAACTTTTTCGTATGGCGTCTGCTACGCAGCCGAAATAAGCAAAAGGATTCGTCAGACGAGCGGCTTGAGGGGAAGAGTGCAGCGGCGGAGGTCGTCCGACAAGTCGTTTTGTGGTGACAACGTCACCCAAAACCTCGTCTGACGACTCGAAGCTACGGAACGGTAAACGACGAACTCGTCGGACAACTCAAAGCCATATCCTAAAGCGCGCCGAACTCGTCGGACGAACTTTTTCGTATGGCGTCTGCTGCGCAGCCGCAATAAGCAAAAGGATTCGTCAGACGAGCGGCTTGATGGGATGGGGAAGAAAGGCTAGCTGGAATCAAAAGCCTAATGAAGCGCTCGCTCAATTCCTAATAGTTGCTTCGTTAAGTCATAGTTGCACAAAGTACCCTCTCTTAGTCCGGCATAATCAGCCGCAGATGAATACTCCCAGTCAGTTGCAGTGAGGGCGTAATGTGCTTTTACAGGATTATCATGGATATAGGAGAAGCAATTTTGGAGGTAAGGAATAAATTGGGTGAAGGGGGTTTCATCGATTAACTCAAAGTCTTCTGGTAAAAAATCCTCATATCCAGGTTTTGCTTTTGTCTTGGCCTGAAACAGACTACCCCTTCTGTTGTAACGTCGGTTAAAAGCTTTAGTATAACTACTAAGAAGTGTCTTAATCTGGTGGCTAAGCATCTGCTGAAATTGTTCCTCAGCCACATCTCCGGTCCACACCTTACGGCTGGGACTAGGCGCACATCCGCTAGCCTTAGGGACAACCATGAAGTGAAAATGATCCGGCATAAGGCAATAACATAGTATATCTGCATAAGGCACGATTAGTGTCCTGACTTTACGCAAAAAATACAGGTAGTTCTCATCGAATCGGAAAACGGTTTCGAAGTTAATACTACGGTTATAAAGATGATAAACGACCTTGGGAGCGTACATACCGTAATAATAAGGCTTCCCAAGATATTCCCACAGCACGACGAACTCGTCGGACAACTCAAAGCAATCCCCCTAGAGTACGCCTAACTCGTCGGACGAACTTTTTCGTATAGCGTCTGCTGCGCAGCCGAAATAAGCAAAAGGATTCGTCAGACGAGCAGCTTGAGGGGAAGAGCGCA
>CAZTTF010000326.1:0-8412 GCA_964616365.1 uncultured Lewinella sp. | reverse complement strand
GGCTAAGCTAACAAGCCTGGGGCTTACGAAAGACCAACGTGTTGTTGCGGAGGTGACTACCCCCGCTGGGTTAGAGGACCTACTTGCTGATGTTGACGTGATCATCTCTACCATTGGAATTACCCGGCAAAAAGACGGCTTGACTTACATGCAAGTCGATTATCAGGGTAATAAAAACCTCTTGGAGGCCGCCAAAAAGGCGGGAGTAAGAAAGTTTATCTACGTCTCGGTTATTAATGGCTCCCAGCTGCGTCACCTCAAAATCATGGAAGCCAAGGAAAGGTTTGTGGATGAACTAAAACAATCCGGGCTCGAATACTCCATCTTCCGGCCCAATGGCTTTTTCTCAGATATGAAAGACTTTCTGGAGATGGCGAAAAAGGGGAAGGTGTATCTTTTTGGATCTGGCGAATACCAACTAAATCCCATCCATGGAGCGGATTTGGCGGAAGCCATCATCACCTCAGTGCCAAATGAGGAACAAGAGATCGTCATCGGTGGGCCAGATATTTTAACGCAGAATGAAATGGCTGCCTTGGCTTTGAAAACCTACCAGCACCCCGTTAAAATCATCCACCTACCGGACTGGAGTCGCCGATGGCTGTTAGCAGGATTAAGGACATTTACCTCCGCCAAAACTTACGGTCCTTACGAGTTTTTTCTAACCATGCTTGCGCAGGATAACGTTGCTCCTCGGTACGGGACACGGCGGCTTTCCGCCTTCTTCTTTCAAGAAGTAGACCGCATTTTACCAAGTAACAGAGGCAGTTGAACAACGTTGCCTCATACCCTTGTTTACACCCGCGGCCGCGCCCACATCATGCTCGCAGAGAATCAGGGCGCGGTCGCAGGTGTCAAGGAAAGAATCAAGAAGCTATCATGACCTCAGCCCAGCCCCCTTCTTTTACCGCCTACCAAATTAGCCTCATCAGCCTCGTGGCGGTCATACTTTTCACCATCGTGGTGGATTACATGGCTTTATCTGCCCTATCCGCCATCTTGCTGCCGGCCCTGGACATAACCACCCAGGAGTTTGGCTGGGTCGTTTCCGCATATGCTTTCAGTGCCGGTATTTCCGGCTTGGTAGCCATGGGGGTGGCAGACCGCTTCGACCGCAAGCGCCTGCTATTGTTCTATTACGGTGGCTTCTTGCTGGGTATGCTCCTCTGTGCTTCCGCCACTTCGCTGATTGGGCTGATTGTGGCGCGGGTGGTAACGGGAGCTTTCGGTGGCGTAGTGGCTTCCATCTGCTTTGCCATCGTTGCCGACTTATTTGCGGACGATCAACGTGGCCGGGTCATGGGCTACGTACAGCTGGCCTTTGCCGCTGGCTTGGTCCTTGGTTTACCGCTGGCCCTCTACTTAGCCACCACTTTCTACTGGCAATTACTCTACCTGGTGTTTTTCTTGTTGGGTCTGGTGTTGCTGGGCTTGGTGGCCTTTAAACTGCAGCCCGTAGACCACCATCTTATGACGCCACCAAACGAATCCGCGCTGCGCCATGCAGGACGCATTGCACGTCAGCCCGTTTACTGGCAGATCTTTGCCAATAACTTTTTTCTTGTCCTGGGTGACGTGCTAGTCATGACCCTCGGCTCGGCCTATCTGACGAATAATCTGGGGGTAAGCGTGGATGATCTTCCCTTGATTTTTGGCCTCGGTGGGGTGGCTACCATTGTGCTTAGTCCGGTGGTGGGCAAACTGACCGATCGCTACGGGAAATGGCGGGTTTTCGCCGTTGGTACCGTGTCGACGATGCTCCTAGTAGGCGTTTTTAGTAATTTGAACGTGACACCCGTTTGGATCGTCGCGCTGATCCATACGCTACTCTTTGTGGGGATCAACGCCCGGATGATCGCCGTTACGGCCATGACGACGGTGGTACCGTCCGAACAAGACCGGGGCGCGTTCATGGCCCTCGATGCCTCCCTGCAACAACTGGCGGGTGGGGTGGCTGCCGTCATCCTGGGATGGGTCGTTTACCAGACGGCGGATGGAACCGTACAGCGCTATCCGCTGCTAGGAATCATCGTGATGGTAGTGATGCTGGGGACCATTGGTCTGCTGTATCGGGTACATTCACGAATAGAAAGGGAGCAGTAAGCGTATGTTTGGGCACACTGCCTTTTTCCCGTTTCCTTATTTTCTCGCTTTACCTCGACAAAGCTCACCTCACCATTTTTGATTAGCGCCAGCGCCCATCGGGGAAATGGCGCATACTTTTCTCTATTAATCGCCACTGCGCTGTTTTCAACGTTTCAATTGCCAATACCGTCTCATTTAAGGACAGTGGGCGTAGCTTTTTTGCCAAGCCGCTAGTAGAGAAGCTACTTATTAAGTCTAGGAGTACAGTTAATACTCTTTTCATGATAGAATTTCCCTTTGGCGTTACGAAATGATGTGCGAGGAGGAGGTGTTACTACCCACCGCAGGCACAAGTGTGCCTTGCGCCTACGGTGAGATAATGGTCAACTAGGAGGGCGGAAAACTCGGCCCTTAGAATTTGATGCCGAAGTACAGGTTAGGCTCGAAGAGGAAGTAGTTTCCCCACTGCTCGTCGAGTTCCTTAAACCCTTCCGGCGTACTATCGTCGAACAGCCAGTGCTGACAATGTACCTGGGGTTCTACGAAGAAGCGTTTGTTCTTGCCGAAGGCGAGGTGATAACCCAGGTGATAAGAGTTATACAGCTGGAAACCATCGCCCACCTTGTCGCTTTCTAGGTCCCGGTAGGTCTGGAATTGGGGCAATACTTCTACGGTGGCGAACAGTCCTTTCCAGAGCATCCGGTGGTAGGTGACGCCGACGCCGGTAGCGCGAACGTGTCCGGGGTAGAACTCACTTCCATCGTCAACTTTGTCCAGCAGTCCGTCCCACCACAGGATGCCCATCGGCTGAAACAAGCGCCAGGTGGCAAACTTAAGGCCGATGATGTTCTTGTCGTCCAGGTTCCGCTTAACGTGTAACTCCAGGTGCCGGGTATGTGTGCGGTCGTCCCAAGATTTGGTGAACAGTTGGGGCACCGTGATCATCGGAATGCTGATCCGGTATTTGTCCGTAGGACCGCTCGGGTTACTGGTTGGCAGGGTGCTTTGGGCAGCTAGGCTGAGTGCGCAAAACGTGAGGAGAATAATAAGTCCGCTTTTCATTTTGGGTGATTTAAAGGTTGGTAAATTTTGGACATCTCTTCCCCGTTCCGCGCACGGCGTTCGCCAACGGTTGAGGAAGAAATGACCAATTGATGTTGCGGGTGAATTCGTTTTACCGAATTGACAATACAAAGATGCGATCAGGGAACAGGGCTATCGTTCCGAAATGCAATTGCGGACTTTTTAAAGAAGTTGATTAGTCTTAGAAAGCAGCGACTGGCACTAAAACCACATTCCCCCGCTTCCGCCCACTATCCACGTAACGATGCGCAGCGGCTGCTTCGCCTAGCGGGTACTTCCGGTCAATTACCACCCGTAGTTGGCCATCAGCAATTAGTTCGGTCAACGTTTCCAGGTAGCCGCGTAACTGTGGCGGTGGTAACGTGCCGACGGCCGCAAATTTGGCCTGTTGCTGGGAGAAAAAGCGGGTGCGGGCCACATCGACCAGTGTCGAAAAGTTAAGCACTGGAGTCAGGTAAAGGCCCCGCTCCGTCAGCAGGTGCCGGCTTTTGCGGTAGGAGGTATTACCGATGGTGTCAAAAACGACGTCATAGGTTTCCCGAACTTTGGAAAGCTTGGTTTTGGAATAATCGATCACCTCGTCCGCACCGAGGGAATGGACCAACTCGGCGTTACGGCCGCTGCATACGCCGGTTACCTGCGCACCGAAAGCACGCGCCAGTTGTACCGCTGCCGTCCCTAAACTCCCGGACGCACCAATGATGAGGACGGACTGCCCAGGCTCTACGTTCGCCAGCGTCTTCAGAAAGTGGTACGACGTCAGAGGACCATCACAGAGTGTGGCCGCATCGGGGTAGGGTAGGGCCAGCGGAATCCAGTTGATCACCCCGTCCGCCGGTACGCAGACATACTCTGCGTTGGCCGCGAAGCCGAAGCCGCTTTCGCCATAAACCCGGTCACCGACGGCAAAGTCTTCCACTTCAGCCCCGACGGCGACAACCTTACCGGCAAAGCCCGTTCCCATCACCCTGGCCCTTGGGCGGGTGAACCCCAAAAAGAGTCGAGTAACGGCCGGCTCGGCTCTCCGCAGCATGGTGTCTGCGGTGGTCACTGGTGAAGCGTAAACCTTCACTAATACTTCCTTAGCGCGAGGCGTCGGCTGAGCAAGGGTGGTGATCTCAATGTTTTCTGGTGCGCCGTAACGGGTAAGGACGGCGGCTTGCATGGTATTGGTCATGGCTTAGTGGTTTTTGTGTGCCACAAAGGAAGGCCGTGATGCTACCCACGTCGTTCGGGTTTAAAAATCCGAACCTAGCGACTAAGCTGCTCCTTTCGGTAGGTCGCTGGTGTCATCCCCGCAACCTTCTTAAAGAAGGTATTGAAAGTGGTCTTTGAGTTGAACCCACTTTCGTACGCCAAGCCCAGTAGGGTTAGGTGCTGATACGCCGGGTCGATCACTTTATCTTTGAAGGCGGCTACGCGATAGGTATTGACGTACTCCGCGAAGTTTTGCCCGAAGCCCTCGTTGAGGAGTTGCGAGAGATAATTAGGGGGTAGGTCCAGCCGCTCAGCCAGGCGGCGGAGACTAAGGTCGGGCTCCAGAAAGAGTTGCTCCTTTTCCATCAGCTGATCTAGCTCAATTTTATACCGGTCAGTATCTTCCTGGTCGAGTAACGCTTTTTTGTACTTGCGGGGTGGACTGGAGACAAGTGGTGACTGACCGAGAATGCGTTGGGTTAATTCCTGAAAACGTGGCAAGTCACGTAAGGTCTTCAGCATTGGATGTATCTGGGTATATACCATCATCGGCAAGCGCATATCAACCCCTTTTTCTAAGAGGTCCAGGGCTTCCGCTTCGTTGCCTAGCAGGGTGTGGCACAGCGGGAGTAGATTCATGGCACGGTCCATCTGGGGGCCGTCCAGGGCTCGCTCCAGCTGTTCAAGGCCAGCCTGCGCTTGATGGGTCGCGGTTAGGGCGTACACCATGGTAATGCCCCCAAGCTTCATCAGGTCATCTTCGGGGACTGGGAGCTGCTGAAAGAAGTCTAGCGCCCTTTCGTACTGACCGCTTAATATCAACGCCTGCCCTAATTCGGGCAGCGAAACGTGGGCGTCGGGCTTCAGCTCCAGACTCTTTTCGTAGCATTGGATGGCGGCGGCGTATTGCTCCTGCACGTAGTAAATGAAGCCCTTCAGGTGGTAGTTAATGGCCGAAAAGGGGTCGAGCTGCAGCGCGATGTCGATGTAATTGTGCGCGGCCTGTAGCTTACCTTCCGTCACGATGGTCGAGGCCATTGACTGGTAGTATTCCACCGAGGGCCGTCGTTCGAACGACTTTTGGAGGTGCCGGTAGGTGGTGGGTAAATCCCAGGCCTGCAAAAAGCTTTGGTACGCCAGGTTGAGCTGTACTTCCGGCAGGCTGTCGTCGAGTTCAATGGCTTTGGCCAGGTAGGGATGCCCCGCGGCAAAAGCTTCGGGAGCGGGCATCAGCCCCAGGGTGGCCAAAAGGGTGTAGCCTAGGTGCAAGCCCAGGTGCGCCAGCGGAAAATCCGGCTGGTCCGCCACGATCTCCCGCAGGATATCCATTCCGTGCTCGATCTCCGACGGGCTCATTTTCAGGAGGTGAAACCGCCCCTGCAGGTAGCGTTGGTAGTTGTCAACGCTGATGGGTAGCGCGGGGACCAGTTGCTCCTCAATGTCGAAATGCCCAATGTGCTCGCGTAGGCGATCGGCTACCAACAGGCTTACTTCGTCCTGAATAGCAAAAATGTCGTCGAGCCTGCGGTCCAGCGTTTGGGACCAGAGCGGAACGTCTTCCCGCACGTCCACCAGTGTAGTTGCGACCCGCATCCGGTCGCCCGCCAGCCGGACGCTGCCCTCCACCACGTAGGCTACGCGCAGCTCGCGCCCGATCTGGGGCAGGGGCACCTGCTTGTTTTTGTAGAAAAATGAAGAGGTACGGGAAGTCACGCGTAGCGGCTCAATGGTCGAAAGCGCATTGATGATTTCCTCCGTCATGCCATCACTGAGGTACTCCGCGTCGGGGTCGGGGCTACGGTTGACGAAGGGCAGTACGGCAACGGTGTGTTCGGCAACGGTTTGTTTGCCGCGCAGCTCGTGCCGTTGGGGTACCACCAAGCCAGGGTTGGTCACCGCGAAAATGGCCAAGGGGTCGGTGACGTTCTTGAGGTGAAACAGCCCCAGCGAAGTGGTGGTCAGGTGCTGTTGGTTGCGGAGTTCGTCGTTGAGCTTGCCGGAGATCAGTACCCCTCCGGCCACGCCCATGCTCTCGACCCGGGCGGCGACGTTGACGCCGTCACCGTAAATTTCCGTACCGTCGAAAACGATATCACCAAGGTGAATACCGATGCGCAGGGGAATCCCATCCGTAACGTTCAAACGCTGCTGGATGGCCACGGCACAAGCCACGGCTTCAACCGCACTGGGGAAAACGCTCAGGGTCCCGTCGCCAAAGTATTGCAGAATTTCTCCAGTATGCTGCTGGTGATTTTCGGTGAAAACGGAGCGGTGCCGGGTCCGTTGAGCAGCAGCCTTTTGCTCATCGTTTTGCATTAAGGCGGTGTAGCCCACGATGTCGGTGAACATGACGGCGGTGAGGCGGCGGGTTTTACCATCAATGGGTTTGGGGGCATTAGGAGACATCCTGCAGAGGATTGGAAAGTAAAACGGCTAATGTGTTGTAACGCTAATATCGTGTTTTTTCATGGTGCCGCACCCATCTTCAGGTACCAGTCCGCTACGTATTTTTCACCACCTTAGTGCGGTGTAACTGCCCCCCAACCACCAGTGCCGCAGAAATGATCATGACGTTTTTGATGATGTACTGCCCCTCCATGGTAGGCAACAGGACGTTGCCGTTTTGGTACACGACCTCCGGCAGGAAAAACATGGGCATAAACGTTCCCACCATCTGAAGAAACAGCAGCGCGATGGCGATTCTGGTGGTTGTCCGAAACAGAAACAGTAGACCGATCGTCACTTCCCACCAACCGATGAGCGCGACCCACTGCTTCGGTTCTAAGGCGGGGAGCCAGGCCACCGTCGCTTCCACCAGCGGAATGGCGGTAGACAAGCCAAGCGGTTTGAGAATGCCGAACCAGACGAAGATGATGGCAAAGGATACTTTTACGAAGGTTAGGCCCCAGGCATCCATGTAGGCGGAAATGCTATGATCGAGGCGCGCAAAGGTGGTTTTCATCGTATGGGTGATTTTGTTTTGTCTTATTGACATGGCAAAAATGAGGGGCACTCTGGTGCGTATCGTCCTGAAATGAAATTCAGAACGCTTTACCCGCTTCAGTTGGCTTCATGATTTTGACAACGCTCACCTACGTTCGTAGTGGTCTCCCCATTGCGCTCATAGCTTTCCCTGCACCTGCGTTCGCGCAAAAAAGGCACTATATTATTCTTTTCTTTATGTCATCGGTGTAAGACCGACTCACCTTTACTAAATCACCATTACTCAGAACGATCTGAAAGGAGGACTGGTGACGATACAGCTCCTTAATGGCATCGATATTGACGACGGCCGAGCGACGAGGTCTGGCCTGAGGTTATTGACACTCTTAACGGCATCTACTCCGTTGTTACATTCCTGCATGACGATGTAGTCCTGATGATCTTCCAGGTACTCCTTGATTAATGATCTAGCGGAGCTTTCGTCATCGATGATGATCACTTTTTTCATGGCTTAGTCGGTGAGGGGGATGCTAAATCGGACCACGAGACCGCGGGGTGCATTATGTTGTAAATCAAGGCCGGTTCCGTACATTTTTACCAACCGCTCGTTAGTGTTCGTCAGGCCGATCCCCGTACCGATAATGTCGGTGAGGTCTTCGTCGTCCGCACCTACTCCGGTATCACTAACGGTAAACGCGACGGTTGTTGTCGTTGCGATAACCCGGATGATCACCTCTCCACCATCAACTAAGGGCGAAATACCGTGTTTAATCGCATTCTCCACGAGGGGCTGTAGCAGGGTAGGGGGCATTTTTAAATTCTCTAAGGCGCTCTCGATCCTTAGTTAGCAGGCGAACACAAGTTACACCCACCGGCGAGGTCGTTTTGTGACAGAAGGTAAAAGTCCGCGGATCAGCCTGCACTATACGCGGGCCATTCCGGATGTGCTGGGTAGCGACCTGGACTACGCGAAGGTCGCATTGCGCCTCAACGGTCGGGTAGGGGAGGGGAAACTTGGTAAGGCAGCATTCGAAATAGAGGCGGGCGACTTCATCGGTAAGGAACGGTTGACCTTCGTCGACTTCCACCATTTTAATGGTAACC
>CAZTTF010000325.1:0-45828 GCA_964616365.1 uncultured Lewinella sp. | reverse complement strand
TGTCAACGAAGTCTCCCTCACTATTGCCCAATCCCGTAAAGTCAAAGCGGAGCACGCCGTATCCCTGGAGGTTGAGCTCACGGCTGATGTTGCGGACTACCCCCAATGCGCTGGAGCAAGTAAAGCAGTGGGCAAAAATGGCAAAGGCGTGAGGTAGCCGATTAACCGGTAGCTCAAGACGGGCGGCCAGTTCCTGACCCCGCCCGTTGGGAAAGGTGATGCGGGTAGATTTCAAAACAAATTCTCTTTAAATAAAACAAAATGTTTGTTTTAATTACGACTCACACTTAAATTTGTTCTAGCAGGGTGGGTTTGTCCATCCGTGTACTTAAACACATTCGGCAATGACTCCCCCAAAAACTAAAGGTGAAAAAGTAACTAATCAGCCCAAGGTAGGACAAAATAAACAGGCTCCGGTGCCTAAACCACCCGACAGAGATCGCCTGCGCGACATCATCGTAGTATTCATTACTTACCCACTCACTCCAGGGCAGAGAGCCAACGAAACCGGCAAGAAACATCCCTGGCTGGAGGTACTGTCTTTGTTGCTCAAGGCGGCTTTGGCGGCGTATGCAATTTATCTTGGAAGGTAGAAGGGAAGGAGCTAGTTAGGCAGGTGCTAGTGAGCTAGCCGCTCATCCGATGCGTCTCCGGCTGACGCAGTCGCTGGAATTCATCGGATGTGTCGGCTCAACCTTGTTGAGGATTATTGTTGGTGGTTTGTGTGGGTTCCTTTTTGGTTGAAGTGAAAGCGCTTAACTCAGTAGATCCATAATTAAAGCCCTCTGCTAATTCTCCGCCAAATACTGGTGCACAAATTTAATCGCCATGGCCCCTTCGCCGACAGCGGAGGCAACGCGGTTCATGGCTCCTGAGCGTACATCTCCGGCGGCAAAGATGCCGGGTTGGCAGGTTTCCAGCAGGTAGGGTGCCCGGTCAAGTGGCCAGCCTTTTCGCCGTTCTTCAGTTGCCATCAGGTCGCGGCCAGTAAAAACGAATCCACGTTCGTCTACTATAATTTCACCGCGTTCGATCCAGTCCGTACGTGGGCGGGCACCGATAAAGATGAATACGGCGTCTGCCGGAGTTTCGTAGCTCGTATCGTTTTGAATATCCTTGATTGCTAATCTTTCCACCCGGTCTTCATCACCACAGACTTTTTCAATCTGCCGGAAGCCGTGTACCGTGATGTTATCGATGCCATCAATCTGATCGATCAGGTAGCTGGACATGCTGGATGTCAGGTCAGGTTTCCGGATCAGGATATGGACTTCTTTGGCAAACTTGGAGAGGTAGACAGCACCCTGCCCGGCAGAGTTGCCGCCGCCAACAATGTAGATCGTTTGGTTGGTACAGGCTTTTGCCTCCGTCATGGCGGCACCGTAGTAAACGCCGGCACCGGCAAAAGTGTCGGCACCTTCGGCGGGAAGTTTACGGTATTGAACACCCGTCGTCAGGATGACGGCTCTGGACCTAACCGTCGTGCCGTTGTCGAGGGTCAGGGTTTTGTAGCCGTCCTGCACGGTGATGCCGGTTACTTCCCGTGGACTAATGACCTCAACCCCAAACCGCAGGGTTTGGGCCATTGCCCGCCGCGTGAGCTCTGACCCGGAGAGGCCACTGGGGAATCCGAGGTAGTTTTCAATACGGCTACTGGTCCCGGCTTGCCCGCCGGGAGCCCTGCTTTCTACCAGCAGGGTCTTGAGTCCTTCCGAGCCGCCGTAAACAGCGGCGGCCATCCCTGCCGGACCGCCACCGACGATTACCACATCGTATAATTCCTCCTGCGCAGTAGCACTCATGCCCAGATTTTCGGCAAGGTCGGCAAGGGGAGGATCCACCATGGTACTTCCGTCTTCAAGGATGATGAAGGGCAGGTCTTTGCTCCCGCACTGATGCAGATTAAGCAATTCCTCACCCTCTTCACTTTGTGCCTCGACCCACTTGTAGGGTTTAAGATTGGCTGCCAGCCAGTC
Source organism: uncultured Lewinella sp. (assembly GCA_964616365.1). Lineage (GTDB taxonomy): Bacteria > Bacteroidota > Bacteroidia > Chitinophagales > Saprospiraceae > Neolewinella. The sequence goes on along the minus strand of CAZTTF010000325.1, from coordinate 43,852 downwards.
TTTGATATTATGGCTTTTGGGAGAGTACTGGTAGCCTACCACCCGGATACCCTGAAAGTCTGGGCGGAAGTTGAGCTTCCAGTCTTCGAGTAGCTCGTCCAGCACGGGGAATAATTTCTCCTCCGGCGGGTTCCAGGGTTTGAGCAGATAGTAATCAAGCTGTACGTCGTTAATGGCTTTGATGGCTGCCTGCGTGTCGGAGTAGGCCGTAAGTAATGCTCGTTTTGCCTTAGGAAAAAAGGTTTTAGCCTTTTCGAGGAACTCAACGCCAAGCATTTCGGGCATCCGCTGATCCGAAAGAAAAAGGGCAATGGTTTCCCCTTTTTTCTTAAGTTCTTCAACGGCTTCCAGGGCCTCGTTAGCGCTGATGGTAGAAATGATGCGATAGTCATCCTTGTACTGGCTGCGCAAGTCTCGCTTTAGAGAACGGAGTACCTGTTGATCGTCGTCGACAGAAAGGATAATTGGTTTTTTGGTTGCCATGTTTTCTTATCATCCCGAGGCTTGGGGGGCCATGCCTCGCTAATTTAACTAATAATTGCACCTGCGTCCGCGCCCTGAAAGACGTGCACTACTCTGGGAAGCAGACGAGAAAGCAGGTTTTGCCGGGTTCACTTTCTACGGAGACAGAGCCCCCGTGTCGCTTAAGCACCCTGTGGACAATGTCTAGGCCCATACCAGTCCCCTCGCCAATACCTTTTGTGGTGAAGAATGGATCAAAGATGCGACTCTGGATGTCCTGAGGAATGCCCGTTCCGTTGTCTTCGAACTCAAGACAGATGTTGTCCCGACGCCGGTAGGATCTGATGGTGAGCTTGCCGGTTCCGTCGTCGGGCAAAGCATCAAGTGCGTTAGAGATAAGGTTGGTCCATACTTGATTTAACTCCCCTTCCAGCGCTTTGATGTGGGGCAGGTTGGGGTCAATATCTTTTTCGACGCTAACCCTCTTTTTTTTGAATTTAAACTTCAACATGGTGAGCGTAGACTTGATGCCCTTTATAAGGTCGATAAACTCCATGCTTGGGTCAGAATCCATATGGCTATAGGCCTTAATGGAGGTTACCAGCTCGGCAATTCGTTCGCTGGCGGTCTGAATTTCACTTACCAGACCTTCGGTAGTGAGGTTAGTCTCCACCCACCAAAGGACAGGAGCAAGGGCCTCCGGCTGGAGGATTTCAGCCATTTGATCGAGGTGCTCCGGGGTGACGTTCCAATCAATGAAGGTGTCAATAGCCTCTTCTTTGCCCGTAATGTCATGGTCGTCGCACCAGTCTTCAATATCATCATTGAGTGCTTCCCGTTCCATTAAGCTTAGATCGTCCGATGCAGAGCGGTTCTGAATAATTTGGTACATGATGTCGTTGACGGCATCGGTTTCCTCAGGAGTGATCTTCATGGAAATCACGTCTTTGAACGTGTCCGGGGTGTAGCCAAGATGCTTGTGCAGCTCCTGGCTACTGCGCACCATGGCTGAGGCGGGATTGTTTAACTCGTGCGCAAGACCGGCAGACATTTTTCCCAGGGCCATCAGCTTTTCGTCCATCAACCGCATTTGCTGGAAATCCCGGACGCGTTCGGTCATTACCGAAACCAAGGCCTGGGTAAGGATGTAGCTGGTGTTGACCATTTCGGTGAAATGCTCCTTGTGGAGCTCCAGGATGGCAACGTCTTCCAAACAGTTACTGGCAGCTCCTGCCGTTTTCATGCGGCTAAAAGGGAGTACGCCGGTTATGTACGGTGCGTGCCATACGCCCAGTTCCTGCTTTCTTCCGTCTTTTTCCCTCGTGATGAGAATACTACCCTTAAGGAGGATTTGCATGTGGTTGATCTCGTCTCCTTGCTGAAAAAAGACATCGTCTTTTTTCAAGCAGCTATAGTCAGACTTGTCAACCAGCCAATGAATGGCGTCATCGTCAACGTCTTGAAAAAGCTCAAAGGCACGTAGCTGAGCAAAAAGCTCATCGGGCTTGGGGCAGGATTGCATGGGTGGTGGTTCTGTAGGAGGAAACGTCTTAACCAGGATAGCGGTTTTCGGTCGCTGCTGAACATTTGTCTGATATTCGGGGTAGGCATCTTTCTCCGGGCGCGGACGCAGGTCCCGTTCCCGCTCCTGGCGGAGAGCAATGGTAGATAAGGGGCAGTGGCTTTTTCCCTGAATTCCTCTACTCTGGCCGAAAGCATAGGTACCTTTGCCCCAGCGCACAACCACCTAGCCGTTTAGCCGTTTGCCCTAAAAGACTAAAAGACTAAAAGACTAAAAGACTAAAAGACTCCAAGACGCCATATGTCCGAAACCAATAAACTTCCGCAGGCTACCTACGAACTCCTCTGGTGGGCTTTTACCCTTGTTTTGGCGGGGTTAATCCTGACTCCGGTATACTCTACCATTCCGGATTTTCCATTCTTCCTCCCCAACTTTGTTTTCATTGTGGTAGCAGTTACCCTGACGCGTTACCTCTTCTTTTTGCGTATCAGTTGGCTAAGAGATCATCTCATGTGGCAGGCAGCTCTGAGTTTCCTGCTCATCCCGCTCATCTTTTGGATGGGGCAGTATTTTAATTACTTCATCACCTACCTTGATGAGCAAAACCCTGATGTTTTCGTCAAGCATCTACCGGCAGCTACCGCTGAGATAATGGACGCATACCTGAATGCGGAGTACCGTTTTTTTGGCGTTTGGGCGATTGTAGCTTCGCTAATGATGCCATTCCGTTTGTTGTATAACGTCTGGGTACGGTACCGGGCAGGTGTGCGGACGTTGTAGGAGGCCTTTAGCAGTTAGACCGTTAGTTTACAGGTCCACATCTTATGCTAATCACAGCTACTTTAAGCCAGACTAAACCCTAAAGGGAGTTAACTTAATTCTTCTAACTGTCTAAAAGACTAACTCCTAACAGTCTAACCAACTATCTACTAATCTTCTTTTCCCTAGCACTCGTCGTCTTTTCATCCCGTGCCATCGTGAAAGCCTTGACAAGGCTTTTTGACGGCCTAGTTTTATAGCAAAACCATTAAATCCTTACGCTATGAAACTAGAAATTAAGCACATCATTCGTATCGGCCTGGGCGTCGCCCTTTTCCTTGGCCTATTACTATCTAACCCTTTTGCGATCAATGATCAGGGCTACCGAACGGTGGTGCAGGGGATTACGGGTGAAGAATCCGTACACTTTGAACCCGGTATGTTTTGGGCAGGCTTCTTTAGCAAAACCACCCGCTATGCAGATGTTGTCACCGTACAGGTAGAGCGGGCGGAAAAGCGCAAAGAAGACATCTCTTACTTCTCTGAGCCCATCCGTTGTCAGTTCGCCGACGGTACTTATGCCAATAAGGTGGGGTATTCAGTTAAGTGGAAGTTGCCCGATAATGAGGAGCGGATGCTCGCTATCCATAAGGATTACCGTCAGCAAAGTCGCCTTGCGGCCAGCCTGGCAGACTACTCTAAGGAGTGTGCTAACTACAGCTTCCAGTTGATGGACAGTGAGCGTCACTACTCCGGTGGAAAGTCTGAGTTGGCGGAAGCATTCAAAGATCAGCTACGTAATGGCCAGTTCATTATTGATCAGCGGGAAGTGATCACGATTGATACCACCACGGGCGAGCGCAGCCGCTCCTACCAGAACTTCCGCAGGAAGAAAGAGGATGGCAGCTACGTTTTGGCCAAGAGCGATGTACAGCAGTACGACATTGACCCCAACTTCGTTGCTATTACCCTGGTAGAGTATGAGTCGGTCGTTAACGAAAAGCTCAAGGCGAAGGTGGAGCAAAGTACCCGCGAGGCCATCGCTAAGCAGGAATTGGTGACCGCCCAGCAGGAGGCACTGACCGCAGAAATGCGGGGGCGCCAGCGGGTCGCGGAGGTGAAAGCCAAAGAACAGGCCGCCAAGATTGAGGCGGAGATCAGGGCTCAGGCGGAAACGGCCGTCGCTAAAGAGCAGGCATTACAGGCCAGGTTCCAGGCAGACAAAGCGCTGGCCGAAGGCCGCGCCTCCGCCGAAGTCGCCCGCCTGAAAGTGCAGGCAGGACTCTCTCCACTGGAGCGCGCCCAGATTCAGAAGGAGACCCGCATCGGCATCGCCGCTGAGCTGGCGAAGGTGCAGGTCCCGAAAATCTTCATCGGTGGTGGCGCTTCTACGAAGTCTGCCAACCCCATGGATGCCATCGGCGTCAATATGCTGATGGAGGTGATGGCTAAAATGGAGAAGCAGTAAGTCGCTTCTCCTGAGTAAGATTGCTGAAGCCCTCTGGGTCTTGTTGCGTACGCAGGTACGGGGCAAGCCCGGGGGCTTTTTTGTTGTGGTACACGGTAAGCAACGCGTACGTTAACTTCATCCCTCAAACCACGCTACGATGAAGTATTGCTACTTACTTTCTTTGTTTTTACTGACCTCACTAAGCACCAGCGTCCGCGCCCAGGTCCTCAGCGGCGCTGAATTGGATGAACTGGCTGCCAGTTTCACCCAGCAATCCTTTCCGCTGCTCAGGGAGCTGCTGAGCATTCCTAACGTCGCTTCCGTCCCCGCGGATATCGAGAAAAACGTCCTTTGGTGCGAAGCTGCTTTCAGTCGGCGCGCCTTCACCACAACCCGAATTCCTACGCCTACTGCGCCGCTCTTGCTGGCTGAGCGCCAGCACCCGGGGGCGGAAAAGACGGTACTTATTTATCTGCAAATTGACGGTCAGCCTGTTGATAGCACGCGCTGGTTTCAACCGCACCCCTTTTCTCCGGTACTGAAACAGCAGAACAAGGCCGGGGAATGGGAAATTATTCCTTGGAGTGCCATTGACAACTATGACGATGATATGCGGGTTTTCGCGCGGGCCGCATCGGACGCCAAGGGGCCGGTAGCGATGTTCCTGACGGCACTCGATGCCGTCAAGTCGTTGGGAGAAAGGCCTAACTTTAACATCAAGGTTATCATGGATTTTGAAGAGGAACTCGGTTCCCCACAACTGCCTCAGGCAGTACTGGATAACCGTGACCTCCTGGCAGCAGACATGCTGATCATCTTTGACGGCCCGCGGCACATCACCAATAAACCAACGCTGACTTTTGGTGCCCGCGGAATCGCTACGGTTACCCTGACGACTTATGGTCCCGTGGTCCCGCAACACAGTGGTCACTTCGGTAACTATGCCCCTAACCCGGCTCTGCGTATGGCAAAGTTGTTGGCTTCCATGAAAGACGATGACGGCAAGGTGATCATCCCCGGTTTCTATGATGGGATAACGATTGACCAGGAGACGGAGCGTATTCTCCGGGCAGTACCGGACGATGAAGCCCAGATCCGTGAGCGCTTACAATTGGGAGCTGTGGATAAAGTGGGAGGCTACTACCAGGAAGCTATTCAGTTCCCCTCCCTCAATATCCGGGGGCTGCAGTCGGGCTGGATTGATGAAAAGGTGCGCACCATCGTCCCGGGCTGGGCCCGGGCAGAAATTGACGTTCGCCTCGTGCTGGAGTCTGATACTGATCGCCTGATTAGCCTGCTGCGTCAGCATGTGGAAGCGCAAGGGTATTTCGTGACTGACACCGTCCCGGACAAAGCCACACGGATGGCCCACCCAAAGGTGGCCACCTTTACCCATGAAGTTTCCTACCAGTCTTTCCGGACTGATTTTGATGCTGAGGTAGGCCGCTGGCTTCGCCGAAGTCTGACCCGGGCCTTCGGGGAAGAGCCGATCATGATCCGGATGAGTGGTGGTTCCATTCCCATTTCACCTTTCGTCACGACCCTGGATGTGCCGGCAGTTACGGTTCCTACGGTGAACCGGGACAACAATCAGCACAGTCCGAACGAAAACCTGCGTCTTGGTAACTATCGGGAAGGGGTAAAAACCATGATCTCTATTTTGCTGGAGAAGTTGTAAGGGCTACCCCCGGGAGGGCTGACGACAATCCCGCCCGCTAGTACTACCTTTGCCGCACTAACCAAGGTATAATCAATGCCCACCACATTATCTCCCGTCGTATACGACGGCTACAAAGTTGACGACGATCAGTTGTTGGCCCTTCATGAAGCGCTCCTGCGTCCGCGCCTGATTGAGGAGAAAATGCTCAAGCAACTCCGTCAGGGAGTGATCAGTAAATGGTTCTCCGGCATCGGCCAAGAGGCGATCAGTGTAGGCTGTGCGGCCGCCCTCTCGGATGAGGAGTATATGTTTACGATGCACCGCAACCTCGGGGTATTTACCACCCGGAATGTTCCGTTGCCACAGTTGTTTGCCCAGTGGCAGGGTAAACCCGGCGGTTTTACGCAGGGCCGTGACCGGAGCTTTCACTTCGGTAGCCAGGAGCATAAGATCGTCGGGATGATCTCCCACCTCGGCCCCCAGCTTTCGTTGGCAGCAGGTGTTGCGCTGCAGCACAAACTGGATGGGGAACAAAAAGTTAGTCTGGCCTTTACCGGAGACGGGGGCACAAGCCAGGGAGAGTTCCACGAGGCACTTAACACCGCTGCAGTCTGGAAGCTTCCGGTCATCTTCGTTGTTGAAAACAACGGCTATGGATTATCGACTCCGGTAAGTGAGCAGTATGCCTGTGCTAACCTTGCGGATCGTGGCGTTGGCTACGGCATGCGTTCTTTGACTATCGACGGAAATAACATCCTGGAGGTCTACAGTACCGTTAAACAACTAGCGGAAGAACTGCGGGAAAACCCGGAGCCGGTCCTGTTGGAGTGCCAAACCTTCCGCGTTCGTGGCCACGAAGAGGCGAGCGGCGTCAAGTACGTCCCAAAAGAAGAAATTGAAGCCTGGAAGGCAAGAGATCCTATTAGCAATTTCGCGACTTACCTGAAGGGGCGGAAGCTGCTCTCAGAGAAAGACGAAACGGACCTCACGAAAAAGATAAAAGCGGAGATTGAGAAAGGGCTCAAGGCTGCAGGAGCGATGGAGCCTACCACCGGAGATCCAGAACGCGAACTGGGCGATATGTTCGCTGCAGTGCCGGAGTCGGAAGCAAAACCCGCTACCGAAACTAAAGAACTGCGGGTCATCGACGCGATTTCCGAAGGCCTGCGGGAGAGCATGCGGACGCATGATCAATTGGTGTTGATGGGGCAGGATATCGCTGACTACGGCGGAGTGTTCAAGATCACTGATGGTTTCATGGACGAGTTCGGCGCAGCGCGCGTTCGGAATACCCCTTTGTGTGAAAGTGCGATCATTGGCATCGGTCTGGGCATGTCCATCGCCGGCGGAAAGGCGATGGTAGAGATGCAGTTTGGTGACTTTGTCACTTGCGGTTTCAACCAGATCGTCAATAACCTGGCCAAGCTGCATTACCGTTGGGGGCAGCAGGCTGACGTAACGGTCCGCTTGCCCGTTGGTGGCGGCGTTGGCGCGGGGCCTTACCATAGCCAGACGATGGAGGCTTGGTTCACTTCGGTACCGGGCTTGAAAATTGTCTACCCCAGTAATCCCGCCGACGCCAAGGGGCTGCTGGCCGCAGCCCTGGCTGATCCTAACCCGGTCCTCTATTTTGAACACAAAGGGCTTTACCGCTCTCTGAGTGGAGAAGTGCCCGTAGGTTACTACGAAACACCAATTGGTAAGGCCGCCATTGCCCGTGAAGGCAATGAGCTGAGCATCATCACCTACGGCATGGGCGTTCATTGGGCACTCAAAACCGTAGCAGCCCTCGGCGTCGATGCCGAAGTGATCGACCTGCGGAGCCTCGCTCCGCTGGATTATGCTACCATTGCCGCCACGGTGCGCAAGACCAGCAGAGCACTGATCCTTCACGAGGCAAGCCTCACCGGAGGCTTTGGTGGAGAGTTGGCAGCCTGGATTGGTGAGCATTGCTTCGAAGACCTGGACGCCCCCGTGCGCCGCCTCGCGGCGCTGGATACTCCGGTGCCCTTCGCCGCAGCGCTGGAGGCTGATTACCTGCCCGCAGAACGCCTTGCTACCGCAATTGAAGATATCCTGAAGTATTAGCCGGGAAAAGGGTAGTCAGTATCTGTGCCTGCCCTTACCTTTGCCCCGCAAAAGAAAAATAACTATGAAATTAAGTGAAATCATTGCCGTTACCGGTCTGCCTGGTCTGTACCGCGTCGTGACAGAGCGCAAAGGCGGTCTGATTGTCGAGCATCTTGGCGACGGTAAACGCAAGTTTGCCCCGCAGCGTAAGCACCAATTCGCCCCGCTGGAGAGCATGGCAATGTATACCGATGACGGTGAAGCTGAGCCCCTCAACAAGCTGTTTGGCCGTATGAACGAGCAGTACGAAGACAACCCCGCTCCGGCAACAAGCGCCAAGAAGGACGTCCTGTTTGAGTACGTTGCGGATATCCTGCCCAACTACGACCCCGAGCTCGTGCACGCAAGCGACATTAAGCGCCTCCTGAAGTGGTATCACTTCATGCGGGAGCACGACCTGTTCGGCACCGAAGAGGAGTAACCCTGTTTTGTCTGCTTTCAGATATATGAAAACGGGCCGCTGCAAATGCTTGCAGCGGCCCGTTTTATTGTAGCGATTGTTTGGGTCAGGATTTGATCCTCAGGATTTTTACTTCCACCCGTTGGTTCTGACGATTACACTCCGCCGTCTTTTCCCGGCATACGGGACGTGAATTGCCGTAGCCCTTCGGGAGCAGGCGTTCGAAACCAATCGAACGATTGCGCAGGTAACTCACCACCGATCGGGCCCGGTTCTCACTGAGAGAATTGGCGGTGAAAGAGGAGGCGAGCGTACTGGCGTGGCCACCGATTTCTACGATTACGTTGTCATTTTCTTTCAGGAAGCCGACAATTTCTTCCAGGGCATCCTGGCTTCTTTCTTCCAGTTCGGCACTGTTGGCTCTGAAGGTGATTTTCTCAATCGAGAAAACGGTACCTTCTTTCAGAATAGCCTCCGTCTTACCTAGCCGTACGGTTGGCTCCTCGGGAAGTTTTACCGCAGGGGCTTCACCGGTTTTTTGCGTTGGACGATTACGAGGAATGACCGGTGTGGTCTTGATCTCATCCTCAGGATTCGTGTAGGTGACGGGAGTTTCCGAAGGATCTACCCACACACTTTCGTCACATTCTATTGGCCGGAGGGGCTGTGCGTTGTCCAGCAAGATGTTTCCGTTGTAAGGAAACATAATGGGTTGTTTGTAGTAGGCAACAAAAACGATGTGCGTAAAGTCTTCCTGAGGCTTTAGCTTGAAGCGGTATTCTTCCCAGGTGTAATTGTTGACGAGATTGGATTCTCCGAGCAATTGCCGCCGGTCACAGTTAGAGTACCCTCCGTAGACCATCAGTTTAATGGGAGTTACGTAGTTGCTGGGCTGGTTTGTCTTGCGGCTGCGGCTCAGATATACCTCGGAGCGGGCAAGCTGAAGGCCGAAAGCGTAGCACTGGCCGGCAACAAGCGGTTGGGTGAGCTGCTGACCAACGCTTTCATAGGTTTCGTTCTCTCTGGTGACCATCCCGAGGTAGGTGTTGCCATCCTGAGCAGGCTTGCTTACCCGGAATTCAAACTGAGGGTCGGGGTGTACATCTGGCGGACTTTCTCCGGGAAATCCGCAGTTAGACCAACCCTTGGGGGGAGCACTATTGCGGGGCATATCTTCGAAAGAAGGGTTGCGCAGGAAAATGTACCCCTCTTCCTGTGCGTGCAGGCTAAGGGCAGTAAATGCCAGGATGCTAAAAGAGAGCAGTCGTAGAGAAAATCTCATGAAAAGACGCTTGGTTCGCGGGTATAACGCGGCAACGGGCTTCGCTGTTGCCAGGGACCTGAATTTAAAGCGTTTTGGGGGAGTTCCCTAATTTTTCTGCGAGCATGCTATCGGTGCGTGGCCGCAGGTGCCATGGGGTAGTAGGAGGGCAGGGTAGGGGTGTTCGTTCCGCCAACTTTACCGAGCACTATGGAACCTTATACCCAAACCACTTTGACTTAGGTATAGTCTTCTTCAAATGGAATAACATCCGGATATTCTTCCCTAAACTGCTTAAGCAGTTTGCGGCTGGGGATGAACCGCATCCGCCTACCGAAGCTGCCCACGCCGTTCAACTCAATCGTTGCCACCTTAATCAGCAGGATACGCGTCACGTGAAGCGCTTCCACATTGTCTTCCCAGCTGTATGATGCTGTCCGAAAATAATTACTGACGTACACCTTTTTACCATCCGTTTCCACGCGCTTGAGTGGCCAGAGGATCAAAACGAAAAAAGCGAGGTTTACCGCCAGCAAAAAGACCATACCCCACCGGAAAGCGGGAAGGTCGACGGTCTTGTCGGGCGAGAGCCAGGCAACGGCAGTCAGGCCGATCAGGATGGTAGTCCAGAAAACGGGGACGAAGATCTTCAAAAAAAGGGTCGCGTTGGTAGACAGTCGATGCATGGTAGCGGTTGGCAATTAACGGGCTGCAAAGGTAGTGCCTGCACCATAAGCCGGGCGTCAAATTTCCCGCCTGACGAACAGGAGAGAGAGAGGAGTTGGTAGTAAGTAGTTCCCGGAGGAACATCGGGGAGTGTGCTAGCGCCGGAATTTTCGGCGCCAAATAGTAGCATTATCCCGGGCGTCCCGGACTTCCAGCTCAAATAAGTGCTCTCCCGGTCCCGGATCTCCATCGGCGAAGGCATAGTTGAGGCGATCGTTTTTAACGTCGTACTCCAGCAGGACCCATTCGCCATCAATCGTACCGCGATAGGTCAACCCGCCACCGCCTACATTGTCTGTCATCTCGACACTGAATCCTGCGCGTTGGCGCAGGTCGGTGGAGAAGCGGTGCACCTCTACCTTTGGTGGTATGGTATCGATGGAGATCGCGTAGTCACCAAAGGCCCCAATGGAGGTATGTAGTCGTCCGTCGGCCTCCCAGCGGCCACCGTAACTGGACCATCGCCCGCTGGGCGAGCATTGTCCGACAAAGAGTTTGTTGCGCAGGGAATCTGGAACCGGAGCATTCGGGCGAAGCGCCAGTTTAGCCCTGCCATGGAGGGGGGTGGTGTATTCGTGCAGCTGGAAAACGTCGCTCCAATAACCAGAGGATCGGTCAGCCAGCTGCGCGAAACTGAAGTAGCAGTCGCGGTAAAGGGCATTGTCAGAGAGCTCCAGACGAAGTGCACCGTTGTCAATGATGCTGGCTTCGCCAGCAGGGAGGAAGTATTGGTGGGAGGGCGTAGTGGGATTTTCCGCCTGTGGCTGGTAAACGAGGGTAAAGGAGAGGGTGGAGGTATTTCCGGCAAAATCCCGGACTTCCATACGCACGGGGAAGGGAAGGTTAGGGCGCAGCCTTAGGCTGCCATCAAAGGTGACTTCCCCTGCCTTTCTCCAGAACATGGCATCCTGCGTCAGCGCCCAAAAGCGATGATACCAACTGGTGTTTGCTTTCCAATCCGCATAATCGGTTAGCGCGTTGAGGTACTCGGTCTGTGCGTAGGGAATGGTATCCCAGCTGAAGGAGAAAATCTCAGTAGTGTCGGCAAAAAGGCTGCCTCCATAGATCCCGTTCCAGTTAGGCATCCCGTCCTGTCGGTCGTAGGTTTTCAGGGCTAGTCCGGCGCGGTTGGTTGGCAGAACGATGGTGTCTGGAATGATGTAAGTACCAGCTTTCAGCCGCCGGGGGGCAAGGGTTTGCGTACTGGTTTCTAATCCTTGATCATTGAGGCCATATACCCGTAGGTTGCGAATCTGGGGAGTGCGGTTGTCAGCAACGTCAAAGCCCAGCGCAAGGGGGTTCATCGGGGCGTCCTCAGCGACGGTCCTGATTTCAAAATGGAGGTGAGGACCGAAGCTGTGGCCCCGGTTACCTACACCTCCCAGGGCATCGCCCTGGCTGACGGGGAAGGCCGAAGGAGGAAAGGTGAGTGTTTGCGGGAAAGAAGTCTCGGCAAATTGCCGGGCCCGGACGGTGTCCAGCAAGGCTGGCGCCAGGGTCTCAAGGTGGGCATACACGCTCCGGTTGCCGTCGGGATGGTCAACGTAGACTGCCTGGCCGTATCCGCCGGGGCTAATCATGATCCTGCTAACGTAACCATCGGCTACGGCATAGACCGGGGTGTTAACCGAGGCCCTGAAATCCAGTCCGGCGTGAAAATGATTGCTGCGCAGTTCTCCGAAGGTACCCGTCACCAGCAGTTGCCCCCGCAGGGGAGGGGCATAAGTGATTGAAGGTTGGGTGGCGGTGTCTGTCTGAGCAGAAAGCTCGGTGCAATAGCAGAGGACAAGCAACGTGGCGCATATCGCCGGACGAAGAAATTGTGGCATCATGAAACCTGGACAACTAATTGGGCGGGCGAAAATACAACCTAGGCTGCTGACAGAGCGATTGGCCCTGGACCGTTGAGGTGCTTGCCCCAATCAATAAGGGGGGGCGTACAGTTCTTTGTAGAACTGTGTCTTTATCGTCTTAATAGCATCACAATTTCCTGTCAGAAACCGTATCAGACTTTCAGCTAAGCACCGCCTCCCGGGCCGCTTTCATCGGAATACCGATGCAGCGCTTCTCCATGTAGGTCATCATGCGGAGCAAGAGGTCTTGTGCTTCAGGGTCGAGCTTGTCGAGCTCCTTGGCGAAGATCTTGTTTACGGCAGTTTCCTTTACGGCCTTGATCTCCTGCGGGAGATGGGACATTGCCCGCTCGAGTAGGCGCTGACGGTAACTGGCTTCCAGGTCCTTGAGGTGCTTGTGCAGTACGCCGTGTGCCCGTTTGATCTCTTCCCGACGGAAGCTCATGTTTTCCTCTGCGAGCGCACGGAGTTGCTCGATGCCTACGTAGTGGAATTCGTATTCGGCTACGGTAGTTTCGGCTACGTCTGCCGGCACACCGAGGTCAATAACAACCTTCTCGTCGGAGGCATCACCAGCAAGCAGCCAGTGGTAGAGCTCTGGGGTGACGATCGGCTCCGCCGATCCCGTACAGACCACCAAAACGTCAAAGCCCGCTTCGTAGCTATCAATGTCGCTCAAAGCAATAGCCTGCCCGTTTGCGAATCCGGCAGCAATAGACTGAGCCCGCTCAATACTACGGTTGAACACCGTGATGTTTTCGTAGCCTGATTTCCGGAGGAACTTGGATACCAGTACGTTGGTCTGCCCGGCACCGATCATCAGGATGCGGGCATCCTTTGGCGGGTTGTGCTTGCGGAGCTGGTGCATGGATAAGGACACTACCGACACGGATTTTTCCCCGATGCGGGTGTTGTTGTACACGTCCTTGGAGGCAATAGCCGCACGATCACAGATGATACGCAGATCATCACCGATCAGGCCCCATTGGCGGCAGCGCTCGTAAGCATCACGGAATTGACCGAGAATTTGCCGCTCACCAACCACCAAAGAGTCAATAGACGCACCTACCTCAAACAGGTGGTAGATGGCTTCCATGCCGCGAAGGTGCTTTAACTCGGACATCGCTGCAGGCGTGCCTTCTCCGAGTAAGCCCTGGCGGAAGTTGTTGTTGACTTCCCGTTGGGTCGTAAAAAGAAGGGTGAACCGGTTACAGGTGGCCAGGTAGCAGACTTCGTCTACCTTCTGACTTTCGCGAAGTTCCACCAACCGCTGCTCAAGCTGACCGTCTTTCTCGAAGGCAGCAACAATGTCTCCAATCTCTTTGAGTTTGGCGTGACGATGCGTTAATGTTAAGATGTGTACGTGACTGAGCATAGAATAGGTGAAACACTGAAGTGTCACAAAGGTAAAAGGTGAACCATCCTTTTTCCGTCACGAAAAGGTATAAAGGCGCGTGGAATGATTCTAAATAAGATGGGCTAAAAACCTCTTAATGCCTGGCCTTTGGGGTCTACCATCACTTCCCAGATGTCAGAGTTGATCAGTAAGTAAGGCTGCATACGTGGATGGTTACTTCGGTAGTCAGTAACATTTCTGTAGTCTTCCTGTACCATGGCGTCATTACACGGGTGTGCCGCATATTCAATCCGGTAGTCTCCCGTCGATAGGTTGTAGTCAAAACTTTCGGACCCCTCGCAGTAGTCGTAATACCGGTGCGTAAAACCGATAAGCTCAAACCCTCCGTTTTGCCAACGGAACCGGTGAGTGGTTTCCCAATTAATGACGCCTGGTTTGCTGTGGGTCAAGACCAGTGTCCCGCGTTCTATGGTAGGGTAGAAGTTGGCCATGCCAACTTCTTCGTAGGCGTGCATGAGGTACCCGCGGGCGTCTCGCCAATGCTCCCATTTTCCGTTGATCTGACGGAAAACAAAGGCTGATTTAAGCACGTCGTACAAACTGGAGGTGTCGCTTACGAGGGTGTCGTAGGAAACAGTAACCAACATTTCGGGCAGGCCATCTTTGTCCAGATCGCCATAAATGGTGTCAGACTGAGCGTAGCTGGAGGTGCATGCCAGCACAAGGAATATGTTGAGGAAGTAGCGATTCATGGGACGCGGACGCTGGTGCAGTGGAGGTTATGAAACGATTGGCGGCGGGGTGGAGTTTAGTTCTCCTCTTTCCACAGCCCGCTCACGTAGTTCTCCGAGCTGACTTGGTGAGCTAGGAAAAGTGTTAAACTAATACCAATATTTTCGATACATCTAAAATGGATGTATAATTGCAGCATGTACCGAAAAGAACTCATCAAAGGCACGCTGCGTATTGTCCTGCTGCGCCTCCTGGATCAGGAGGGGCGCCTTTATGGTTATCAGATGACCAAACTCGTCGCTGCCCGCAGCGCGGGCAACTATCAGCTTAGTGAAGGTTCCTTATACCCTTTGCTGCACAAACTGGTGAAGGAGGGCCTGCTCGAAGTAGAAAATGAGAAGGTTAACGGACGTGCTCGACGGTATTACCGGATCACGGAAGCCGGCCGCGCTGCGGCCGCTGACCGGCGGGAAGAATTTCGCCGTTTTCTGCTCACCATGCGTAACCTGCTTGACCTCCAACCTGAATAACATGTCCATCATTACTGACCACCTGTTGCACCAGGTGGAAAACCACGTTGCTGCCGCCGGACTCTCCGGAGCACTTGCCGCCGAGCTTACCGATCACCTCTGCTGTCTGGCTGAAGAGGAGCTGGCTACCGGTGCTACTGTCGAAGCTGCCCTGGGGGCAGCCCTGCAGGCATGGCCGCTGCCCCGCCTGCGGCGGGTTGGGCGTGATGTCTCCTTTTTAACCCGCATTAAACCAACCTTAATGAAACTCATTCCTTTTGCCGCCGTCTTATCCGGCTTTTTTCTCCTTACACCCTTCGAAGCCCCCACCGTTGTTCCCTGCCAGGAGCCGGCGTTGGCCGCCGTCGGAGAGCCACTCCTGGCTGCGCCGGTCGCCTACACGGAGCCCATTACTTTTGATCCTCCTACTGCCAGTCCTATTGCAGGAATGGATATGGAGGACATCCTCACCTCGGGCTTCGGCATGCGTACCCACCCGATCATGAAAAAGCGGATGTTTCACCGGGGGGTAGACCTGAAGGCTACTACCGGAACTCCCGTACTGGCTACTGCCGATGGAGTGATAACCTTTGCTGAGGAAGACGGCCTGCACGGCCTTTCCGTACACATCAGCCATGCTGATGGCTACGCCACCCGCTATACCCACTTGTCCGCCATTGATGTCACTGCCGGTACGAGGGTAACGGTAGGAGTAGGAATTGGCAAAGTGGGAGCAACAGGTGCCGCAACGGCACCACACCTTCATTATGAAGTTTGGCGTAATGATAAGCCGGTGAATCCAATGGCACTATTGGATTAAGAGTAGCGCGTGCCCTTCGGTGTCCTTGCCGGAGGGCGCGTGTAAACTTTTCCGGCAGGATTTTCTTAAAAGCAGATGATCCTGATTCGTCTTGTTTTCGTGGCCAACATCATCGTCGCTGGCTGGATTAGTATTACCAGCCTGTTCTTTCCGGAGCGGGCGGTACGTACTGTTTTTGAGGGGGCTTTTGCTTACTCAGAATCCATCCGCCTGGTAGGCGCCCTTTGGGGTGCTATTTTTTTGCTTTCCATTGTCGGTCTGGCACTCCCCGAACGGATGAGTGTGGTGCTGCTCTTCCAGCTGATCTATAAGGGCAGTTGGCTCCTTTTTGCTGCCCTGCCGGCCATTCGGTCGGGAGCGGACTACCCCAAAGGCATGGCAGGTTTCTTCGTTGCCTGGGTCGTGATCCTGCCTTTTGTCATTCCGTGGGGATATCTTTTGGGGGGCGCGGCCGCGGGTGCAGATTGAGGGACACAGCGCAAAATTCTACGCTTAGTCACTGATCCGGGCAATTCGCTCGTTCACCGCATCGATGAAATTGTGTAGGTAGGCAGGGACGTTGTCTTTGTCCTGATCTATGCGCCAGATACGTTCGGTCGTTCCGTCGTTGATTTGCAGGTGGATGCCGCCGCCATCAGCACAGTCGGGGCAACCCAGTGTTGTTTCCTCCTCGGCAAGCAGCTCAGTGGGGAACAAATCAATCAGGTCCCGGACCTGCTGGAAGTCCTCGTCGCTCCGCGGGACGAAGTTGAAGTTTTGTCCTCCGTAGTTGTCGTTGGTGTCTTCGAAGAGCGCATCGGCTGTGAGGAGGTAGGTTTCGACGCATTGTTCTCCGACGCATTGCCCGTAGAAGTGTCCAAAGAGGAGCGCGTCGCCGTTGTCGATGGAAAATTCGTCTTTGCAGCTGCTGAGCGCAAAGAGTAGAGAAAAGACGGATCCGAGTAAGAGTAATTGGCGCATAATCTGGTTTTTGTAGCTAGACGAATAACCAGCAAGCGTCGTTGGTGGTTACAGGTCTTTTTCCCGCAGGGTCGTCTGTTCGCCGTTACGCATGTCTTTGACGGAGTAATCTCCGCTCGCTGCTTCCCGACTGCCAATGATGACAACTTTCGGGACCCCACGCTGGTCGGCATACTTCATCATCTTCTGCAGCTTGGTGGTTTTGGGGTAGAAGTCGGCGTGCACGCCGCGGCTGCGCAGGCGAGAGACGAGTTCAAAACCATGACGGAGTGTCTCCTGGTCGAGGCAAAGTACGAGGTACTGGAGGTCTTCGGATGCATCTGCGGGGAAGGCATCGAGCTCTTCGAGTACGTCATAAATGCGTTCGGCGCCGAAGCTGATACCAACGCCCGGCATGTCTTTCATGCCGAAAATGGCCGTAAGGTCAGCGTAGCGACCACCCCCGGCAATGGAGCCCATCTTGATGTTTTCCTGCCCTGGTGCTTCAGTATCGACGGCTACTTCGTAAATACATCCGGTGTAGTAGTTGAGCCCCCGGGCAAGGGTGACGTCGAACACTACTTTGTTGGCAGTTTCTGCTCCCACCAGGTCAAATACTTCCTGCAGCTCACTCACGCCCTGCATCCCGATTTCGCTGGAGGCAAGTAACGGAGCTACAGTAGCAAGTGAGTTGGCGTCGAGGAATTGCTTAATGACTTCCACGGCACCTGCGTCCGCGCCCCTTTGCTGTAGCTCTTCGGCTACTTTTTCCCAGCCGATTTTGTCTAGCTTGTCGATCGTGATGGTCATGTCCATCATGTTGTCGGCCATGCCCGCGATCTCGGCGAGCCCCGCAAGAATCTTGCGGTTGTTCAGGCGGATGACGGCCTTGAGGCCAAGCTCCGCGAATACGCCGTCGAGTAGCTGGGTGAGTTCTGCTTCATAGAGCAGGCTGTGGGAACCAACGATGTCTGCATCGCACTGATAAACCTCCTGGTAGCGCCCTTTTTGCGGACGATCCGCCCGCCATACCGGCATGATGGCGTAGCGCTTGAAGGGGAATGCCAGGTCATTCTGGTGCATGACGACATAGCGAGCGAAGGGGACCGTCAGGTCGTACCGCAAGCCGCGCTTACTGATGGAAGAAAGCACTTTGTCGCTCTCCTTGTTGGCAAGGTCCTCGGCATTGGCCTTTTTCAGGAAGTCGCCGTTGTTGAGCACCTTAAACAAGAGCTTATCTCCTTCTTCGCCGTATTTCCCGGTAAGTGTAGCCAGGTTTTCCATCACCGGTGTCTCAATCGGCTGGTAGCCGAAGCGACGAAAATGCTTACGAATGACGTCGAAGATGTAGTTGCGACGCCGCACTTCGGCGGGTAGGAAATCTCGGGTGCCTTTAGGGATGGACGGTTTCATGGTGCAAAGGTAAAAGGATATGCGAAATTAAAATGATATGGCCTCCAGCAAAAAGCCCTCTCTGTCCTAGGACAAAGAGGGCTAAGGGATATAGGAAAGCAATTAGACGTTACTTGGTAATGATCAGCTGCTTTACGAGGCGTTCATCCTTGGTTTGAAGGAATACCTGATAGGTGCCGGGGCGAAGCGTAATGTTGGTTGTCGAAAGTTCCAACAGGTGTTGCTCGCTGGCAAGTGTACGACTCAATAGTACCTGCCCCATTTGGTTGGTAATCGTGAGTTGTACCTCATCGGCAGTGAACCCGTCCCAAGTCAGGGTAACCGGCCCCTTTGCCGGGTTAGGGAACACTTTCATCGTGGGCGTCATAGCGGGGGTGTTAGTATCGGGAACATCAAGCGTTGTCTGTGGAAGCGCATCAGAGCGATCTGCTACAATATCGGTTAGCAGCGTTTCGCTGATTTGCTCCTCGACCGGTTTTTCATCACTACCTGCGGTGCGTAAGAGACTGCGGTGCCGGAAAATATTGACCGTGTAGTCTTCAATTTCACCTTCGAAATCATCGTCACAAGGACCGTGGTAGCCACCGTAACTCATCACAACCCGCATACGGGTTTCACCGTGTCGAGCCCATGTTGGTACGTGAATCCAGCCAGACTTCTCGTTGCGTCCTCGACCCTGGTAAGCGTTTTCATACCAGTCAAATTCACCGTTCTGATCGTAATCAATATAGACGCGCCAGTATTCGATGTAGCTGTTTCCGGTAAAGCCAGGACGCAGGCGAATGCGGCGCTCGTCTCCGGGACACAGGTCTGTGCTAAGGTGAGTGTAATCACCATAGCCTCCATCATTTCCACTCCAGTTGTTGATGTCATCAAGCTTAACGCGCTGGATGTACTCAAACTCTGTAGAAATATTTTCGGGTGTGCAGTATTCCTCGGTACTGATACATTGGGTAGCACAGTAGGTGATGGCATCAATTTCGAAGTCAGCAAACCCCCAACGGTTACGTAGCCACAACTCATCTACATCGTCATTCTCGATGGTAATCGTTGTGTTGATGTAGAAGTCTTTCACCTGGGTGTACAGGACCTCATTGAGGTGGCTCTGGCCGCCAAAAGATTGTTCGTAGACGTATAACCTTGCGGGGCGGAAGCCAAAGTAGTTACGGCGCTTCCACGTAATTGTTACTTCTGAACCTGCAGGGAGCTCGTCGTTGAGTTTGACGCGCATTTTGTCGTTGTAATCATAGAATTGCGCGCCTACACCATCAGCTTCTCCGAGAATGGCATGGCTCCAACTCACGCTATTGTCTTGGCTGGTTGAGATAGCGTTTCCGCTAACCAAAACGGTTTGCTGATCTGGACCACAAGCCACTCCTTCGTTGTTGACCACTTTGGCAATAACATTGGATTCAGCTGCGTAGACGTCACAACCCAAACGACGGGCGCAGCGTACGAAGTAAGTTGTTTCACTGATGTTGGCCGGATCATAGATAACGTCATTTCCAACGGGTACCCACTGGTTAATGGGTAGCTCGGGGTTGGTTGTAGACAACCACAGGTACTCTATCGGCGCTATCCCACCACCTGTTGCCGGTGCGTAGCTCGTGATAGCAGCGGGGTCAAACGCTCCACAACCAAATTCATCGTCGCCAATCTGCCCTCCGTCGGTTACATTGTCACAGGGAACATCCACCGTTACGGTGGCGGTACACTGACCGGTATTGCCCGATGCATCAGTCACCGTTAGGGTAACAGTTGCTAGCGGGTAATCCGAGAAAGTAATGATTGACTGATCAAGGCTAAGGCTGAAGCCACAGTTGTCAGCGGAGCCGGCGTCAACCTGCTCAGCGGTGATTGTCTGGCTGGATATACCATCAAGAACGACGGTTTGATCAAGACAGACTGCAGTGGGAGCGATGTCGTCAATTACTGTAACCGTAGCGGTACAGGTGCTCTGGTTGAGGTTGACATCCACTGCGGTCACGGTAACCAAGTTGGTTCCTGCGTCCGCGCAATTGAACTTGGTTTGGTCTACGAAAACTTCGCGCAAACCACAAGCATCATTACTGAGAACGCTGACGTCCTCCACTGTGATGATCGCCTGGCCAAGATCACTGAGTAGTACGGTAGCATCGATACAGCTTACTTCCGGTGGCGTATTGTCCACCACCGTTACGTTTGCGGTACACTGGCTCGTAAAGCCTGCAGCGTCAGTGGCGGTAAGGGTTACCACGTTATTGCCGATGTCTGAGCAGTCGAACAATGTTGTGTTTACGGAGTAGCTGACGACCGAGCAGTTGTCAGTTGAGCCGCCATCGATCATATCCGCTGTAAGCGTCGCGGAACCAGTAATGGCATTGAGGGGGAGGGTGATGTCCTGGCATACTGCCGTAGGCGCAGAATTGTCGACCACGGTAATGGTTGCTGTACAGAGACTGAACAGACCGTTGTTGTCGGTAACCGTCAACGTAACGGTATTGTCTCCTACCTGAGTACAGTCGAATGTACTCACATCCAGAGAGAGGGTGGCGAGGCCACATCCATCAGAAGATCCATCGTTGACTTGAGCCGGATCGACGGTAGCCAAACCGTTGTCATCAAGAGAAATGGCGACATCCTGACACTGAACGTCGGGCGTATTCTTGTCGATTACGTTCACTACCGACGTACAGGTGCTGAAGTTGCCGTTATTGTCTGTTACCGTGAGGGTAACAAGATTATCGCCAACATCGTCACAGTCGAACATTGTGATATCCAGGGCAAGTGTTGCAATGCCACAGGCATCAGTAGAGCCGTCATCAATGCGTTGCGGAGTCAGAACTCCGGTGCCATCTCCTCCAAGGACTACTGAGACCTGGGCGTCACATACTGCTGTCGGCGCTGTTTCGTCCAGCACAGTTACCGTTGCGATACAAGAACTGCTGTTACCGTTTACATCGGTAGCGGTAAGGGTAACCAGGTTGTCAGCATTGGTATTGTTACAGTCGAAACTACTGATGTCGAGTATCGTAGAAGCGATGCCACAGGCATCGTCAGCTGAAAGCTGTACATCAGCCACGGTTAAGTTTGCTATGCCTGTGATTGCATCAAGCACAATTGTGGTGGCCTGGCATTCGATTACCGGAGCGGTAATGTCCTCAATGGTCACCGTGCTCGTACAGGAACTACTGTTGCCGTTATTATCGGCGACGGTCAGGGTAATCTCCTGACTACCGACGTCACTACAGCTAAAGATGGTCTGGCTGGCTGTGAAGCTAGCAATACCACAAGCGTCGCCGGAGCCTCCGTCGAGGCTGGACGGATCGATTGTGGCTGATCCGTTCACATCGAGTGCTACGGTAAGTGGCGCACAAATTGCCGTAGGGGCATTATTGTCAACTACCGTCACGTTAGCATTACAAGTGCTGGTATTACCATTGTTGTCGGTAACGATAAGGGAAATGCTATTATCACCAATGTTGTTACAGTTGAAAACGGTAGGAGGTATTGAGATACCTGCAATGCCACAGGCATCACTGGATCCTCCGTCTAGGGCTGCTGCAGTGATTGTTCCATTGCCATCATCGTTTAGCACTACAGTGGCTTCGTTACAAACTGCCTGAGGGGCAACATTGTCGACTACCGTCAGGTCAACAGTACAAGAACCGATGTTTCCGTAAATGTCACTAGCGGAAACAGTCACCTGTTGGAGGCCAATATCATTACAATCAAAACTGGTGCTTGAGAGGGTCGGGGTGACGTTGGACAGGGCACAATTGTCAGTTGCTTCTAAAAAGACATCGAATAGAGAAAGGTTACCCTGTCCCTGATCATCAAGACCTATTGTGGTTGTGCGGCAAACCAGTATTGGCGCAATATTGTCAGTTACGGTAACGTCAAACGTACAGTCTGCGGTGTTGCCCGCAGCGTCTACGGCTGAGATAGAGACAGTTGTTGTTCCTACGGGGAAGAAATCACCGGCGAGGCCGTGGGATTGAGCCGTAATGGAAGCACCTGCGCAGTTGTCGTCTACAAAAATAGCTTCGTAGAGAACTTCAGCACCACATTGGTCGGCCGCTGAAAGTGCCGTAACCGTTTCGCGCGGGCAGTTGGGTAGCAATGGTGCTTCCGTGTCAGTAACTACGACGTTAAAAGTACAGGTTGTCTCGTTGCCAGCTTCGTCGGCAACAGCATAGGTGACTGTCGTAGAGCCAATCGGGAAAAAGCCTGTTCCATCAGTAATTACTACGCTCCCTGCGGTCACGGATATGTTGCTCACTCCGCAGTTGTCTGCCGTAGTGGGAACCGGGAGGGTAACGGTTGCTCCACACCCTGACTCATCATTAGCCTGACTAATAGCTGCCGGGCATACGATAGTTGGAGCTTCCGAATCATTTACGGTAACGTTAAATGAGCAGGTAGATTGATTGCCTACCGCATCAGTAGCTATGAAAGTTACAGGGGTGGTACCGACGGGGAAGTAATCTCCATCCACCATGTTCCCAGATACCGGATCGAGGGTAACTCCAGGGCAGTTGTCGCTGGCAGTGATGATCCCATAGAATACCTCTGCACCACATTCATCCTCATCGTTATTGGTAACGATATCGGACGCGGGACAGCCAGTAATGACGGGAGCTTCGGCATCAATTACGGTAATATCGAAAGCGCAGGTGTCAGCGTTACCAGCAGCATCCGTCACGATACAGCGTACGGTTGAAGTACCTACCGGGAAAAGGCCAAGTTCATTGTTAATGATGTTGCTGCCCGGAGCATCGCAAACTACGGCAATGGTCGTTTCACAATTGTCGTTAATAACTGGAATTGGTAATGCCACAAGTGCAGAACAATCCCCGGTCACCGCCGTGACGGTCATGTCATCAGAGCAACCCATAATTGTTGGCGCAATGTTATCTACAACAGTTACGGTGGTCGAACAAGTGTTGACGTTGCCGTTATTATCGGTGACGGTCAGTAGAACGGTATTCGCGCCCAAGTCCGCACAGTCAAAAGCGGTTACGTTGGTCGCAATTGAAGCGATGCCGCAGGCATCGGCACTACCATTGTCTACTGAAGAATTTGTTATTGTCGCTAAACCATTGGCGTCGAGCTGAACGGTGATGTCCTGACATTCCGCGGCAGGCGCGACATTATCCTCAACGGTCACGGTTGCGGAGCAAGTGCTCACATTGCCGTTGTTGTCGGCGGCGGTCAGGGTCACGGTGTTGGCACCCACGTCGGCGCAGCCGAAGGTGTCGTTGTCGAGGCTCAGGCTGGCGATGCCGCAGGCATCGCTGGAACCATTGTCAATGTCGGCTGCAGAGATGCTACCGTTGCCATTGGCGTCGAGCTGGACGGTGACGTCCTGACATTGCGCGGCAGGCGCGACATTATCTTCAACGGTCACGGTTGCGGAGCAAGTACTCACATTACCGTTGTTGTCAGAGCCGATCAGGGTAACGGTGTTGGTGCCCACGTCGGCGCAGCCGAAGGCTACCGTCGCATTTCCTCCGACACCTATGATGCTGACATTGTCGAGCCCCTGGTCGGTGTCGTTACCGTTGATCTCGGCCCGGAACCGTATTTCATGGGAGCTAGCTGTTGCCACAAAAGTGTAGCTGAATGGCGTCCATGGGCTTCCCGGGTTAGCGATGATCGTTCGCTCTATCCCGTCGATATCGATGGCGAGGGCGGGTTGACCTTCGAATTCACCGCAGCAATTAGCTACGTTGCGGTTGTCTCCAGTAAGCTGGTAAGTGTTACCCGGGATAAAACCGTTGACTACCTGGGCAACGAACGGATCGCTATTCAGTTGTCCTGACTGGTTCAGGTAGACACTACGGCCAGGGTTACCATCGTTCCGCAGGGAGCTATTTGTAGTCCAGCCGGTGAAGTTATTATCGAAGGTACCGTTGACCACGAGTTCGTCGCCGCCGCCGAAGGAAAGGTCGGCGATGCCGCAGGCATCGCTGGAACCGGCGTTAATGTCAGCAGGAATAAGGTTGCCATTGCCATTGGCATCGAGTTGTACGGTGATGTCCTGACACACAACGCTTGGGGCAATATTATCCTCTACCATTACGGAGGAGGTACATACATTCACCAAGCCTGCGTTATCAGTAACGGTTAACGTTACCGTATTTTCCCCTACACTGGAGCAGTCGAAAGTGGTTAGGTCAAGGGTGACGTGCTGAATGCCACAATTGTCGAAGCTGCCAGCGTCGATACTGGCTGCAGCAATTGTTGCGCTACCGTTGGCATCGAGGCTTATATTGATGGCTTCCGCACAAATGGCCGTTGGGGCGGTGTTGTCTACTACGGTGATCGTTGTTGTGCAGGTGGCAGAGAACTCACCATCAGAAACCGTCAGGGTAACCGGCGTGGTACCCAGTGTGTAAGGTCCTTCGGGGCTGACGCTGAAGGTAAGAGCGTCGCCGTCCGGGTCATTGCTGTTCAATCCGAAATCTGCACCTGCGGCCGCGCCCGTACAGTTGACGTCGGCATCCACCGTAACCGGGTTGCAAACGGCTACCGGCGGCTCGTTACAAACGCTGTTCGGATCGGTCACGGTAACCGTTGCCTCACAGTTATTGGTCAAGCCAGCAGCATCAGTGGCGGTAAGTGTGACGACGAAAGTTTCGGTGCGGTTGTCGCAATTGTACGTCGTGGTGCCGGCTGTAATGGCGTAGGTGACACCAGCACAATTGTCTGTGGTGCCGGCTGCCAGCGCATCGATGTTTGCCTGCGTGAGGCTATAGGTATTGCGGTCAGTTAGCACCACGTCAATGTTGTTACAAGCAGCAACGGGTGCCTCGGTGTCATTGACGGTCACGCTGAAGGAACAAGTAGCTACATTGCCATTACCATCGTTGGCCGATACCGTCACTTCCGTCGTTCCGAGAGCGAATTCGGCGCCGGAGGCGGTGGAGTAGGAGAGGGCGGGGCCGCTGGTGCAATTGTCGGTTGCGGAAGCAGTGTAGTTGACTACTGCCGAGCAAAGCCCTGCGTCGTTAGCTACGGTAATGTCCGTAGGGCAGCTTACTACAGGAGCAGTTACATCATTAACAATGACGGTCTGGTTGGCGGTGGAAACATTGCCGTTATCATCGGCAAAAGACCAGGTGATGGTGTAGGTTCCCTGTACGTCGTAGGTCAGGTCATCGGTGGTGGTGCCAGTGATGAGACCTGCGCAATTGTCAGTCGTAGTAGGGACGGTGGCGGTAGCGGTACATTCACCGGTTATGGTCGCCAGGGTTGGTAGGACCGGCGGGGTGTCGTCCACTACTGTTACGTTGAACGAGCAGGAGGAAGCATTGCCGGC
This sequence comes from uncultured Lewinella sp., assembly GCA_964616365.1. Lineage (GTDB taxonomy): Bacteria > Bacteroidota > Bacteroidia > Chitinophagales > Saprospiraceae > Neolewinella. Next base: position 18,556 of record CAZTTF010000325.1, on the reverse strand, counting down.
TTCATCGGTGCCGGTAAAGGTTACTTCTGTAACCCCAAGACCAAAGCTTGTTCCCGAAACGGGGCCACTGGTTTGGACGATAAAGATCTGGCCGGCTCCGAGGCGGGTGCCGTCGGTCCAACGCCAGCCGCCAAAGTTCTGGCTCGAGTTGCCGGGCTCTACGAAGGCAGGGTCATTCTGATCGTGGAAGCCACCAACCCAGCCGCGTACGTTCTGGTTGTTGATGAAGTCATTCTCCTCTTGAGAATTCATGGACGCCAGGTCGCCTCCGATAGCCTGTGCATTGGCCCGTGCTGTAAGCCAGGGGGTGGAAGCCAACGCGTAATAGTAGGTGTGACCGCCGAATTGCCCCAGGCTGGTGTAGCCTGCAAACGTTGCGGAGGTCAGTACGTTGAATTCCACGATACCTCTGCGTAATGAGCCGTTGGGTAAGTCGTTCCAGGTGCCGTTAGGAAGCATTTCCAGATAGTCCTCCCCGGACCCAAAGTCGTTAGGCTCTCCTCCATTGAAGAAATTGAACGCTTCAACGCTGCAGTTGTCCAGGCCGGTGGCTATCGGGAAGTTGACGACACGGTCGCAACTATTGGACCTGGTGCTTACGATGATGGGTTGCGGACAGGTAAGTACCGGAGGCTCGGTATCAGTGACGGTAACGTTCTGCGTTGCCGTCACGATGTTACCGTTGCCGTCGTCGAAAGTCCAGGTGATCGTCTCGGTACCGACGGTAGTGAAAGTTGTTGGTCCGTTAGTGGTTGCGGTAACCGCACCGGCACAATTATCGGTAGCAACCGGCGGGACGGCCGTGACGACGCATTCTCCGGTAAGGTCTGCCAGTACCGGAAGAACCGGATCCTCGTTGTCTGCTACGGTAATCGTGATGACACAAGCGTCACTTCCAACCGCGTTTGTGGCGGTTGCCGTGACGGTTGTCACGCCAGCCTGGAAAACGGTACCTGGTTGCTGGCTGTAGGTGATGGTAGCGTCAGGAATACCGACTGCGGTTGCGGTGAAATCTACAGCGGCTTCGCAAAGCCCAGCCGCAGTGTTAACCGTGATCGGAGTGGGGCAGGTGATAACCGGAGCAATGCCAGCAACGGTTACTTCGAATGAGCAGCTGGCGGTAAGTCCGGCGGCGTCGGTTACCGTAAATTCAACGATGGTAGTACCGAGTGGGAAAGTGCCGCCGCTGGCTAGGCCAGCGGTTTGTGTGGTAGTGGCACCGTCACAGTTGTCCGTACCTGTTGGAGCAGCGAAGGTGACTTCAGCTCCAGCAGCAGAGGTGGCAGTTGCCGTGATGTTACCGGGACAGGAGATGGTTGGCGCCTCCGTGTCCGCGGTGATGGTGATACTTGTAGTAGCACTGCAGCCCGGGTTGTTAACGTCTGCCACGGTTACATTATAGGTGCCTGGATCAAGATTGTCGAACTGGCCGTCATTTTGAGGTTGTTCCCCTTCCACGGTGTACAGTAAGCCATCGACACACGTGCTGCAGGTGGCATTAATGGTGATTGTTCCGGGGCAGTCTGTGGCAACATCAATTGACGTGATGGTAGCGTTACAAGCTGGGCTTAGGCTGAAATCGTTGCCATCGCCACCAGAGTAAATTACCTCGTAGGGAGTGCCGTTTATTTCAATGGTACTGCCTTCTGGTTGCCCCAGGAATTTACTGCCGGATATGCCATCGGTGCCATCATTATTGATCAGAATGATCTCGCCGGTTGGGGGGGTAGTGGTCAGAACTTCAAGAGTAGCATTATTGATGTTTACACTACCGTTAACGATAAGCTGATCAAACTCAGTGCAGGCAGCTGATCCGTCTAGCTCAAAAGTTGAGGTCGTTCCTTCACCTAAAGTCAGATTACCATTAATGGTAAAGCACCCGAAGGCGTTTCCAGGATTTATGGTTCCGCCGTCAGCAGTAACGTTGCCGTTGATAGGACCAGTGCCGGATAATGTGCCACCGCTTACGGTGAAGCTGTTACTGACGCCTACAGGTTGGTTCAGTTGCCAGTTTCCTGCACTGAGAAGAACGTTAGTGAAGTTAAAATCGAAATCAGCTCCTTTAATTAAGTTACCTGATGGTTTAGCGTAAGTAAGATCGTGAATTACACCGGGTCCAGAGATGGATTGATCAGCTGTGCCTACAAGTTTAATGTTGGAAGTATTGTTACTCTCGTAGTCGTTATCAGCGGTAATTACATTTCCGCTGACGAGATAATCTTTATTTCCGAATAGTAAGGCTACACTGGTAATGTAGAGGTCGTTGTTGATCGTTAGGTCCTGGGCCAGTGTTACCGTGCGGAAGTTGCTGGCGAACTCAAGATCGTCGATGGATCCGGCAAAATCGAAGGTGTAATCCCTATTTGCTCCTCTTGAAACGATCCTGCCGCCATTGCTGCGGATGTTACCCGATCCCGTTAAGGTGCCATTGAAAAAGTTGACGTTTTCGTTGATCAGGACATCACCACTCGGCTTACGAATTTCTACATCGTGTAATGCACCTCTCCCGGAGATGGTCTGGTCGGTGGTGCCGACAAAGACAATATTAGAGCTGTTATTACCGGCTGAGAAATCGGCATCAGCAGTAATCACATTTCCGCTGATGAGATAGTCGTTATCTCCGACTAGCGTGGCTACACTGGTAATGTAGAGGTCATTGTTGATCGTTAGGTCCTGGGCCAGTGTTACCTTGCGGAAGAAGTTGGCGAACTCAAGGTCGTCGATGGACCCGGCAAAATCAAAGGTGTAATCATTGTTTGCTCCGGACAATACCACTAGTCCTCCGGCATTGACGATAGAACCTGCTCCTGATAATTCACCGGATGATAAAATTAAATCATCCAAGAGCAAAACACGGCCTCCGGTTTTTTGCACTTCTAGGTTATGGCAAATGCCCGATCCCGATATTTTTTGATCTGTTGCTCCATTTAGGACGAGTTTTGCGGAGGCTGCATTTCCGTAGCTTAAATCATTAACGACCAGATCGCCTTGGATTTCAATTGCCTCTACTCCTGTAATTAGTCTCGCATTTTCTAAAAGGAAGTTGGAGGTTACACTAATCTTATTGTTTAACCTCAAGTCTCCTGCATAGCTGATGGTTAGGTTGGCAACCTCCGCGACGACGTCTACAGTACAATTACTATTACTAACTATGCCGTTAAACACCACATTGTCTCCAGGGCCCGGTACAATGTCGTCACTCCAGTTGGCAGCGGTACTCCAAAGGCCATCACCACTATCATTGTCCCAGGTAAAGGTTGGCGTTATACCGCCGCCCACGACCGTCAGCTGACCGGTAGTTTCGTCGTAATCAACTGAAATAGACGCTGGGGTGATCTGAATTTGTTGGAAGCTACCAGCAAAGGATCCAGCTGTAACGATTTGAAAAACCTGCCCATTCTGGGGTGTGAAGCTACCGAAGTCAACATTCAGTGCACCCGACTGGGTGATGGTGCCGCCTACCGCGACCTGGTCGTAATCTGTACCTGCAGTGGGGCCAAATACTTCACAGTTGTAGTCTCTCATGGAGCCGCCAAGGTTCTGAGCAAACGTCAGTGTTCCGGTAGCACCCGGGCCCGCTGGCTCGATGCTGCGGGAACTATTGACGTCCGTTCCCTGGATGGTCCCTGTACCGGCAAAATGGTTGGAGCTGAACGTACCCGTTGGGGCCACATCAAGTATTCCATCCACCCAAACACCCGCGTTGTAGCTGTAAGGACCGTTGGTTTGCAGTACAGCACCATCCGCAACCGTCAGTAGACCACCGCTGGTAACCGTCACGTAGCGACGGCTCTCTGAGGCAGGGCGGATTGCAATGGTAGTTCCTGGGGATATGGTGCAATTTGCACCTCCGTCAATAAAAACTTCGTCTTGTACTAGTGTCCCTGGGTAGGTTGGAGACCAGTTGGCCTGGTCTGTCCAGTTTCCAGTGCCGGAGAAATTGGTGTTGGCAGCTGCATAATTATTAGCAGACGAATAATTTTCTGGATCTGCTACTGAAGAGAGCAATAGCAGCATTAGCAGTAAAAACAAAAGGCTACAGAACGAGGTAAATCCAGAAACAGTATATTTCTGATCCAAGCCCTTATTGGAGTGATTGTTCAAGTGGGTCATTATTGGACTATTTGGAAAGCGGTAAAGTTTAGAGAAGGGGGAGTTTCTCTATTCACAAGGCAAACGTAAGTGGTAAACCAGACCCGAAAAACTGCAAAAAATGGCCCTTGTTAACGGTTTTTTGTTAACGACTTTATAGTTGCACGTAGGACTGTCGTGTCTTTATTTTCTGCCTTTTGTCTCTTTTTTCTACCTTGTTGTTTCTGTTTTTTACCCTTTGTCACCATTTTTTTCCTTTTGTGCTATTCTTCATGTTTTTCAAAGGGCTACTTTTGTTAATGCTGTTTAGGTAAAATAATTACCGCTTATGCCATAGGTCTTCGAAGAGTGGTTAACTAAGTCTATTGGTGTTTGGTTATTGTCAGCCTAACCAAAAGCGATAGATGACACTTATGAACTAATGGCTCTGGTTGCGCGTGCTTGAAAATTGCTAGTTGGCCAGGTCTTAGCACATCCTGGATGGTTTACTTGCGTTCCCAGTGCTTGGTTGGGAATCTCGATCAGGAACCAGGTTCCTAAACAAGCTCTTAATTATCATTCCATAATATGTTAGCCAAAAAGACCGTGAGTCTGCTTTCATCTTTTTCTAAAGCGGAGCAGAAGAGCTTCTTGCGGTGGATGAATTCGCCGGTGCATAATACTGATGTCGGGCTGGCTAACCTGGCACATTATCTGCTGAACCTGGCACCTGCGTCCGCGCCAGAAAAGATGGAACCTCATGCCCTGTGGGCAGTATTGTATGCGGATAAGTCGCTTAAGGAGGGAGTGCTCAGGGTTAAAATCAGGCAGTTGACCAGGCAAGTAGAGGATTTTATCGCGTGGAAGGAGTTGCAGGGGAACCCTGACTTACGCAATCGATTAATCCTGCGAGCTCGCCGCAAAGATTTGCCCTATCGCAGCTTCGAGCATGACGTAAACAAGCTATTGCGCGCTCAGGAAAGGACAGGCCTGACCGGTCCTGAGTACTATGCGGATCAGCTAGCCCTTCGCGGAGAACTAAAAGTACATCCTGGCTTCGATCAGGATGCAAATAGTGGGAAGCATCTTTACCAGATGGATCAAGACTTAGATGCATATTTTACACTTTCGAAATATCGCTTGCGGGTCGAGTTTCATAATAGAAGACAGGTGTTGGGTGACGATTATGAACCCCGATTTCTAGAGGCTATTAATACAGCACGCGTGCAGGGTGCTTTACCTGACGCACGAATAATGAGTATGTACCATCTACTGCTGGAATTATTAGAAAGGACCGGCGACCTTGGATTGATAAACTCATTGCGCCTCGAGTTTGCGGGTTCTTATGAAGAACTACCCAAACAGGATCAGCATAGTATTTTCTACACCGTCGTCAATCAGTTGAGCCGATTAATCAATCAGGGCAAGCAAATTTACCTGGAAGAAACAGTGCATTGGTATAGCCTTGGTCTGGAGGCGGGGATTGTTATCCCAAATGGCGTTATCAGTCCGGTAGCCTTTAGCAATATCGTCTTGATCGGTTTTCGGGCCGGTAAATTTGAGTGGACCGATGAATTTATCAAGACTTATAGTGGCTACCTACGGGAGGAAGAGAGGACCAGTGTTGTACACGCCAATCAGGGGGTAGGAGCATTTTACCGGGGGGAGTATGAGGAAGCTTATACTACGCTTAAAGGACTGGAAGTTGGGAGGGTGTTGGGTTTGCGCGTAAGGCTGACCCTCGTCCGGTCCATGTATGAGTTATATAGCGTTGAGGTAATTGAATATGAAGCCTTTGAGCGTGCGTTGGCTAATTTTGAGAGCTGGTTGCAAAGAAGCACAGCGTTTAGTGAGCAGGGACTAAAGCCTTACAGGAACCACTTGCGTTTATTAAGGAAGGTGGCCAGGCTTAAGGCTGTGAAGCAATATGATGTAGATAGGCAGGAGAGACTGCAGGCAGAGATCGTCCGTGAACAGGCGCTTATCGCTAAAGAATGGCTGATAAAGAAGGTTGAGGGAACGAAGAGTAAATAACTCCCTACGCTCCCTTTTCTAAAGTTGTTTATCCCCCAATTAATTCTTCGATAATTGGAGTAAAAGAGTCGTTGATAACTGCTTTCATAAAAAACATGAGTAGGTGGTTTAAATTGGTTAAGTGAGATAGGCTTGAGGTGCCTGAATTAGCTTATCTGGCAGAGGGTAGCGGAGGAATTATGCTGGTGGGTCACGGAAGCCGGTTAACCTGCGAAGGATATACCTGGAAGTGTTGCCAAAAGAGGCGGGAAAAATATTTAGTATCGGTAAAGTGGAGCCTGGCAGCTACTTCCCGCACCATGGGTGGATTGGGGCTTTCTAGCATTTGGTAAGCCATTTTAAGCTTCCCTTCCTGAATCAGCTTCCCCGGAGATTTACCACAGTGGTGATTTACTTTTCGTGAAAACTGGCGTTCGCTGATATTGGCCTTTTTGGCAAGCCACTTAACGGAGAGCTCAGGGTTGAATATCTCGCTCTTGATAATTTGCTCAACACGCTCGTGCCAGGCGCTTTGCTCGTTTGAAGACATGTTTGAATACTTTGACCGAAACTTGTTTGTTCAAGGGTTCCCGGAATTATTCGGGCCTGGGTCAAAGGAAAGATAGACGCTAGCATTTTTATTTGCCTGATCCGTCAAAGAGTATGCAGTATCCGTCAACCTCAATGTTTATGCGGGGTTTGAGGTGGCAGTAGTGCTTGCTATTGCCTGATTTTACTGGGGGTTTTTCCGAATCTTTTCCGAAAACTGCGGCTGAAAGCCGCAGGGTCCTGAAAGCCGACACGGTAGCCCACGGTGCTGATGTTGACTTCCGGGTCTGTCAGAATGATCTCGCGCGCCTGGTTCAGGCGAAGCTCCTGCAGGTACTTATTTGGTGTCAGCCCGGTTAGCCTTTTGACCTGCCGCAGCAGGGTGGACTCACTCATCGAAAAATGCCGGCCGAGGAGACGGACGGACAGGTCTTTGTCGGTAAGTCGTGCAAGAATGAAGGCTTCGGCTTCAGCTAGCCAATTGAGGTCAGTTACGCCAAGTTCCGGGCTTTTGATGGAGTCGGGTTCGTCCTGTAAGAAGGATATACGGTCTGCCTGGCGCGTCAAGATGTTGCGTGTTCTTACCAGGAGTTCCTCGTCGTCAAATGGTTTATTCAGGTAGTCATCGATGCCAAATCGCAGCGCTTTTAGTTTTACTTGAAGATTGGTCTTGGCAGTTAACATGATTACGGGCAGGTGGCGATACCGGTCATCGCTTTTTAAGCGGCCCAACAGCTCCATACCGTCCATAACCGGCATCATGAGGTCGCTGATGATCAGGTCTGGTAGCTTGCCGGTAGCCAGGAAGGCAAGGGCTTCCTGACCGTTTTCGGTCAGACTTACTCGGTAGTCTGAGAGGAGTATCTTGTAGTAGCCCCGCAGGTCGGCATTGTCTTCAACTATCAGGATGTGTTTTTCGGTAGTGACGGGCGTATGCTGCTGCTCGGTAATTATCACTGCACCAGCGTCTTCGCCTGCGCCTAGTGGTAGACCTGGTACCGCTTCGTTTTGCTGGTGCAGAGAAATGTCGCTTACCTCGATGGGTAATCTGAAGTAAAAGGTACTTCCTTCTCCCACCACACTTTCCACCCAAATCTCTCCGCCCATTAACTTTGCCAACTCGTTAGACATGGCGAGGCCAATTCCTGTCCCCCCTTCAAGGGAGGCAGACTCGTCCCGGGATTGATAAAAGCGGTCGAAGATGTAAGGCAAATCTTGCGCGGCTATGCCTCGCCCAGTATCCCGGACGCTAAAGCAAAAAGCCCCCTCTTCTTCTTTTGCCGTAAAAACGACCTGACCGTCTGGTGGCGTAAACTTCAGGGCATTGGAAAGCAGATTGTCAATAATCTTCTCGAACTTGCTTTGGTCGAGCATGATGACGGTTTCCGGGAGGTCTATCTCACTACTTACTTGTACCGTTTCATCGCTTCTTAGTGAGTAGAAATGTTTGAGGTGGCGTTTGAGGTAGGCGCTGAATTGTACGGGCGCTTTGTCGAGCCTCAGCTTGTTGTCCTCGAGCTTTGACAGGTCGAGTATTTCATTTACAAGCTTACGCAGGCGCAGCGTGTTTCGCTCCAGGTACGTTAGCATTTCCCGGTTTTCCCCCTGCAATCCGGCCGTCTTTCTCAGGCGCTTAATTGGCCCGATCATCAGTGCTAATGGAGTGCGGAGTTCGTGGGAAACGTTGGCAAAGAAACGGGACTTCAGGGCTTCGAGCTGTTGTAGCTCCTCGGCTTGTTGTCGGATAACCTTATTCTGCTCGGCAAGTTGCTGACGTCTTCTGCGCTGCCGTACATAGCCCACCCAGATAGCTACCCCCATGGCTGCTGCGAAGACCAGGCAGATGATGAGTAAGATTGTCCTTTGTTGTTGGATTTTATTCGCTTGTTGCTGTTCCTGGAGGGCTACTTCTGCCTCCTGGGTTTTCAGGCGCGTCTCCCACTGGGAAATGAGCGACTTCATGTCGTCCTTCTGGCGAATATCCTCCCAGGCACGGAACTTTTCCATCTGCTCAATCGCAGCTTTATAGTCGCCTTTGTCTCGATAGATCTCGTAATAATTCAAGCTGCCGCCGTCCGGTAGATTGCCGGGAAAGGCCGCCAATGCACTATCCATAGCAGCGAGGGCCTCGTCGTATAATCCTAAGTTTTGGTACCGACTGGTCATTTGAATGTAAAGGTGTTGCTCGAGGTTAGGAATGCTCAGTTGCTGGCTATACTCCAGGGCTTCCTGTAATATGGGTAACGCTTCCTCTGGCGGGAGTAAGGCTGCATGAAATAAAGAGGCCCTTATCTTTTGATACCGGTCTCCACTGGCATCGACCAATACCATTGTCTCTTGAAGCATGGCCATTTTTACCTCCATGTCTTCCTCTCCGCTGACAATAAATAAGCCGCAAGCAATCACCCCGCTGGTGTCTCCTGCCTCCGCCAGCATCTCTTTTGCCTGATAGAAATAGGGCAGTGGAGCGCTAACGCTATTTTTAGAAGTGCGGAGCACTTTGCCTTTCTGTAGAATCGCTCGGCCCACCAACCTCTGATTGCCGAAAGCACGGGCGGTAGCAATTGCTGTTTCGGCCAGCTCCATAGCGGCTGCATACCGCATCGTTTCAAGATAGTGACCAGACTTCGTCAGAATAGCTTCAATCTCTATCTCAGACAAGTCATGTTGCTGCGCATAGTTGATCAGTATATCCGCATAAACCTCTAGGGAATCTCTGAGCTCATACCGCTTAAAATGGCTAAGTTGAGCTTGTCTGAACTCAGCAATGACTTTGGGCGGGGTATTCTTGTCGATGGAAGCGAGGGCAGATTTTATCAACGCCGAGCCTGCCGTGCGTTTTCCTGCTTTGTCAAGCTTCTCCAGTTCACGGGTCGCTTGGCTTAGCGTGCCTGACTGCGCCAAAAGACCTGTGTTAGCGAGGCCACTTACTCCCAGGATAACCAGCAACGCTTTGGTAAATGTCAGCAGGCAAATGGGGGCACGTAGTCGCCATCGCGCAGCTTTACTATCAAGAGCGCTGTAACGAACACGCAGCCACCTCGCCCGCAAAGTGCGGCCGGAATTTACTATCTCCTTCCAGGAGATGCTGGTGGTGGTAAGATGCGTGGTGGTCTTTTTGAACAAAAAATATGATGTGGTAAGGCGCAGTAGGTTAAGTCAAAAAATACAAACAAAAATATGAGTTGTGCTGACTAATGTCAGAGGATGCTCGTTAATGTCCGTTTTGTCTCCCTTAGAGTGAAGTAAAGCTGGGGGGAGTAACTTCACTATCCTAATTTTTTTGTTCTTAAAGTTCCTTGAGTAACCGCCCTGCCCGGTCCCGATAGGGGTGGCCCGGTGTTCCATTGATGTCTATGAGCACGGTCTCTGCCGTGCCTTTACGGCCTTCAGCCAGATAAGCCAGGGCTTCATACCACTCCGCCACTGGGCGGTAAAAACCATCGGCAGGAATCTGGGCGAACCACTCGAGGGCCCGGCCCGGTTGCTCCAGAGCGAGGGCGGATACGCCGAGGTAGAGTGGGGCGGCAGGATAGGCCGGAGCCACGGGTAATAACTCGTCATAAGCCGTCAGATAGTCCTTGCGATCATAATAGTATAAGATGCGCTCAAGGTCTCGCTCTTCCTCCGTTCGCGGGTCGTACTGTTTGAAGATGTTGGGGTAGGGCTCGAAGTAACTTACGGCCTTCCGGTCTGGTGCATCGGCACCGAAGGTTGTCCAGGCCAGCCAGCTGAGAAAACCGAAGAGAAGGACAGCGGTTACGGTTTCCAGCGTTGGAAGCTGAAGGCCTCCGAAGTCAAAGGTCTTTTTCCGTGGGCTCAATTTCACGGATTTCGCCTTACTACTACGAGCTGATTTTCCCTTTTTGTCGTACTGAGCCTCCTCCCGGAGTAAGGTTGCCATCAAGTCTTGCCTGCCGGCAACGACGAGGGCGCCTGCCCAGTCTTCCCGCAGCTCCATGGCATGACGGAAGACGGTGTCTCCGGGGCGCCGGGCTTCAACGTCCCATCGCTGAGTAGTATCCAGTTCACCGGAATAATAGCGGTCAATCAAGTCTTCATCAGCGGGGCTTGGCAAATACACGGGGTCCGTCAGGCCGTGTGTTTGCCAGCCTTCCCGAACCATTAACCGACATTTGTTTCGCCTGGCTTCTACTTCTTGTATTTGTCCATCAATACCCATCACCTCGGAGATGCGCTGCGGCGTAAGGTGATGGTACTCCGTCATGAGCAATAACTCCTTACAGTTGGTTCCCATCTCCTGAAAAAGTCGCAACATAAGTTGCTGGCGCTCCGTCAGCTGAATAGGGCGGGGGAGGTGGTTTAGTGGGTGCTGAGTCTCGGTTAATCCCGTCGTAGAGAGGGGCAACCGCTCTGCTTCCAGCATCGATGCTGAAAGGTTACCGTTGAAATATACGGTGGCTACAGCTTTAACGTAAGTGTCAGTTTCTCCCAGGTAAGGATCTTCCCGCTCGACCCGTGCCTCGTACCAACCGATCAGTGCCCGCTTAAAGTGTCCCAGGGCTTCAGCAGGAGTAGTAGACCACTCACGCTGTGCCCATTTCAGGTAGGGACCACGCAGCGCGTGGTAAAACCTGGGAAGCTCGGCAAGGTGTTGGCCCTGTTGTGTCATGGGGCTAAGATAAGGCCTGTAACAATTAGCTGAGGAAGGCAGCTCCCGGTAAGCGTCGTCGGTAATTAGGTAGGCGCGGACGCAGGGTGCCAAGGAAAGGGGGAGAGCAGGGGGGCGGACGAGGATACTGCTGCAACCGCTAACTTTTCTTAGTTTGTCGGCCCAATTATATTACGACACCTCGTTCAAGTTACATGGATGCTCGGTTTTTAGCATGGAAAACAACCAGGTTGTTTTCTTGACAACCCTTCTCCGGCGAGGCACGAGCAGTCGGATAGGGGTTTGGGGAGAGGTTAAAAGCGCGGCTTCCCAAACAGATCGAGGAAACACTTTACCATTAAAACCACCCTGAACTTGTCTACTTTTTCTTTTTTACTGGAGGGCCTTCGTAATCTACGCACCACGGGAACACTTACCCGTAGTAGTCCCGCGCTGTGCGCGGCCGCAATTGATCGGATCGACTTCTCCAGCGCACGAACCATCGTTGAACTTGGTGCCGGCGACGGCGTCATCACCGAGCAAATCCTCAAGCATCTGCATCCTGAGGGTAAGGTAATTGCCTTTGAGGTTAGCCCCGAACTTTGTGAGGACATGCGCGCACTCGGAGACGAGCGCCTCGTCGTCGCGCAGGATAGTGCCGAGAATATCCGCGAATGGTTGGACAAAATCGGAGCAGATAAGGCCGATCATATAGTCTCCGCAATTCCCTTCGCCGCGCTTCCTCCCGAACTTGGAAGGTCCATCGTTGCCGCAGCAAGAGAGAACCTTCGCTCCGGAGGCTGCTACAACCAGGTCCATTACAGCTTGAAAACCAAGAGTTACTACGAGCAAGCCTTCGGAAAAGTAGACGCGAAACGCGTCTGGGCCAACCTGCCACCCGCCTGGGTGCTTTATTGCCGAAAATAAATTGATTACACCTAAGCCGGAGTGGTTTGGGACTTTGTCACTTGCTATCGCGGCTGCTGATTTCGTTAAAAAGCCTCGCCGAAACTTAGGCTTCGCCTACGTTTTTTGCCCCGTCAGCAACCACGCTAGCCGCGCGCTAATTGTCCCAAACTACTCCGGCTTAGGTATAGCCAGCGATTGAAATACCGATGTATAAACCTGCCTTAACCTAGGTTACAGGACACTGGCTTGTCAGCATCAGTCAGGAACTGATGTTAACTATGGTGTAGGAGTGGCCGCTAGTCCGAGCAAAGCGCTTCCACTTGGGAGTCAGAAGGCAGTTATAGATGGCGCTTCAACCTCCATTGCACCTGCGTCTGCGCCCCACTGAGTATGAAGCTGTCGTGTGGTTAGGAGACCGCTTCCCGGAATTTATACTCAGGGCTGCGGGCCGTACTAAGGTTGGTATGCCCGTCGAGATCAACTTCTACCCGGATGTTTTTGCGGGGGGCGACAACATTTTCAAAGTTGTCAATAATCTCAAGGATATCAGGGTGGATGGTCTTGGCCCGGCTTTCGTCAATGATCACGTGAGCTCCTTCCGGAAGATGGTTGAGCGTGTTTTCAATGCTCGCTTTGTTGAGGAAGCTAACGTCCTCAGAAAGCTCAATGCGGATGGTCTCTCCCTTTACGTGCTTTTCAGCATCAAAGTGGTAGGGCGTCTGGTAATTGTTCCACAGCAAGTGGACAACCGCCACGGCCATGCCCAGGCCAATACCGATCAGGAGGTCCGTGAACACGATGCCAAGAATAGTGACCAGGAAGGGGATAAACTGTGAAGCACCCAGGGCCCACATTGCCTTAAAGGTAGCTGGTTTGGCTAGTTTGTATCCTACCAGTAAAAGGATTGCCGCCAGGCTGGCTAACGGAATCATGTTCAGGACTACGGGGATAGATATGACACAGATAAGCAACAGAATACCATGAAAGAAAGCAGAGGCTTTCGTTACCCCACCCGACTGGATGTTAGCTGAGCTACGAACGATTACCTGCGTAACCGGCAGACCTCCGATGAATCCACTAAACATGTTTCCGGCTCCTTGTGCCAATAGCTCCCGGTTCGTAGGCGTGTTTCGCTTAAGGGGGTCTAGTTTGTCAGTAGCCTCGACACAGAGCAGGGTCTCAAGGCTGGCTACTACTGCAATCGTAATGGCAGTGACCCAGACAGCGCTATTGCCAATCTGCGAGAAGTCAGGGAATGAGAATTGTCCGAAGAAACCGCCGATAGATTCAGCTACAGGAATATCCACCATCTGCTCCGCTGAAAGTGCGTTAGCGCCGCCGGCAAACATAATGTTGAGGCCAATGCCCAAAACTACCGCTACCAGCGGACCTTGAATAAAGCGGGAGAAAGAAAGCTTTTTCATGAAGGGCTGCTCCCACAAGATCAGCACAGCCAGTGATACTATACCGATAATAGCAGCCCCCGGCGAAATGAAGTCGAACATCTTGAAGATCTCCGAAAAGGTATTCTCTCCGTCAACCTGGAAAAACTCAAAATCACCCTCCGGGTCAGCATCATACCCGAAAAAGTGGGGGATCTGCTTAAGGATAATAATTACCCCAATACCTGCCAGCATTCCCTTAATCACTGAACTTGGAAAGTAGTAGCCAATAACTCCTGCCTTGAGAAAACCCAGGACGATTTGGATAGCACCCGCCAGTACCACGGCAAGCAAGAAGGTTTCAAAAGCCCCCAGGCTCGTGATGGCATTGAATACGATGACGGCCAGCCCCGCGGCAGGACCACTTACGCCCAACGGAGAACCACTCAATAAGGCAACAACAGTACCCCCGATGATTCCCGCAATAATGCCGGAAAGCGGAGGCGCGCCAGAAGCCAGCGCAATTCCCAGGCACAAGGGAAGCGCAACGAGGAAGACTACTACAGAAGCAGGTAAGTCCTTATTAAGATGGCTGAAAAAACCTGTAGACTTGTCGGACATAAAACTGAAATAGGTAAGTACGAAAGTACTGGCGCCAACAAATCAGCCGCCCGTCGAATGACGGGGGCCAGTCAATTGGAGCCAGCAAAAAATACTCTTGTGATGTAAAGCAATAAGGGAAGCCATTAGCAAGACTAATGGTTTCTATAAGTGAAAGTAATACTTTTGGTGCGAAAAGTAAAATTCTTGTCCTTTGTTGTAACACTATACTTCCGTGAAATCCTGTTTAGTAACCAGAATCTGACTAAGTAGCGTAGAAATTCAACCAAAGTTCCTTTGAAAAGACAGACGGTGTAATTGGTTGGGAACGCTTGTGACCTCGTCCGATTGGCTTTTGGTGATGAGATAGCTCCTCCCAAACAAGCGCTTAAATTCCAATGCACTAGTTTTGCCACATGCACATTGATATCATTTCCGTCGTACCTAATCTTCTAGACTCTCCCCTGTCGCATTCGATCATGCAACGGGCAAAAGATAAAGGGCTGCTCTCCGTAGCGGTGCATGATTTACGGGAGTATGGTATGGGGAAGCACCGTACGGTAGACGATTACCAGTTCGGGGGAGGTGCTGGCATGGTGATGCGCTGCGAACCCCTTGCGGAGCTCATTGAAAAGCTGCAGGCAGAACGGACTTACGACGAGATCATTTACCTGACTCCGGACGGTGAACGCTATGCGCAACGCAGAGCAAACCAACTGAGCCTGGGGCAGAATCTACTATTGATTTGCGGCCACTACAAGGGGATTGATCAGCGCATTCGTGATGTTTACGTCACCCTGGAGGTCAGTATCGGCGATTATGTGCTGTCTGGCGGCGAGCTCGCTGCCGCCATCCTGGTCGACAGCATCGGCAGATTATTACCCGGCGTGCTTAACGACGAAACCTCCGCCCTCACCGACAGCTTTCAGGATGATATGCTGGCGCCTCCGGTATATACCCGCCCGGCCGAATGGCGCGGGCATAAAGTACCCGATATCTTGCTCAGCGGGAATACCGGAGCCATTGAAGAGTGGCGCGAGCAGCAGGCGGAAGCCCGCACGGCCGCTCGCCGGCCGGACCTGTTGGGTGATACAACAGACGATTAATCAATCAGGGCCTGATAGACCTGAATCCGGAACTTCCGCACGATCTCAGTGTACTGAGGAATCGGGTGAACGTTCGTGTAAAAGAGCATGATCAATTGCTCTTCCGGGTCAATGGTATATTCCGAAAGGTACATCCCGCCCCACGTAAAGGCCTGGTCGCCGGCCTGGTCTGCGTACCGGCTGTTTTCAGTGACCAGCTGGAAGCCGATGCCGAATTTATCACGCCGATTCCATACTTCATTTGACCCGATCTGGTTTCGGGTCATGAAGGCAACTGTTTTGGGACCAAGCAAGCGAACGCCGTCGTAGACACCTCCGTTCAGCATCATTTGACAGAATATGGCGTAGTCGTCAATTGTACCGACGGAACCGGCTCCGCCGGAGTAATACCGTTGGGCTCCCCGAATGGCAAAATCCCGGTAGGTTGCATTTTCGTGCACGGTCAGTGCTGCATCAGCAGTGTTCTTGGAGTAAAGGGTGACGAGGCGATCATGCTTTGATTCGGGGAGGTAAAAGTGACTGTCCGCCATTCCCAGCGGTCGCCAGATGTTATTGGTTAAGTACGCATCAAGTGATACTCCGGAGATCACCTCCAGTACGCGCCCGGCAACATCAATTCCCAGACCATAAGTGAATGCTTCACCTGGCTGGTGGACCAACGGTCTTTCAGCAATCCGGTTAGCCACCTCTTCGAGCGAAACATCCTCAAGGCTGGCGAAGAAGGGAACGTCCAGCTCGGGCCGGTTTTCCAGGGGGAGGTCGTAAGGGATGCCAGCGGTATGGGTGAGCAGGTCAAGGATCGTGATGGAGCGATTGGCAGGCTCTGTGATGTATTCTCCCGTTTCGGGGTCTTGCTCCCGAAGTACCCTCATTTCTGCAAATGCCGGGAGGTATTTACTGACGGGGTCTTCAAGTAAGAACTTACCTTTTTCCCACTCCATCATCAGCCCCACGGTAACAATCGCCTTGGTTTGGCTGGCAATCCGGTAGATGTCGTCTGCCCGGGAGGGCGTTTGTTGCTCAAGGTCCGAAAAGCCAAAAGTTCCCCGGTGAATGATCTTACCGTTTCGTGCAACGAGCGTCTGTGCATTCGGAATAATGCTCTGATCGATCAAGCCCTGCATATAGGTGTCTATCCGCGTCAGGCGCTCAGCATCAAAGCCCTGGCTGGTCGGAGTAGCCGGAGTGAGTGATTGGGCGCGGCCGCTGGTGCCAAGCAGAAAGACAAGAAGCAGAGGGAGGTAACGCATTGCGGTGAACTTTGGTGGGAAGATACGGAGCAAAGGAAAAGCGCACGGTACCGAGGCAGGGCTGTCGCAGAGTAAGGGCGAAGGACTTGCGACCCGTTGTACAGTCCTGGCGCAGCGGGAAGACCTCGCCTGACGACCCGAATGCATTGCTTTTATTCCCCGACCTTGCACCAGCGTCCGCGCCCGCTGCATCTTGACTGCATGAGATATTTATTGTTGTTGGTCTTTTTCACTGTTTATGGCTGCACTCCTCCTCAACCCCGGTTAACTGAAAATACGGCAAGCCTCGAATGCTTGCTGGATAACTTTTTAGCAGAATTTGCGCTTGACGAAAATGAGTGTCTTTGGGTACACGAAAGCACGGGCTGGTCGGACTCCACCTCCTTACTGATGATCTCCGCCTATGATCATGAGTTCCTGGACCTGGAAATTGTCCGCGGCAAGCAGGCGGCTACCTACCGTGGCCACCGGGTAATCTATTGCGCGCAGCGGACGGGATTGCCCAAGGCCCGTGTTTTTGCCGCAGAATTGTTGCCAACGGACATCGCGTGGTCCCCCATCGATACTATTGGTTTGCCCGCTTCCGTAATGATTCCTCCTTACGACCCTCCCGTTGTGCAGGTTGTTTACAACCATCAAAACCACGAGTTCGAAGAAGTTTTATTGATGACCTCTGCAATGGGGGTTCCCGGATGTGGAACCGCAACTAAATAAAAAACCCTTACCGTATATGACAACGGTAAGGGTTTTAATTTTTCCTGAGGAAGCACCCTCCCTCCGGTAAATGCTACACGATTAGAAGTCTTTCAGCTTACGCTTAGTGTGTTCAATCTGGCGGATTTGCAGTTGGATTTCCCGCTCTTTGCTTTTCTGATCACCAAGGTTGTTTTCGATGTCCCTGCGGGCATCGGCGATGGCTTTTTCAGCGTCAGCAATCTTTTTCTCAAAGCTTTCTTTCTCCTTGCGGAGCCGGTCGAGCTCTTTCTCTAATTCCTTGAGTGCCTTTTCCTCTTCTTCGACCTGAATTTCTATCTGCGCTCTGCTAACCTCCAGTGCGAAGCGCATCAGCATCTTCTCCGCTTCGATATAGCGGCCGCTGTCGAGTTGCGGGCTGATGTAGCCATCAGGGGTAGCTATCCAGACCATCACTTCACTACCAGACCCACTTTCCCGGATCATACTGTACATGTCGAGATTGCCACCAATGCTCACTCCGGGAATGGAGAAGTTAAGGTGCTGCATCTCATTTTTGGTCTTTTTGACCTTCTTGGTCTTAACCTTATAGTTGTCTTTAAGCCAATCAGCCCAGAGCTTGTCTACCATTTTATCATCTGCGGTAGGAAGCTCAAGAATGATGGCGTCGTTGTCACCTCTGCTGTGGGCCATACGCTGGCTGGTTACCTGTGCGCTGAGTACCTGGCTGCCGGCAAAGACCAGCGTGAGCATAAAGGTGAGGGAAAAGAGTAGATCTTTCATTTTCATCTAGGCGGTTGGTTGTAGTTAAGACGAATAGGGGTGAGTTGGTCACTAAGTTAACGTGAGGTTTGGCATAAATGCTTGGTTTCCTCTTGTTGAAATGGATCAAATACTATGTTGGGTTTGTTTCGTCTGTTAGTCATTTAGTCCGTTAGACGGTCATGACTGCCTAGCAGGCTAAATGACTAATAGACTTGATAATCACGAGAGATTAAAGGATGATAGTCGGCAACTTGCATTATTGCCTCGTCCAAACCTGACGTTAAGTTAGTGAATTAGTCTAGTAGTAGGCTGTTCCACAAGGAATTTCTGGGTACCGCAAGGAACCCGAGACTAGTTCGCCTGATTTGTAGGAACAGGGTATGCCCTGTCTCCACGATGCCAACTGAAAATCTCACAATTCCGTGGGAATTACCGACGAAACATCCTAAGTCCGACCATCATACTGTTAGGGAGCGCTAAGCTGCCTTGTCTAACCTGCCGTAGTCCGGCAGCCTGCGGTAAGTCAGCCGGATATACCTTTTGTTTGCTTCGCGGTTTAATCTGTGTGCCCTGTGGCCGCCAGCTTATAACGCGATTGGGGCAGCC
>CAZTTF010000324.1:0-6742 GCA_964616365.1 uncultured Lewinella sp. | reverse complement strand
AACGCCCTGCGGCGGTCTTCTGAACGGCCGGTCCTTAAGGCCGGGTCCTGAGTTGTTGCAGGGCAAAACAAGGATTTCAGATAAAAAAGTCGGGGAGGATCGAAAACAGCGAGGAATGCCTTCTAAGCTTCCCTCGGACCTCAACACCAAGAAAAGAATAAGCGAAGCACTGGCCTGCGGGCTTTAGCAACGTCTCGTTTTGTTTGGCGAAGGAGCTCCGCTTCGAATATCGCCGTCGGAGTAGCGCTCATCGGCCAAGGCTGTTACTTGTCAAATAAGGAGTACTGCTTTCCTTCTTTTAGCAACCGGAAGCTCTTCCGGTGGTGCTCGGTGGCACCATGTTGTTCGATGGCGGCCCGGTGGGCTTTGGTGGGGTAGCCGGCATTGCTGTCCCAGGCAAACTGGGGATACTGCTGGTGCAGCTGCTGCATGTGTTCATCACGGTGGGTTTTGGCCAGGATACCGGCGGCGGCAATGGACTGGTATTTCCCATCCCCTTTGATCACACACGCGTAAGGCATTTTACCGTAGGGGATAAAAAACTTACCGTCGATCAGCAAAAACTCGGGGCGCTCGGCCAGCTGATCGAGGGCCCGGTGCATCGCCCGGTAGCTGGACTGAAAGATGTTGTGCTTATCAATCTCAGCCACGCTGAAGCTGGCTACTGCCCAGCTCAGGGCGTCCGCCTCAATTTGGCGGCGGAGATCATCGCGGTCAGCTTCCTTAAGTTTTTTACTATCGTTGAGGGCGGGGTTGCTGTAGCCGGGCGGCAGGATAACTGCCGCCGCAAAAACGGGGCCAGCCAGGCAGCCGCGTCCGGCTTCGTCGCAGCCGGCTTCGAGGCGGCCGGGGGTGTGATGAGGGAGCAGCATGGGGAGGGGAATTTAGGGGTTGCAAGAGTTGCAGGGTTGCAATTTAGCATTTGCTGACCGGTCACGAGTCGGAGCCGGTCATCCGATGCATCTTTTGCTGACGCAGTCGCACAAAGTTCATCGAATGTCTCGGCGATTGGGGTTGTAGAGTTGCAATTTAGCACTTGCCGACAAGAACAGGACTAAGCCGGTCATCCGATGCATCTTTTGCTGACGCAGTCGCACAAAGTTCATCGAATGTCTCGGCGGTTGGGGTTGCAAGGATGCAGTAGTTACAGGGTTGCAATTGCTGGCCGGTCTCGACGTTACTCACATTGCTCTTTACCCTTTCTGAGCACCTGCGGCCGCGCCAATTACCCTACCCCAACTGAAAAAGGTGCAACCAGCTTCTGCCAATTGCACCCTTTTATCTGATCGTCAGAAAGCGGAAGATTTACTTACCTCCCGTCAGGATTTTTTCCGTCTCGCTGTAATCCATGTCCATTTTTTTAGCGATGGCAATGGCCTTCTTGGCGGTGATCACGGCATTCTCCTGGTCGCCCGTTTTGTGGTAGAGCCACGCGAGGGTATCGAGGTTCATGTAG
Source organism: uncultured Lewinella sp. (assembly GCA_964616365.1). Lineage (GTDB taxonomy): Bacteria > Bacteroidota > Bacteroidia > Chitinophagales > Saprospiraceae > Neolewinella. The sequence goes on along the minus strand of CAZTTF010000324.1, from coordinate 5,286 downwards.
TTTGCATCCATATTCACCGATTGCTCGGCGAACTTGACGCCCATGGCCAGTTGGTCCGCGTCGTCGGAATTTTCGAAGATGTCCCAGGCGATACCGTTCAGCTGCTGCCAGCTATTGGAGGGGTACTGCTCGAGGTAGGTGATGGTGGCAGGAATGATCTGCTTGCTGTCGCGCGTCTGCTGTGCTTTCAGCATGGTGTAGTGTGCCACCAGTCGGTCTTTGATGGGGGCTACTTTTTCTGCGTAGATCGGAGCCAGCACCGATGGCTCAGGCAGCTCCCGCTTACCGGCAGACTGCATGTAGTCGCCAATCACAGACTGCTGGATCGTCATCAGGAAGGACTCACCACTTTCGGTTGCCAGGACCTTGTCGGCATTTTCAATGAGGAAGTTCATCTTATCACCGCCCATTTCTCCGGGGTTAGCGATCAGCATTTCCATTGCTTCCGGAGTGCTCCAGTCGTCTACCGATGCGAGGTAAGTGGACACAACTTCGCTGGCCTTTGCCTGCTCGTACACGTCGTTCAGGGTAGCAGCGTAAGACTGCAGGAAAGCGGGGTCCCGCTCACCGGCATCGTAGCGCTTGTTGAGGGCACCGAGGTTTTCGTCGCCAGAGGCTACGTCAGCCAGCGCCAGGAATTCCTCAGCGGGGATGTAGCCGAGACCTTTGTGAACAATGTCGCCGTTGCCGTCAACGAAGAGGTAAGTAGGGTATGCCATTACGCTGTAGCGGCGGGCGAGGCCTGGGCCTTCTCCCTTTTCCATGTCGAACTTGGCGTTGATGAAACGCTCGTTGTACACTTTGCCCACTTCTTCTTGCGGGAAAACCTTTGCCGCCATCATCTTACAGGGGCCACACCAGGTCGTGTAAGCATCAATGAAGATCACTTTGTCTTCTGCTTTAGCTTGAGCTAATAATTCTTCGAATGGCTTTTCTACGAACTGCATGCCGGTGGCTGCGTCCTGCGCCGATAAGTTGAGCGTGAAAAGGCACGCCAGGAGGATAAGAGTAGATTTCATTTGAATCCGTTGGTTATTGAGTACCCAAGTTAGGTGATTTTGCTTGGTCAAACGATAAACGTTAAGGTCTTTAGGATAATTGTCTGTTATCTGTTGACGGTTAGGAGTTGGCCGCCAACCGTCAACTGACAACCGTCAACTGTTAACCGTCAACCGCCAACTGACAACCGTTCCTCCCCTCCTGCGTTACCCCTCCATGCGAACTACCATCATCGGGGCCGGCATCGCCGGCCTGGCAGCAGCCGTTCGCCTCGCCGTAGCGGGGCACGAGGTCGACGTTTTTGAGGCCAATGCCGGTCCGGGCGGCAAACTCAGCCAGTTCAGCCTGGGCGATTACCGCTTCGACTTCGGTCCGAGCCTCTTCACCATGCCCCAGTATGTGGACGAGCTCTTCCGCCTGGCGGGAGAAGACCCCGCCGCGCATTTTACCTACGACCGCCTGCCGGACGTCTGCCACTACTGGTGGCCCGATGGGACCACCTTCGTTGCTCCCGGCGATACCGCCGCGCTGGCGGAGCGCGCGGCAGCTACCTTCGGGGTTCCGAGCAAGCGGGTGGCCGACTTCATGGCCGATGCCGCCAGAAAGTATGAGCTTACCGGCAGGACCTTCCTGGAGAAATCCCTCCACAAAGCCGGAACGTGGCTCGACTGGCAGGTGGCCGGAGCCATGCTCAAAATCCCTACCCTGGACCTGCTGCCGAGCATGCATCAGGTACACCAGCGCGACCTTAAACACCCCAAACTGGTACAGCTTTTTGATCGTTTCGCTACCTACAACGGCTCCAACCCCTATAAGGCACCGGGGCTGCTGAGTATGATTCCGCACTTCGAGCACCACTTCGGGGCCTACCTCCCCAAAGGCGGGATGTATGACATCAGTCAGTCGGTTTATGCACTCGGCAAGCGTCTCGGGGTCCGTTACCATTTCAACCAGCGGGTGGAGGAGGTGGTCCGGCAAAACCAAGCGGTGACCGGGGTACAGGTGGACGGCCGGTTCCACGCCGCCGATAATGTCGTTTGCAATATGGACGTGTGGCTGGCCTACGACAAGCTGTTGCCGGGGGCGAAGCGCCCCGAGCGGACCCTGCGCCAGCAAAAGAGCACCAGTGCCGTGATCTTCTACTGGGGGATCAAGCAGGAGTTTCCGGAACTGGGCGTCCACAACATCTTCTTCAGCGAAGATTACGCCCGGGAGTTCGCCCTCCTGGAAGCCGGCGAGCTGGGCGACGACGTGACGGTGTACGTCAATGTCTCGAGCAAGATGGTCCCGGAAGATGCGCCGGCAGGCAGCGAGAACTGGTTCGTGATGGTCAATGCCCCCGCCGACACCGGCCAGGATTGGGACCGGATCGTCGGCCAGCTCCGCGAACGGGTGCTGGCAATTCTGGAGCAACAACTAAAGGTCTCCGCCACCGCCTTAGGCGACCTCATCGAAGAGGAACGCATCGTCACGCCGCCCGAGATAGAGCACCTGACCGGCTCACACCAGGGCGCGCTTTACGGCACCAGCAGCAACAATACCATGGCCGCATTTTTGCGGCACCCCAACTTCAGTCGTCGCATCGACGGGCTCTACTTCCTCGGCGGCAGCGTCCACCCGGGCGGCGGGGTGCCCCTGTGCCTGCTCTCCGCGAAGATCACGGCGGAGTTGGTGGAGGAGGCGGTTGGGGTTTGATCTGGCCGCTATTTGACTACTTGACTACTCTGACTACTTGACTATTCTGACTATTTGACTGACACGGGCGCGGACGCAGGTGCTCTGTGAAGTACAATTAAAGCAATGGAGGCCAGGCTGGAGCTGCGGCATAACCACCATCTGCGACATATGACATTGCGGGATATTTGTGGCATTGACGCAACTTACAGTAGTGGTGAGGATGATGGTATTGCGTGAACACGACGTATATTGGGGTATATACGCATTGCGTTGTTGCCAATATTTGCGCAATGCGTGTATGATTGTGTTGCACGAAACAAAAAATAAAATCGATCTATTCAGTAATTTAGATTGTTCTTGATGGTGTAAATAGACATAATGACCTTTACTGAAATTAGAAAAAAATATATTGACGACTACTGGAAAGTAAAGGCTTCTTATATTCTTGAGGATCACAAAATAATTTACAATCAAAACAGTGATTTGTGGTTGAAAAACTCATTATATATTCGAGATATTTATCTAAAAGAGTCTGCACAATTTTGGACTGAGTTGTTTAATTCAAAATTTACTATATCGCTAATGTTAAAATCTAAGTCTACAGGTTTTGACCCTAAATTAGATGAGGGAGTAAGTCAAAAGATAAGATTTCTAAAAAGCATTTTTGAAAAAGGATATGAATATTTTGGATTTATAAATCATGCACATCACTATGATGCTAATTATTTTTCGAAAATTGAAGATGGATGGTATAGCCCAGTTCTCATATCTCAAAGGAATAAGAGACAATCTTTGAGAAAAGGAATTAAAGGTGTCAAGTTAACTAAGCAATGGGTTATAAATGAATCACCTCTTTTCAAAAGTCTTTCTGATCAAGATCGTAGATTTATTAATGAATTAAGAAATGATGATAGTCATGATAATACCGAGGTCATCGATGATAGAGTAATCTGTGTATATGATGATCAGGCTGTAGATGAGACAGATAGACTTAATTCGATTTTTCCTTTTTTAGTTAGTGCTCTTCATTTATCTATGCAATGGCATATAAACTTGTTGGTAGAACATGATTTTTGCATAGGCCCTATCTTGTTTTTAAAATATCCAGAGGAATTTAATTATTCTAAATCAGAAATTGATTTTGGAAATATCACTAAGTTCTTACCTAGGAATGAAGAAAAGAAGATAAAAATAGAATTACCAAAAAAGAAGGCATTATCAAATATGCTGAACTTATCTTTTGATTTATTTGAAAAGGCGGTAGATAGATCAGAAAAAAATGCTGGAGATTCTTTCGATAGTGAAGACGAGAAATATACTTGGGTAAGTAAGAATATAGTCGTACAATTTGTAACTATATCTTACTTTTCACTTTTTGGGATATGGAATCGACTTGAAAAATCGAAACCTTATATTCTAGCCTTGACGAGTGACACAAAAATTATTTTTAATCACAATTTAATACCAAGCCTTGTTGATAGTAATTTAGAGGCAACCAAGAACATTCTTAAGGTGGCAGTATATCAGATTATAAATTGTAGTGAAACATTGAGAAGCAAAGAAATTTATAATGAAATAATCGAGTCAAAGGGTGACAAAGGTATGTCTATGGAATTAATAGGGGGTTTAATAAAGGATTTCCAAGAACTTCCTAAGAGTGATTTTCCAATTCTATTGGCATTTGGTTTAATGGCAGCTGGTAGTGTTTTAATATCTGGATTCGGAGAGCTATATCGAAATTTTGATTCAGTATTTGAATTACAAAAATAATATTCGTGCAACATAGCAGCCGCGTCAACCCGCCAAATAGGGTTTCTGGCTTCGTATCAATGTTTTAGGGTAAGCTAGTGCTGATTTCTTCGTATTATTGACTGTGGAAGAGGCGGGCTGCGTGGCTGCGCCCGTTCTACACCATTTGAAACAAGCATTCGTCATAGCATTAATATTAGTAATCGGAATAGTTTCTGGCTGTAAAAAAAACACTCTGAATTCAAAAAATATGTCTGAATTACCAAAGTTTAAATACCAACCGTACGCACTTGAATTGGGAATAATTGAAAAGAAAAATATTGATTGTCCAGTTTGTGAGAAAAATAGAGAATATGCTTACTCTGGCGGAATTTACGCTGTCGAAGAAGTTGAATTTATTTGTCCTTGGTGTATTGCGGACGGAAGCGCAGCTGAAAAATACGATGGAATGTATGTTGACGATGCTTCTTGCGAAGAAGTTTCTGACCAAAATAAACTGATTGAATTGGTTACGAAAACACCAAATTATGTAAGTTGGCAACAAGAAGTTTGGCTTGCACATCACGATGATTATTGTTCTTTTGAGAAATATGTTGGCTGGAAAGAAATTGAACATCTGAAAGAAAATTTATCAGACGATATTGTAAGAATTAAATCGGAATATGGATTATCGCAGTCGGAATTTGAGCAATATTTAGAAAATGATGGCGGAATGCAAGGTTATTTATTTAAGTGTTTACATTGCGACCAACATCGATTACATATCGACACGAATTAATAAAAATCGGAATAAAAACGGTGTAGAACAACGTGTATAATTAATGGCTAGTTCTCGCCTAATTACGAAAATCCTCGCGGATT
>CAZTTF010000323.1:0-18263 GCA_964616365.1 uncultured Lewinella sp. | reverse complement strand
CAGGGTTTTCATAAATCGTGTGGGGACGCGGTCGCTCATGGCTGCCTTTGGCTGAATGATGGCTGCGAATATTAACAGACTTACCGCTACTGCAAAGCCGACCTGGCAGCAGGTTAGTGCGAACCGCCCCCAGGGCGTATACTCAGGGGAAGGCAGTAAGGGAGAACAGGCAAAGCAGTAGCAGTAGTACGTTTTTCATAGTTCTAATGTCTTAATATTATTTAGAATGGCTGTGTTTTTTGGATTAGCCTGGCCATCAGCCCGACAAACAGTGCCATTTCTGTGCACTGCAAAGCCGGGCTGATTGAGGCTAGCTGATAATAGGTGTTTAGCTTTCGTGGAGCACGTTGGCCGGTTGTAAGCGCGCTGCCTGACGACTTGGAACCAGTGCACAGAGCGATACGATCAGCGTAATGGTGACGATGGCCAGTAGGATACTCCAGTAAAAGAATTTTCCGGGGATCGGCATCAATTCCAAAAGGGGCACCTGGACGGCGAAGAAGGCGCCGAGCACCAGTGCTCCACTGGTTACCAGAAGCACTTCCAGAACAAACTGCCAGGTGACCTCTGCCGGGGTAGCTCCCATGGCTTTTCGTAGCCCGATCTCTGCCCGGCGACGGTTGATCTGGGTGAACAGCACGCCGAATAGACCCAGGCCGATATTGATGAGCAGGAAGCCGGAAATAACAATCAAAATGACCATCGGGATGACTACGCTCCGGTTGGATTTTCGCCGGTCTTTGGCCATGTCCCAGATGACCACTTCGGTGCTCTTGGTTGCTTTCACCAACAGGTTGTAGATCCGTTCTTCCACCTGCGCGAGGGTGTTGGGTTCCAGGCGCAGAATCATCATTTCGAAGGGTTGTTTTTCGTCGTCATCTTCTTGGTCCATCTGGTCGACCTGGGGGTAAAAACTCAAGGGGTAGTTCTCCGCGAAATTGCTCTGGTATTTGAAGTCGCCCGTTACACCGACGACGCGGTGTTCGCCGCCGATGTCGAAGACAGAGTCCACAATCGAGGCCACTTCGGGGAAGTAACGCTCTTTGAACTCTTCGTTGACCACCATCGGGGGGTATTTGTCCCGGTAATCATCTTCGGTATACCAACGACCGTCGATGACTTTTACTTCCGCAGCGTCCTGGAAGTGCTCATCGACGAACATCATCTTTGTCCGGACTTCCTGACCATTAATAGAGCTACCCGTTGTCCAGGTACTGCCACCGAAGGGATTGACGGGGCCAATCCAGGTAGCTGCTTCTACCTGCGGAACGTCGAGCAGATCCCGGCGGATGGTACGCTGTAAGTCGATTACCGTCAGGGAGTCAAGGTCGTCGGGTAAGTCCACCCGTACGCCGATGCTATGCTCGTAGCTAAAGCCGAGGGGAGAGGCATAGCGATTCAGGTTGTACCCGAGGAAGGCAAATACACCAAACAATACGATGAAAGCAAGCAGGATTTCAAGGAAGATCATTCCGTTCGCCCGGCGCTTGTTCCACATTAGTTTAAGTAAGTGACTAAACATGTCTTTATGATTTATTGGCTTAGTGGAAAGCCGGGTTAGCGAAGGGAGTTAGCTACGTTGGTCTTACTCATCCGGTAGGCAGGAAGGATGCCGCTGAGGAATCCGAAGATCAGGATGAGCACGAAGAAGTAGATGAATACAGCAGGAGAGTAGGAGAGGCGGGTAATGCCCAGTAAGTCGTTTTGGTTGACGTAGGAAATCAACCCGAGGGCTAGCGCCATGCCGACAACGCCTCCGATGACGGTAAGTACCAGGTTTTCGAAAATGAACTGAATGAGGATGTCGTTACCGTTTGCACCAAAGGCTTTCCGTACACCAATCTCTGCCTTCCGCTCGTGGACACGTCCGATGTTGAGGTTGACCAGGTTGAGCAGTGGCAGGGCGACAAAGAGGAGGAGCATCACGATGACGGGGATGAACAACATGCGTTTTGCCTTTTTCGCATCGCGGGAGCGCACCAGCCCCTGGGCGTAGGAATCAAAGAAGGTGCCGTTGAACAACTCCACCCGGTCAAAGTAACTGTCCGGTGGTAACTCGAAGTTTTCGGCGACGAGGTTGATTTCGTCCTGAAGTGCTTTGCGGTCGTCGGGAGTCTTGGTCAGAAAGGTGGCCATGAAGCCACCATAGAGTTCTTCACTCGTAAGCTCCCGGTTGTCCAGGGTCGTCATGGGCAGGAAGACGCCCGCCGAGAGCATGGGGCTGTCCGTTAGTGGTCGTTCCACCACCCCTCGTACCCGAAACCGCTCGCTGCCCAATTCCATCTCCTGACCGATGACGGCTTCGGAAGCCTCGCCAAAGTATTCTATGGCAGATTTGTCCGTAATGATCGCCACTTTGTTGGCCTGCTTGATATCCTCAGTATAAAAACGATCGCCCGCCACAAACTGAAAATCAAAAACATCCCAGTAGCCTTCATTGACGTAAAAGATGTCGAACGAAACTTTACGTCCTTCCAGGTAGCCGTCGATATGGCTGCTGGTGTGGATCAGGGCCGTATGTTCTGCGTTTTCGAGATTGCCTAGCTGTTCGGTGGCAAAACGGTAACTCATCGGGCCATTGGAGGTGGAGACGACGTCATCTTCGTAGGTCTCCGAAGTGTCATAGCGCATCTCTCCACCTGCCATGGCAATGGTGTCAATCTTCAGGATGGTATCCGTTTCAGTACGGGTCCGCTCCAGGGTAGGCATGATCACCATACGATCGCGTTCCGACTGGGGCTTATTCGCTCCGATGGTGGCATCAAAAAGGGAGGTCAGAAGCATCAGGATCATCAGGGTGAAGCTGATGCCAAAGAGACTGATGAAGGTATAGAAAGGCTTGCGCTTCAGGACCTTCAGGGAAAGGATTAAGTAGTTCTTGAACATGGTGTTTGGCGGTTGACGGTTAGCGGTTGTCAGTTGGCGGTTGTCGGTTGGCGGTGAGGCTACGATACTCTTTCCCCGTCGGAAAGTCTTACGAGGCGGTGTGTTTTTTGTGCCATCCGCTCGTCGTGCGTTACCATGACGATGGTGGTGCCCAGTTCTTTGTTGAGGCGCAGCAGGATGTCCATAATTTCATCTCCCATGCGGCTGTCAAGGTTACCCGTTGGCTCATCGGCGAGGATGATGTTCGGACGCCCGACAATTGCCCGTGCGATGGCCACCCGCTGCTTCTGTCCGCCGGACAGTTGGTTGGGGAAGTGTCCCGCCCGGTTACTGAGGCCTACGTGGGCCAGCGCCTCGGTCGCCAGCCGGCGACGTTCGCTGGAGTTTACCCTGCGGTAGAGTAGGGGCAGCTCCACATTGTCGACCACCGAGAGGTCATTGATCAGGTGAAAACTCTGGAAGATGAAACCGAGCTGCTCGTTCCGAAAGCGCGCAATCTCGCTGCCGTTGTACTGTGTGATTTGCCGGCCGGCAAGCGTCACGGTACCAGTGCTGGGCTCGTCAATAAGCCCCATGATGTTCAGCAAGGTAGACTTACCACAACCGGAGGGTCCCATGATGCTCATGAATTCTCCCGCTGGTACCGTGAGGTTCAGGTTTTGTAAGGCCAGGGTTTCAATGGTGTCAGTGCGGTAGGCCTTGCTGACGTTTTCCAGCTGAATCATGGCAGCGGCTGAAGAATTGGCGGCATCGGCAGCCGCGGGTGAGACAGAATTGGTCATAACTGAATGGATTGTGGTCAGAAAATCTGGTGAAAAGAACGGTGTGGTTTCAATTGGGGTATTGGGAAAAACTAAGGCTGAGGTCGGGGGCTACTCCCCGAGTGGTTTATTATTGATGAAATCCCAGAGGGTGAGCCGGGCCAGGCTGGCGTAGGTCTGCCAGTAGGCACGTAAAGTCTGGGCGTAGGCCCTGATGTTACGGTCGCGAAACTGCTGGGCTAAGGAGAGCTCGGTCAGGGGGATGGACCCCAATTCATAGCTTTCTTTACTGATGGTGAAACGCTCGTTGGCCAGGTCCCGGATCTCGGTGGCCAGCCGCAGTTCCTCCTGCACCGTGCGCCACTGCTCCAGGAGCTGGGTGAGTTCGGTGCCGAGGTTGAGCTCGGTGCGGCGCGCTACTTCACGCGCCAGGTCTTCGGCGGAAGCGGCGCGCTTGGTCAGTGCTTTGCGCTGCCCCCAATCGAGGATTGGAAGGGCGAGGTTGACACTCAGAATGCGCTCGTTGCGTGGGTCGGTGTAAATCGGGGCGAGCTCGAGGTCGTTGCGGACGAAACCGAAGCCGGCTTCAATGTCAATCCGGGGACCAAGGTCTTTCTTGGTGCGGTCCACTTCGCGGGCTGCCTCCAGCATTCGCTGGCGGGCAGCAAGGATCTCCGGACGACGGGCGCGCATCCGCTCCATGGCCATCGCAGCTTCCACCGTTGCTGGCTGGCTAACGTCAGGAAGCTCAGGGAGGTAAATCTCTCCGGAGTACGTCTCGCCCAGGAGCTGTTGGATCGCAGCGCTGGCGGCGGCAACAAGGCGCTCTGCTCGCAGGAGGTTCTGCTCGGCGGAAGTAAGCTCCAGCCGGAGTTGAACGAGGTCGCCACGATTGATTTTGCCCAGCTCATAGCGTTCTTCGGCAACGGTGAAAAGCTGCTCGTTGGCCGTTTTGTTGATCTCGGCGATGCGCCGTTCCTGGTCGGCATCCACGAGGTTGAAGAAGAGGGTGGTTGCCGTAAGGGCAGCGTCAGCCCTGGCGGCTGCCAGCTGGCTCTCACTCACAGATTTAGCGAGGGGCAACAGCTTCCGGTTCCACTTGAAAGGGTTGAATGCAAGGATGGGCTGGCGGTAAAAAAGGCGCAGTGGGCTACCGTTGTACCCTTTTACGTCGAGGGCGAGATTATCCGTGCGCTGTAGCCGGCTTTCGAGGCTGATGGTTCCGCCGGTGCTGGCGATGGTTTGCTCGGCGAAGAGCCCCACAAAGCTGTTGTTCAGCTCAATTTCGCGGAAGGCGACCGTACCGTCGTCCTGAGTGACTTCAGTACTGGTCCGAAAGTAGTTGGGGAAGTTGGCGGCGAGGTCGAGCCTCGGCTTCAGGCTGGCATTAAATCCTTGCAAGGCGAGGTCTGCGGCTTGCAGCTGCTGCCGTGCCTCCAGCACACTGATGGCGGCGGTGGCTGCGCGCTGCTGCAGTTCTTCGAGGCGCAAGCTTTGCTGGGCGCGGCCGCTGGTGCCGGGGAGGGCTACTAGAGCAAAGAGAACAGCTAAGGATAACCAGGATGTGTTCGTAAGGCGGCCCATAAGGCAGTGTTTTTCGGTTAGTGATATGGAGGAGACGGGCTTATTCCGAAAGCTGGATTTCACTCAGCTGCTCAAATTCTTCGGTGTCAGAGATGATGATGCGATCACCTTCCTGTAAGCCACCGATGATCTCGATAAAATCTCCGTTCCGCTGGCCAACGGTAACTTCGGTGCGAACGGCCTTGCCGCTGCGCAGCACAAAAATCGACTGGCGCTTTCCGCCCCGGAAAGCCGGGCCGTTTTTCACCCGGAGGACGTCCTCTTTCTTACTCGTGATGACGTAGGCTTCTGCCCGGAGGTTAGGGCGCAGGTTGTCGTTGCTGGGGTCTTCGAGGGTTACCCGGAAGTTGATGGTGTTGTTGGTCACCTCCGGCAGGATGTCCGTGATGGTACCGATCAGCCGGGCCCGGGCGAGCCGAAGCTCTACGGGCATTCCGATGGAAACCTGGTCCGCATAGCGGTCGGAGCAGGTGCCTTCAATCTTGTAGCGACCCAGGTTGGCAATGCGCGCCAACGGCGCGCCTTCAGCTACCTGCTGGCCAATGTTCTCGTTTACCCAGGTCACTACGCCGGGGCGTGGCGCCCGCACTTCCGTTTCGCGCAGCTTGCGGCTCAATTGACTCACCTCTTTTTCCTCAACGCCCACTTCCAGTTGCAGCTGGCGCTTACGGCCTGCCAGACTGTTGCGGCTGTAGTTGAGTTGGTTCTCCAGCTTTTCGCTCTCCAATTTCGTGATGCGGACGGCGAGGTCGGCCGCTTCTACTTCCTCCTCGGTAGCACCTCCGATCTTTAGTAGCCGCTCTGCGTCTGCCAGGCGGGCCTCCGCAGCGGCCAGCTCTAGCTTTTTGATGTCAGCATCATAGCCGAGCTCTTTGAGGTCGCGATCATACTCAAGGTTCAGCAGACTGATGCTATTTTCCTTCATAGCCAGTTGGTCCCGACGGCCTTCTAGCTGGAGGCTAACGTAGTCCCGGTCCAGCTTTAGCAGCAAGTCGCCGGCTTTTACCTCTTTACCGGCTTCCAGGATTACCTCTTTGATGGTGGTGGCGACCGGGGCATTCACCTGCTCTTCAAAAGCGGGGAGAATGAGCGCGTTTGCATTGATGGTGTTGGTGACTTCTCCACGCTCAACGGCGGCAAAGCGGAGCTTGTCCTCGTCAGCGGAGGGGCGTAGTGCCCGTAAGCCGAGGTAAATGACAGCGAACAAAGCCACGAGGCCGATTGCCCACTTTAAGATGCGCCCGCGGCGCTTTTTCTGAATGGAAGATTGGTCGATAGTGCGGTCCATGCCAACCTAGCGTGCCAGAACCGTGCCAAAAAATTAAAATGTTGAAAAACAGGGCTTTATGAATTGTGCTGTTTTTTAACCTGTTCGAAAATGAACAGGAGGTGTCCGAAAATACATTGTTATGGCTGCAAAAACGGACGTTGACTGACTACTTTTCCCCTACTGCAACGGTAAAACCTTCTTCACTTACTCGCAATGTCAATTGTCGGAAGTCTGGTTGGAAGGCTGCGACTTCCTGCCGGGTGAATTCTGCTTCGTGGTGGGTGGTCGTAAGAACGATCACATTGGCCTTGGCATTGTTGGCTGCCTGGGCTCCGGTGACGCTGTCTTCAAAGATGAGACAATCCTGAAGCGGAATACCAAGTGCGTCGGCCCCTTGCTGAAAGACCTCGGGGTCTGGTTTTCCCTTGCTAACCATGCCGGAGTGTACGATGTGGCCCATGTATTTTTCTATCCCCAGGCGTGCCACCACGAATTCAGCGTTTTCCTTCGGCCCTGCCGTACCGATGGCCATGGGGATGCCGAGGTCATGTGCCTGCTGAATAAACTCTCGGGCACCGGGAACGATATTGGCTTCGAAGTCGTCCGCAAAGATTTCGCGGTAGGCTGCTTCTTTGTCCCAGGCAATCTGTTGGCGTTCTGCCAACGTAAAGCGGTCTCCGAACAGACGTTCCAGAATCTCGAGGTTCACCCCGTGGATTTCTTCCTTGACCCGCTCCAGACTATAGTCTAGTCCGAGTTCTTTCAGCTTGCGCTGCCAGGCCCGGTGATGGACCATCATGTTGTCAACGAGGGTGCCGTCGAGATCAAAAAGTATAGCGCGAAAGGGAATAGACATAGCGGATGTATTACGGACTGCGAAGGTAGGGAAACACCTTAATCATGGTAAATGGTAGTGATTAAAAGTCGTCGCCGCTTTTTCTACGGCCTTGTGGACCACCACTGGTAACCCGAAAATCCCCGCCACAGGGTAATCGCAAGCTTACCGGTATCCGTTCATAAGCCAGTGTACTTCCTTGGTAGAGGAGCTCTGCTCCGATTTGCTGCTAGTCGGAGCAGAGCTCCTCTACCAAAATACCCACTGCTTCTTGTTTTTTGCCTGGCACCTGCGTCCGCGCCCCTTCCACCCCGCTACTAGTTGGAAAAATTGGGGCTAAACGGCGCAGCACACAACATTTCACTTTTTTGTAGCGTCCTTTACTACGCAAACTACCCCAAACTACTTATGCGCAATACCCTTTCCTTACTGAGTCTATTGGCCGTGCTGTTGGCATTCGGCTGTTCTACCACAAAAACAACCGCGGTGGAGGCACCCGTTGTGGTGGAGGTCCGGAACCTGGACACCATGACCGTCACGCCCGCTACCAACGGGATCATCGAAGACGTTGAAGCTCCCGCAGCTCCCGTTATTCCCAACGAGCGCCCGGTATACCGCGAAGCTTACAAGCGTACGCATGATCTGCTACACACCCGCCTGGACCTACGGTTCAACTGGGAAAAAGAACAAGTGATCGGCAAGGCGACCCTGAAGCTGACACCACTTTTCCGCCCCAGCAACACGTTGGTGCTCGACGCAAAGGGCTTCTCCTTCAACTCCATCAAAACGGCCGATGGTAAAGACCTGAGCTACGATTACGGCGATGAGCAACAGCAGGTGAGTATCACGCTGGACCGCGAGTACCAGCGCGGTCAGGAATATACCATCGTCATCGATTACGTCGCCACCCCCGAGCAAAGTGGCGGCTCGGCGGCCATCACTTCGGACAAAGGCCTCTTCTTCATCAACCCACGCGGTGAAGAGGGAGATAAGCCCCGCCAGATCTGGACGCAGGGAGAGACAGAAAACAACAGCCGTTGGTTCCCAACGATCGATAAGCCCAATGAGCGGACCACCCAGGAGATGTACGTGACCGTACAGGAAGATTACGAAACCCTCTCTAACGGTAGCCTGATGGCCCAGACGCCCAACGGTGACGGTACCCGCACCGACTACTGGAAAATGGACTTGCCCCACGCTCCCTATCTCTTTGCCCTGATTGTTGGCGACTTCGACATTGTAGAAGACGAAAAGTGGAACGGCATCCCGGTAAACTACTACATGGAGAAAGGCTGGGCGGACCACGCCAAAGACATTTACCCCTACACCCGGGAAATGCTGAGCTTCTTCAGCGACGTGACGGGCGTAGCTTACCCCTGGCCAAAGTACAGTCAGGTGGCCGTCCGGGATTATGTCTCCGGCGCGATGGAAAACACTACCGCAGTCATTTTCGGAGAGTTCATGCACGGTACTGCGCGTGACCTGATCGACGTAGAGACCAACGAGAAGATCGTGGCTCACGAAATGTTCCACCACTGGTTTGGGGACTACGTTACTTGTGAAAGCTGGTCTAACCTGACCCTCAACGAAGGTTTCGCCAATTACAGCGAGTACCTCTGGATGGAAGAGAAGCACGGGCGTGACGCAGCTGATGAGCACATGATGAACGAACGTTCTGGCTACTTTGGCAGTGTCCGTGGTGGCGGTGCCCACGAATTGATCTGGTACGATTACGATGACAAGGAGCAGATGTTCGACGCGCACAGCTACAATAAAGGTGGTGCGGTGCTCCACATGCTGCGTGGTTACCTGGGCGATGATGCATTCTTCGCCAGCCTGAAGCATTACCTGACCGAAAATCAATACTCACCCGTAGAGGTGGATGAACTGCGGATGGCTTTTGAAGAAACGACCGGAGAAGACCTTAACTGGTTCTTCGACCAGTGGTTCCTGAAAGCTGGCCACCCACAGCTGAGCCTCACGACGGATTATGCGGACGGCAAAGCCATGCTTACCGTGGAGCAGACCCAAAGCACCGACGACAACGTACCGGCTATTTTCCGTCTGCCAACGCAGGTAGCCATCTTCACGAACGGAAACACAACGCCGGTCATCCATGATATTGTGGTGGACGAGCGCAAGCAAACCTTCACCTTCCCGGCAGCTACGGAGCCCGATGTGGTGATCTTTGACCCCCGCCACGATATTCTGGCGCAGTTCAACTACACGAAATCAGCCGATGAACTGGCAGCCCAGTTCAAAGGAGCGCCTACCGTCGTGGATCGGATGCTCGTACTGCAGCGCCTGGCTCGTAAGGAAGATAGTGCGGCTAAAACGCAGACCATCACCAGCGGACTGCAGGATCCCTTCTACACTGTGAGAAACGTAGCACTGCAGATTTTGGGCGACGAGGTAACGGAGGAACAGCAAGCACTGGTAAAGCAGCTCGCACTTTCTGACCCGCATTCAGCCGTACGTACGTCGGCTATCAGTGTTCTACAGGGCCTGGAGGACAGCGCACTTGAAGATGTCGCTACTGAGGCCCTGAAGGCAGCGCCCTATGGCGTAGTCGCTGCGGGCCTGGAGGCACTGGCTGAAATCAATCCCGAGCGCGCGGCACGCGAAGCTGTTATCCTGGAGTCGGTCGACAACGGAGACATCCAGTCTGCCCTCGGAAGCATTTATGCTGCCTCCGGAGACCTGAGCAAGCTGCCATTTTTTGAGAAAAAAATGATGGAGGCACAAGGCTTCACCGCAATTGATCTCTACAGCAATTATGGCGTATTACTGGGCAGCGCCTCCGCTGAGCAAATGACCGCCGGCATCGATAGACTAAAGGGAGTCGCTATGGACCTCGACCAAAGCCCATGGCTGCGCCTGTCGGCCACAAAAACACTCAACGAAATCCGGGATGTTTTCAAGGCCGAAGGAGCGGACGAAAAAGTAACCATGCTGAAGACCGTAATTGATGCCATTAAGGCTAATGAAACCATGGGTGACCTCAAAAACATCTACCAGCAGTACGGTAATTAG
This sequence comes from uncultured Lewinella sp., assembly GCA_964616365.1. GTDB lineage: Bacteria > Bacteroidota > Bacteroidia > Chitinophagales > Saprospiraceae > Neolewinella. The sequence goes on along the minus strand of CAZTTF010000323.1, from coordinate 7,894 downwards.
ACCGCTAGCTTCTCAAAGCGGCCATAAAGACGGAGCTTAGCGGAGTCTTTACGGCTACTTTGAGCGGCCGTAGACTCGTGAACGCAAAAGGCTAAGCGACTCCATGACTAACTTCTAACCGTCTAACAGACTAACCTACCCCTTACGGGCGTTACCTTTGCAAGACTTAACTAAGCGCGATGATTCTGAGTGATCATCGCGCTACTTTTTTCGGTATGCAGCAACTTCGTTTCTTTTCCCTTCTCACTGCTCTGTTAATCTTTTCCTTTTCCGCCTCCGCCCAGCTGGAGATGCGCGGATTGGAGATTGGCCCCTGGGCAGGTGCTTCGATTTATTTCGGTGATCTCAATACCGACTTCCGACTAGACCGGATCAATGCCGCCGGAGGGATTGGTGCACGCTACAACTTCAACCATCGCCTGGCCGCAAAAGTCAGTTTCAACTACGGTAAGATTGAAGCGTACGATAGTGATAGCACAAACCCCTTCGAGCGCAACCGCAACCTGAGTTTTGAGTCGACCATCCTGGACGGAACGGCGCAGTTCGAATTCAACTTCCTTCCCTACTACCACGGCCATAAGGATTACTGGTTTACGCCCTACGTTTTTGGTGGCTTCTCAGTTTTCCGGTACGATCCTAAAACCGTGACGGATGCGGGAGACCTGGTGTCTTTGCGTGAATTGGGTACCGAAGGTCAGCTTCGGGGCGAAGAGTACCTGGTTATTGCAAGTGCCCTCACCGCTGGTGTCGGCTTTAAGTGGGACCTGAGCTACGAAATCAGCATGGACATCCACCTCAGTATTCGCAACGCGAATACTGATTACCTCGACGATGTTAGTACTACCTATCCGGATATCTCTGACCTGACCCGGCAGCGCGGCCAGCTGGCTGTTGACCTTTCTGACCGGGGGCTCATGCTGGACTCCAACGGCGATCGTATTGACCGTGACGGAGAACAACGTGGTGACCCAACCGTCAATGACCGCTACATTTTTGTAGGCATCGGTTTTAACTACTACTTTGGAGACGTTCGCTGCCCAACCTACGGCGGGAAGCGGCGGTAGCCCCTTAGTACACGTCAGGGTTGAAAGAGGTAAGAATGCAAGTTGCTGACTATCATGCTCTATTCTGCCGTGATCATCAAGTCTGTGGTCCTTTAGGCTGTTAGGCAGTCATGACCGTATAACAGCCTAAAAGACGTAATAAACCAGCATAAGTATTTGGTCTGCTTCAACAAGAAGAAACCAAGCATCGTTGCCAAACCTCACGTTAGTCCCTGTCCATGGTTCGTCAGTCTCAGTTTACCCTTAGCCCGCGTGAACGTGGCTATCATATCATCACCCGCGAAGTACTGGAGCAATGCCCTGAACTCCCGGACACCGGCATGCTGCACCTCTTCATCCAGCATACCTCGGCCGCCATCACCATCAACGAAGCTGCTGACCCGGATGTGTTAGTAGACTTCGAATCGGTCTTCAACCACCTTGTTCCCGAGAACCTCCCCTTCCTGGTACACACCATGGAAGGACCAGATGATATGCCCGCACACATCAAAGCAGCGATGATCGGACACAGCGTCACCGTTCCCATCACCAATGGTCGGCTAAATCTTGGTACCTGGCAAGGAATATACCTCTGCGAATTTCGCAATCGAGCAAGCGGGCGGAGGATCGTAGCGACAGTTTACGGATAAGTCCCTTGCTGGAGGTCTGATAGAGTAGTGGGTAGTAAGTAGTGGGTAGTGGGTAGTGCTTTGTAACAGACTACCCACTACTCACTACGTACTACCTCCTACCATCTAATCAACCTGGAACAACGCATTGGCCATCAGCAACTTTCCCTGATCCCAGAAGCCGCGGTATAGCGGATTGTCGATCAGGTAGATGACGGAGCCACGGCCCATGCCATCTACGCCGAAGACGAGGGTTTCTTCGAGGTCCTTACGCGCCTCTGCACCAATGAAGCCTGAGGTGAAGGCATCTTTACGCAGGCGGGCGGCATTAACGCCGTTGTTGAGGTAGTCGTAAGCTGTTGAGCCAGTTTTCAGGCTGTAGTAGCGGTCACCGATGCCGAAAGACAGCGGGTAGGTCTCATCCATTTCAACGGCGACGATGGCGCCGGGGTTGAAGCTGGAGATAAAGCGGCGCTCCGCGCCGCCGTAGGGCAGTAGGCGCTCATCGAGGGCATCTTCTGCGGGCTCTTCTTCCGGTTGGTCTTTCCGGGCCAGACTAAAGCTCTCCAGGCGGCTTAGGCTACCATTGGCGTTGCCAATGGCGATAAGCTTGCCGCCATCCCGTACCCATTCGGCCAGGGCTTCTTCGCTTCCGCTCAGGTTGTAGCGTCCGTCGGGGAGGATCAGAACGTCGAAATCGCCGGCGGCCACGCTGCCGATGTTGTCCGGATAGAAAATACTGACCGGGTATCCGAGGTCTTGCTCGAAGTAGTACCACACCTGACCAAATTGGTTGGGGTTGACCCGCTCACCGCCGAGGACGGCAATTTTCGGCGCTGTCACCAATTGGTAGTTACCACTGCCGAGGTCGCCTCCGGAGGTGCTGAAGCCAGTCTCAAGCATTTCGGCAGGTACCTTATGCTTACCGATCAGGCGTTTCACGGTGGCGGCAAAATCTGCTGTCTTGCGATTGTCGGCCCGGGTAATGACCAGGGAGCCGGCCTTGTAGGTGGTTTCGCCGAAGACGAAGTCGTTGGTTGCCGTGCGGACTTTAACGCCGGCCCGACAAAGGTCTGCCAGGAAAGAGGCGGAGGCCAGATCCGTCCAGGGAACAACATAGGCGTAAGTCCCGGAAAGGTCTTTACCGGCGAATGGGTCTGTGTAGGCCGGGGCAGCAGCCTCGGTGTCTACTTTTAGCCGTTGCGTACTGGCGTATGCCGTGAGCCCGTAGGCGAAGGGGATCGACCAGCTGGTAATGTCGTAGGTGACCGAATCTTCGACTATGACGTCAGGGTCGAAGAGCACCTGAGTAAGCACCGAGCGGGGCTGGAAAGCACTGATGACGAGGTCGCCGGGGCTTACACCTGCCGCGACATTACGGTTCTCTTCGTAGCTGTACAGGCTTCCTGCATAGTCCGTAGTCGCAAAGCCATATTCAATACCGTTGCGGTCCAGCAGCGTCGTTAGGCGCTCCATCTTGCCGCGTGGGTTGTTGGCACTGACAACGTAGGTCAGGTAGTCTCCCTGCGGGTTTTCTACGGCGTTTTTAAAGTAAGTGCGGAAGTTGTCCGTGAGGCGATCGCTTTCCTTGCTGGCAATTTCGATGGTGCTCAGCGAGGTTGTCCGGTGGTGCGCCACCCGGTCGTAGAGCGTGAGCGTGTCGCCGTTGGGGAGGTCAATGGCACGGCCGGCGCGGCTGTGGCCGCCCTGCTCGTAGGTCATGCCGATGGCGCCGTTGAAGGTGGGCCAGGTATCGCCGTAGCTCGGGTAGAGGAGGTCGAAGCGCTCACGGGTGAAGTAGAGCCAGCCTTCGCGGTCGAAGTAGCGGGCGTGGTTCTTGCCGATCTCGGTCTGGAACTCGCCTTGCCAGTCTGTGATGTATTCGTGAAAGGGCGCGGCCGCAGGTGCAAAGTAGTAGGGACTGGTATAGCCCTGTTCGTGCAGGTCGGCGTGGATATGTGGCATCCATTTTTTGTACTGCACCATCCGCTGACGGCTTTCAACCTGTGTTTGCCAGGCCCAGTCGCGGTTGAGGTCAAACAGATAGTGGTTCACCCGGCCACCGGGCCAGGGCTCGTTGTGTTCCCTTGAGGTGGGGTTCGGGTCGATTTCCAGGGTGGCATTTTGCCGGTACCAGTTGGTGTAGCGGTTGTAGCCATCGGGGTTGATGCTGGGGTCGAGAATGACCACAGTATTCTTCAGCCACTCGCTGGTGCGGGCGTCGTTAGGGTTGGCCAGGTCGTAGAGTACGCCCATGCTGGCCTCAGAGCCAGCCGCCTCGTTGCCGTGAACGGAGTACGAGAGCCAGACGATGGCGAAATCGTCCAGCGCAGGGTCGGTATCGCCGGGCAGCAGCCCGGCATTTTTGAGGTTGTTCTCCCGGATGGCGTCCAGCCGGGCGATGTTCTCCGGCGTACTGACGAAGGCCAACAGCAACGGACGATCCTCATTGGTCCTTCCGTACTGCATCAACTCAACCCGGGGGCTGGCCTCGGCAATCTGGGTATAGTAGTCTACCAACAAGTGGTGCGGTGTGAACGTCTCGCCCAGATCGTGGGGGAGATACTCGCTAGGGGTAGGAAGAATTTGGGCGAAGGCGGTTGCGCCCAGTAACAGGAGGGTAAAGATCGCGGGAATACGCATGGTTCTCTTGGTTTAGCGCGGCTAAAGTACGGAACGCGTCGGCTTTGTTGCCCACGCTTCAGCGTGGACTTGCCCTGCGCGCTTTTCCCACATTGCCTTTTCATCCTTTTCACGGCATCCTGCGTCCGCGCCCATTTGTGCTGAAGGCTGTAGGTAGTAAACTATAAGGAACCAGCCACGCTGAAGCGTGGGGAACGAAGCATTATTCCCACAAATCCACCAACCGAAACGCCCCGCCATCAAACAAACCCCGATCACTCATCTTAAGCGAGGGGATCACCAACAGCGCCAGAAAGCTCAACGTCATGAAGGGAGATTCGAGGCCGCAACGCAGTTTGCGGCGGGCAAAGCCCGACAGTTCACCGTAACGCGCGGCCACCTTCGGGCCGCTGTCATTGCTCATGATGCCTGCTACCGGCAGCGGGAGCACCTCGAGGTGCTCATCCCGCCCGGCGGCAACGCCGCCGCCCGCCGCGATCACGGCGTTCGCTACGCGGCACATCGCTTCGTCGTCTACCCCAACCACCACGATGTTGTGGCTATCGTGGGCCACCGAGGAGGCAATCGCGCCCCGCTGCAGCTGCATCCCCGTCACAAAGCCTACGGCCGGAGGAGCGTCGTGGTACCGGTTGATGACGGCAATTTTGAGCAGGTCCCGCTCCGGTGCTGCCACCGGAATACCGTGTTGGTCCAGTGCAGGATCCATTACCTTTTTACCGGTCACCAATTCCCCGTCGTAGACCTCAATCACACGCAGTTGGGCGCCTTCAGGGCCCGGAGCGACGGCAAAATCCTCCGGCCGTTTGGGCTGACAGTCGAACTTGTTGATTGGTTCGGGACTGTAATCGGGTAAATTGTGGTGGCCTGCTTCGGCCACCAGCTGCCCCTTGATGTAGGTCGCCTTGACGCCACCGACGAACCGCAGGTCGTCGACCACGATGAAGTCTGCCCGGTCGCCGACTTTAAGTTGGCCGATGTCGAGGCCATAGTGCTCCACGGGGTTCCGGCAGGCAATGCGGAGGACATCGTAGAGGTCGTGCCCGTCGCGGAGGGCACGGCTAACGTGGTAGTTGATGTGCCTGGCCATCAGGTCATCCGGATGGCTATCATCAGTACAAAACATCAGCCGGTCGGGGAATTCGTCGATCAGCTGGTGCAGGGCCTCGTAGTTCTTGGCGGCAGAGCCTTCCCGGATGAGGATGTGCATCCCTGCGGCGAGCTTGTCCCGGGCTTCCGCTTCCGTGAAACACTCATGGTCGGTGGTAATACCGGCAGCCGCGTAGGCGGCTGCTTCCTCGCCCCGCAGACCGGGGGCGTGGCCATCCACCTGCTTACCCCGGGCGTGGGCCGCAGCGATCATGGCCAGGAGGTCCGCGTCGCCGTTGAGGACGCCGGGATAGTTCATCACCTCGCTGAGGTACCGGATGTCTGGTCGGTCGAGTAGGGCGGTCACTTCTGCTACGCCGAGCGCAGCACCGGCAGTTTCGAAGGTGGTGGCCGGGACACAGCTGGGGGCACCAAAGTTGATGCTCAGCGGTGTATGCGCTGCATTGTCGAGCATGTATTCTACCCCTTCCATCCCGAGCACATTGGCAATCTCATGGGGGTCAGAGACGGTGGCTACCGTTCCGTGGATGACGGCCAGCTTGGCGAACTCGACGGGCAAGAGCATCGAGCTCTCGATGTGGACGTGGGCATCCACAAAGCCAGGCAGCAGGTAGGGGTAGTGTTTGTCCCAGGCCGCTAATGCAGGCTCGCGGTCAATGGCCGTGATGTAACCATCGTCGTTGATGGTTACAATGGCTCCGTAGGTTTCCCGGTTGTCGATGTCTACCAGGCGGCCTTTGATTTCCATGGCTGTGGGGTTAGGGGTACGGTTGCTGCAAATATTGCAGCGTTGCAATGTAGTGTTTGCTGATCGTTTTGCACTGCCTTAATCACGGGGAACCCTCTACGGCCATAACCAGTCAAATACTGAGGGGCACTACTGGATCAAGGCATCTGTAAATCATCTACTCAGGCGATCCGGCGAGGTGTCGGTCAAAGTATTCGATGATCTTGCCAAACAGGTAGCGATCGTAGTGTCGCTCACGGCTCCACCCGTGCGTAGCACCCGGAGCAAAGGCAAAGTCGAAGTTCTTTCCCTGTTTAATCAATTCTTCCGCTAATACGGCCGTTGTCTTGAATGGAACTACATGGTCCTGAAGGCCATGGATAAATAAGAGTTTATCCTCCAGATTCGCCGCATACTTAAGTGCTTTTCTCTCGAAGATCTCCGGGTGGGTTTGTGGGCGTCGTACAATCGCGACGTCGTCCGTACCAAAAAATACCGGATCAACAGCCGCCGCTGCAGCAATACCCACCTGGAATAGGCCGGGTTTCATCAGCAGCGAATAAGCAGAGAGCGTGCCTCCGTAACTGCTGCCCCAAATGCCAATGCGATCGGGGTCGACGTAAGCCTGTGACTCCAGGTAGGCAACGGCACTGGCATAATCTTCGATGTCCTGATCGGCAAAGCCCAGCAGGAATTCTTCCCGGAAGGCCCGGCCATAGCCGTTGCTGCCCCGCGAATCTACCTGCACGACAATATATCCCTTCTTGACCAGTAGCTGCTGTATGAGGCTGTAGTTGCCAGCCCAGCGGTTCCTTGCCGTATTCGAGTACACGGGCCCGAACACTACTGGATACTTCTTGCCGGGTTGCATGTTGGCAGGTTTCATAATCCGGGCGTGTAGCGTGTAGTCATCCACAAGGCTGGGGAAATTAACGTACTCCGCCGCCGTCCAGGTCCGCTCCGTGAAGGCGGGCAAAGGAGAGTGGGTTACTCGCCTGGCGTCACCACCCTCGCTGCTTACCACGTAAAGTTCGGAGGGAGAGGTATCGTTGCTGTGCATGAACACCAGGTGCCGGCCATCGGGAGAGGGGTAGCCAACATTCCGCCCCGCGAGGCGCGTCACCTGCTCGGGGGCGCCACCGGAGGTTTGCAAACGGTAAACGTGTTGTTCATAAGGATTCACGCCGTTGCCTGCATAAAACAGCGCGTCACCAGCAGCAATTGGGGCGGACAGCACATCGTAGGACGGGTCCGTCAGGAGCTGTGGGCGGTCTTTGGAGGGCGAGGCGTCGATTGTGTACAGGCCGTAGCGATCACCCAGGTCGCTTAAGAAAACGATCTGCTTCCCGTCCGGGTGCCAGGTCGAGCCAAACGAGGTATACATGCGGCTTTCCCGAACCCCGCGCCAGATCTCGCGCAGTTGGCTTGTTCCGGGAGCAACGACGAACAACTTACGTTCAACCGCCGTATCGGAGGCGGTGTCAATCAGCAGGGCACCGCTTGGTGACCAGTTGAAGTCGATGACCTGGTTAGCGTGTGGGTTCGGCAAATCGAGGTAGACAATTTTACCGCTCTCTACATCGAGCAGGCCGACCCTGCGAATCTCGTTGGGATCGCCCGGGTACCCCCGGCGAACCTCGTTGGGATTGGTTTCATCGGCGAGGTAATTCGGGAACGGCACCTTTCGCATCTCGCGGCGGTCAACTTCGTGAAAGGCAATGGTCTTACCATCCGGAGACCACTTG
>CAZTTF010000322.1:0-3347 GCA_964616365.1 uncultured Lewinella sp. | reverse complement strand
AAATAGATCGAATCCTGGCGGAATAAAATCACAAATCTTATCTTCTTTTAAAATTTGAATAACCAAGTTGAGTTTGCTTTCACATACACTACATTTTAGACTATCATTTTGGGAGATTCCTTTTCCTCCCATTTTACTCTTCATTGCGGGTAAGCGATTGTTACTGATCTTTGGGCAAAGCAGTACAGCGGAAGTAGCTTGACTATCTAAATCTGATTCAGAAATCATTCTTCTAATTTCATCTGCACTTAGTTTACAATCTTCTCTAAAATATTTTTTTGATTTAAATATACTTTTCAACCAATTAAACATAGGAGGGTATTTAATCTCGCCTTAATAAAAAATGATAACTACAATCAAATATAGCATACAACATTCAGTATCCACTAGTTATACTCCAATTTCTATACGCAAGATGGTAACCGTCCGACCAACCCCATCTTGCCCACCCCAATTTAGCGCCTGAGCTTTGCCCCAACCAAAGCCTCCACTCATGTGCCTATTCCCGTCTATCTGACCCCCTCATTCCTGAGCTTTGACCCCCCTGTGGATAACTCGCGCGGATGATGGTTACGAAGATAAGTGTTCCGGCCGTTTGCGCAAGCTATTTCCTTTGAGTTCGATCCGATGGGCTTTAGGGATCAGCCGGTCAAGGATAGCATCGGCCACGGTGGGTTCATCGAGGTAGGCGTGCCACTTGGCGACGGGAAGCTGAGAGACGATGACGGTAGCGGCGCGCTCGTAACGGTCCTCGAGGATCTGGAGCAGTAGTAGCTTGACGGGGTGGGTGATGGGCTGTAGACCGAAGTCATCGAGGATCAATAAGCGGGCCTTTTTGAGCTTGTCGAGCCACTTAACGACGGTGCCCTCTGCTTTGGCCACGGCGATCTGCTCGCATAGCCGGTTCATGTTGTAGTACAGGGTTCGCTTGCCTTGTGCGCAAGCATGATTGCCCAGCGCGCAGGCCAGGTACGACTTGCCGCAGCCAGTCGCGCCGGTGATCATAACGTTTTCACCCCTAGCCATCCAGGCGGGGTCGGAGAGCACAGCCAGTTGGCTGGAAGAGAGGTTGCGTTCGGCACCACAGTCGATGTCTTGCAGGGTGGCGGCGTAGCGGAGTTTACTCATTCGGAGGTTGAGCTGGGTACGGCGGTGAGCGCGTCCCTGGCGCTCGGCGTCGACGAGGCGGGCAATCAGTTCGTGACCGTCAGGGTGCTGGTCTAAGGGCAGGGCAAGAATGGCCTCGTAGGCGGCGGCCATGTCGCCGAGGCGGAGCTCGCGCAGGGTGGATAAGGAGGCTGAAGTCATAAAAAAAGGAGTTAAGGGTGAGGGAGCGTGGCTCCGTTAGATAATTTATTGCACCTGTGTACGCGCCCGACAGCTAGTCATTTTTTCGCGGACGTGGATGCAATGGGGGTTATTGATAAGCGGCGGGGCCGCGGATGTTATCGTGCACCGGCGGACTGAACAAGTCGGGCTGATCACTGGTCCGGTCGAGCCCTTTTTCGAGGATGTTACGCAGCATCCCGTAGCGGGCTTGACCGGCGGTACGGCAGCGTTCGGCGGCGGCTTCTAGGCGGTCCTTACCGTACTTTTTAGTAAGACTCAGCGCCCCCTGGCAGGAGCGGTAAGCCTGCGCCTCGAAGACCTTATTGGTCAGTATTTTGTCGATGCACCAGGCCGTGGCGGGTCCGATTTTACCGGCCCAGGAGCGGAAGTAAGCCCCGTCGTAGCCCTCGGTGGTGAGGTACTCAGCGTGGCTGCGGGGAACGTGGTCGGGCGAAGTGGTATACTGGTAGCGGTCGGCGGCGTGGCGCTTTGGGTGGGTCGCCACGCGGTCGGTGCCGATGAAGACCTCGACGGTCGAGCGAGAGTGGACGACCGTGGCCGTCTGGCCCACGTACTGGTACGGCACTGAGTAAAAGTTGTGGTTAGGGCCGAGCTCGACGTGGTAGTTACGCTGCACCTTGGCCCGGATCGTCGTGCGCAGCTCGAAGGGCTGACTCGGAAGCGGTCGTAACTGAGGCTTTTCGTAAGTCTCAAAGGCCTTGCGGCGGCAGCCGGAACGCTTCTGAAAGGGGCGGTCGGCCAGCACTTCAAGCTGCTCGCGCATAGCGATATTGATTGCCTCGACGGAGTGGAAGACACGGTCGCGCAGCGGCGCATAAATCCGGCTGTAGACGGTACGGACGGCTCCTTCAACGGCTGCCTTGTCCTTTGGTTTACGCACCCGAGTAGCTTGTAAGTCAAGCTGGTAGTGATTAGCCAGTTGTACGCAGGCGTCATTAAAATCAGGTTCGTAGCGGTCAGCCCGCTTAACGAACGCTTTGAGGTTATCCGAGACAATAAGCTGAGGGAGACCGCCAAAAAAACGCAGTGCGGCGTTAATGCCGTGGACGAAGTCCGCCGTCGACTGACTGGGTAGCGCGATCGCAAAAGTATGGGCTGAGTACGGTAGTACCGCAAGTAAAATCTGGACCTCGTGGACCTCACCGGAGTGGGCATCGACCCAGCGCATCTTCTTGCCGGCATAGTCGAGTTGGAGCGTTTTACCGGGCGGATGGCTCAGAGGAAGCGATAAGTCGCGCCGTTCAAGCGCCTGACTTAAATGATGATAAAAGCGGGACTGAGAATAGCCCTCGGGAAAATCCTTTTTGTACTCCTCGTACAGCAGCAATCGTGTCACGTGAGGCCGCTGTAACTCCTTGATGTAGTGGTCGACTTTGCCCCGGAAGACCAGCTGTCGATCAGCTTGAGCGCCCGTCTCGTCTGGGTAGACGATGGGACGTAGCTCTTCGTCGGGCAAAGCCAATAAAGCAGCGAGCCCGGCGGGGTTCGCCTCCGCCCTGCGCTTGTATTCCCGGACGGTGTTCTTCGAAACACTCAGCCGGGCGGCCGTCGCTTTAATCGATTGGGTCTGTAGGTAAGTTTGAAGAATGCGTCTGATCTGATCCACGCGCTTGATTTTTGCCATGCCGGAGCCGTTGGTGAAGGCTCAAGATGGGGTGAAGCGCGAGTTATCCCGAGGGGGTCAGAGCTCAGGAATGTTTTCCACAGGAGAGGGGGTCAGAGCTCAGGAATTGGGGGGTCAGAGGAAACGGGAATGGAGGGGTCAGTTTGGCGGGAATATGCAGGCCTAACTCCTCCCGGAGGTAATAGAGGTAATTACTGAGGTCGGACGCTGTAGCTGACTTAACAGGCCTACGCAGCCAGTCACAAAAAGATTTTACCCGGCTGACGTAGGACTTAATGGTGGCGTTGGCATACCCCTTCAGGGTCATCCAACGAATGAGCGAATCACGATGTAGTGACATGGTGCATTGGTTTGGTGATCAAGTCTTTATAAA
>CAZTTF010000321.1:0-39738 GCA_964616365.1 uncultured Lewinella sp. | reverse complement strand
CGGATATCGTCATACTCCCGGCCTTTTCCTACGAGAAAAAGGTACTGGAGGTTGGGGTTGGTATTGATCAGTAGACTGAGGTAATTGCGCAGTGCCATTGGATGGCGCGGTATGCCGTAGCCAAACTCCTCGTAGAGGTCTTCGACGTCGGCCACCTGGACATTATAGCTGCCTCCGGCAGCTGAGCGACGGTAGTTCGCCATCTCATCGACCGAGGAACCATGGATGCGACGACTGGTCAGGATAAGGTACTCCGTTTGACCTGCACCCGGCAGTGTAGTGGTAAATTGGTAGGGGGATCCCGTGACTGTCTGGGGTGCGCCACCGCGTTGGAGGTAGTACCGTTGGTCAGTATCACTTGCCGGGAAGATAAGAGTAGCATTTCCACCAGAAACGGTGGCGGTAAGCAACGTGCCATTCTCTGCCCCGTAGACTTTTATCGCACCTGCGCCCGCGCCCAGATTACTGAGGGTTACCCGTGTGGCTGACGCGTTGGCTGGAACGATAAAACTGGATAATGCTTCGTCTACCACCGGAGTCGCCGGGTAGGACACCCGTGCCCAGGCAATAGCCGCTTTGTCCCGAAAGCCGGCTGTTCCTTCGAATTTAATGGTAGTGCCGTTGGTAGCAGGCTGAAAAGTTATTGATGGCTGATGCACGGTCCAGGCATTCGTGTCGAGTGCGTAGATCAAATCGTTGTCTGCCGAAATCCGTTGTTCATGAAATTCAAAGCCGAGCCCAAAACGGGTGTCTAACCGAGCCGTGCCACCATTTGCTCCCGGAAGGTTGAACGCTATTTCGGTGACCGTCGACCCATCAGCAGATAGCAGATCACTACCATTGCGCGAGGAAAAACCTTCTACGTGATCGTAGCGCGAGTAGTAAATGCTGCTCCGGCCACTGCGGAAGTATTCTTTGACGTATTCCTCAGAGAAAATCACCTCTTCTTCCCGGATGATTTCACTTGCGTCCACGGGCGTTCCTGTGACATCAGGCGCGGTGAAAAAATTATTGCCCTCAGTAGCGTTCAGCCGTAAGTAGTAGGCTGATGTATCTGAGTAGAGACTGTGCCTGGTATTCAACTGCATTGTCTCAGGCGTGGCGTATAAAAACCGGTCCATCTGACCCCGGTTTTTTTGACCGATAAACGTAATGCCTTCAGCATTTACTTCAATCGGTACCGTTTGTCCTGCGTGATACAGCTCAAAGCGACCTTCATTGGCTGGAGTTACGGTCATGCCTGCTGCTGCTAACGCAGCGGGGCTAATGCGGTATAAACCGTCTTCCGCAATTTTAACTTTAAGGTGGTTTACGGAATAGTCAATCCACTCATTGCCGTAGTTGACGGTGCCGTTATCAGCAGGCATTTGCCCGAAAAGCGAGGTACAGAGTAACAGGGAAAATAAAACGGTAAAGGTGTGTCGCATAGTTGGCTGGATGTAGGCCGGTGATAGTTACGGTAAAGATAACGAATGACGGGGGCTCATGTTGCCATAATGCACCGGCTTGTCGGCTAATACCAACTAAGGTAAACACTCGTTTCAGGGGCTCCGAGGTGCTCGACATTTACGCCTGCGGCGACATGGTTTCAAACGCTGTGGAGGTCCTTTGGTACTGTAGTGTGTTTGTAGGGTGTTCCGTCAGTTATTCCCATGGAATTACACCGCCCACCTTTCTAATTTGTAGACTCCTTGTTTGCGGTCAGGTACACTACCTTCGCCCCATGCAAATTTCATCTGACCTTACCTTGGTGCTGGCTTCAAAGTCTCCCCGAAGATCTTATCTGCTGGAACAGGCAGGAATTCCCTTCGAAATTCGTACATCTGATGTTGATGAAGTATACCCGGAAGACCTTGATCCGTTGGATATAGCGCCTTTCCTGGCCGAGCTCAAAGCGGATCATGCTCAGCACTTACTTCAAAATACACAAGAGGTATTGCTTACCGCCGATAGTGTTGTTTTGATTGATGGCGTAAAGCACGGTAAGCCCAAAAACAGGGATCATGCTATTGAAACGCTGGAGAAACTCAGTGGTAGAAGTCATGTGGTCGTGACGGGCTGCTGCCTGCTAAGCCAGCACAAAAAAGAAGTGTTTAGCAGTGTCGCTACGGTACACGTTGATGTGATGAGCCGGGAAGAAATTGAGTGGTACGTAGATAAATACGAACCATACGACAAGGCCGGTGCATACGCTATTCAGGAGTGGGTTGGTCTGGCTAAAATCTCTAAGATTGAGGGGACGTACCCCTGCATCATGGGCTTACCAGTTGACAAGGTTTATGATCGTCTGGTCAATTGGTAGCCGGTTACGCTGAGGTTGGTGGATGAGTGCATACGAAAGTAGTTAACAGCATTTGACCTGTTTAAAGAGCATACACCTGACAACGACGGGCAAACTTCAAGTCTATCTGTAACCTATACGTAGTCTTCATCACTAGTGCCCCGTGGCAACTTTTCGGGCTGTCTGGGTTGCTGCTCCTTAAGATCTGGGAGCTCTAATTGCTCGTTGTACTGTACCAGTAGTTTCTTGCGCTGAGTGAGATAAATGAGTGGCCCGATGCCCCCCAAAAGGAGTACGATGATCAACCACAGGACCTTGTCTTTTTCGTTGACGAAAGGTTTTCGTGCGATTTCGACGGCAGCCCAAATCGTGAGTGCTATTGAGCCAATGGCCATGATGAAGGTAGCCAGAATAAATATCCAGGCAAATACTGGTTCAGCCATGAAAGAAGTGTTTGTGGTGGTTGGGAAATGTAGGTGTCTGTGACAAAAATACTAACCTGGCAGTAAGTCAGGATAATACCAGGTAGTCAAACCGGTTGTCAATAAATCGGGAGGTAAATCGCTAGTTATTTTACTTTGCGGAGATCGACGAGGAAACGTGATCTGTCAATACGTACCTCGCTGGTTTTGATACCCTTACCCAGTGACTGCCAGCCACTGGTAGCGGGTGATAATCTGACGGGGTTTCCAGCGATGATAAGGCCAACCGGATAATTGTAATCAGGTACTTGTGCAAGCCAGCGGTATTCCGCCATGTCTCCGTTTTGCCGCACCTCCAATACAGGCGGTTTCGGGTGTTTTAAGTACTGATCAAAGAAGGGACGAAGGTCTTTTTTGGTGTACTTTGAAAAGTAGTTGATGACCTCCTCCGTACTGACAATACTGCGTTCGTGTTCCTGGTAAAAGTCTTTTAGCATGCCGAAGAACAGGGCGTCGTCACCAAGGGTATGGCGGAGGGTGTGCAGCATCCAGGCACCTTTGTAATAGTGGTCTGAACTGCCAAAGTCATCGAAATTGACGCCCGTTAAACCCAGCATTGGCGATTCGTTCTGAATGTAATTGCGTTGGCTCATCAAATACCTGCGGGCATCTTTTTCGCTATAGATGTACTCCACATACAGGGCCTCCATATAGGTTGTGAAACTTTCGTGAATCCACATTTCCGCATGATCAGCTACGCTGATCGAGTTCCCGAAATACTCATGCCCGGTCTCGTGGATAATGATATAATCCCAGTCCATGTCACTTGGAATCATACCACCTAAATAGCCGCGCATGTAGCGGTTGCCGTAGGCGATTCCACTCTGGTGTTCCATTCCGAGGTAGGGCGTTTCAATCAGGGCGTATCCGTCTTCCCAGAAGGGGTATTTACCAAAAAAGTGTTCGTAGGCTTCGAGCATGGGGCCTACTTGCCGGAATTGTTTCCGGGCCCGGTCGAGGTTGTAGTCAAGCACGTAATAATCGAGGGCAAGTTCTTCACCATCAGCAGCAACGTAGGTACTGTCGAAATGGACGTAGCTGCCAATGCCCAGGCTGATGTTGTAGTTGTTGATCGGGTAAGAAACGAACCAATCGTACCGTTTTTGATAACCGTTTTCTAGGGTTACCTCTTCGCGGAGGTTGCCATTACTGGCAACGAAGAGGCGTTTGGGAACGGTAACTGAAACAAGCATGGAGTCTGGCTCATCGCTGAGGTGGTCTTTGTTGGGCCACCAGAGGCTGGCGCCATCGCCTTCGCAGGCAACCCCAATCCAGGTTCGGTCTTTTTGGTCAAGACTCCAGACGAAACCACCGTCCCAGGGTGCCCGCTGGGCCACCACTGGTTGACCTCCATAGTGCACCGTAAGACGGTGCATAGAATTCAGCGCCTGCTCTTCAGGGAGGTCGATAAATATGGCGTTGGCTACCCGCTGATACTTAAGTGCTTTACCCGCCATTTCGATGCCGTCAATTTCCAGGTTGTCGAAAAGATCGAGCTGGATACGACGGGTTGGCGCAACCACCCGATAATCCATCTCAACCCGGCCTTCAATACTCCGGTCAGTCGGGTCTACTTCCAGATGGAGCTCGTAGTAGGTGACGTCAAAACTTGTCCGTTCGGGGCGCAATGCTCCCCGCAGGGTATCCGCTCTGGTAAAGGTCAAGTCACTGAAGTAATCCTCGTGAGCAGGATGCTCCTGAGCTACCAATTGGGCGCGGCCGCAGGGTGCAAGGGAGAGGATCAAGAGGCAAAGCAGGAGGAAATGTTGGCGCATAAACTGGAGGGTGGAAAATTGTCGACTTAGAATTTGTCGGGGCTTTTGGTGTCCGACAAAGATAATGTCGGAGCCTGGCGAAGGGTAGGGTAGTTGTAAGATGGTGGTTTACTCCGGTAGTACCTCCACGATGGCTTCAATCTCTACGGCGATGCCTCCGGGCAGCGATCCCATACCCACTGCGGCACGGGCATGTTTTCCCTGTTTACCGAAAACCTCGACCATGAGGTCCGAAAAACCGTTGATCACTTTCGAATGATCTTCGAAATCGTCGGCAGCATTAACCATCCCATGAACTTTGACTACCCGGCTCACTTTCCCCAGGTCTCCTAATTCAAGCTTTAGGGCTGCGAGCTGTTGAATGGCTACCAGGCGGGCTGCTTCGTATCCTTCATCGACCGTAAGGTCGGCGCCCAGCTTACCCGTTACGCGCGAGCCATCGGCTCGCGTCGGGCCTTTCCCCGCCAAAAAAACGAGGTTACCTGATCGCACCGCATGGACATAGTTGGCTTTCGGCGTACCCAGTGTAGGCAGTTGGATGTTTAGTTGCTCCAGTTTAGCCTCAATGTCAGGTAGTGGGGGAGTTGGCCGTTGTTCCGGTTCCGGAGCAGGTGCCTGACAGCCCATAAATACCATGATCAGAAGGAGGGGGAGTAGCTTTCTCATAAGCCGAAAGATAGCTTAGTAAAGCCCTTACTTACCAGCTTTTTGTGTTTTTCTGCCCCCGCTTACTGCAGTTGACGAAGCAATGACTCGCGGTAGGTGCGGCCAACCGGAACTTCACCACGCGCGGTGAAGGCCACGTTGCCCTGTAGTTTTTCCAGGGCTGCAAGACGGATGAGGAAGGATCGGTGGACGCGCACCACCCCGAAGGGAGTGAGCATTTTTTCGAAATGCTGTAGCGTTTCTCCTACCATCAGGGTCCGATCTTTTAGTACTACCCGGACAAAGTCTCCTTCCGCTTTACAGAACAAAAGGTCTTCGGCTTCAATGCGGTACACGGTTTTATCTGCCTTGAGGTAGAAGTGCTGGCCTGCGGGCGTTACCGTTGCTGCTGTGGGGAGTTGTACTTTACGGATAGCCTGTAAAAAACGGCTGAAGGAAAAGGGCTTGAGCAGGTAGTCGACCACATTGAGTTCGTAACTCTCCAGTGCGTATTCCGGATAGGCTGTTGTCAGGATAACCTTTGGGCGGCGGCGGAGCGCCCGCAAAAAATCCAGTCCTGAAAGCTTGGGAAGGTTGATGTCCAGAAAAAGTAGCTCAATGTCCTCCCGGTCAAGCATTACCATTCCTGACAGGGCATTGTTCTCAACGCCAATAAGCTCAAGGTGAGGGGTGTCAGCAATGTATCGTTGCAGGATACGCTGTGCGGGAGCCTCGTCTTCAATAATCAGGCACTTCATGAGGGGATCAGCTTGTTTTTGAGTTTTTCCGGTGAAGCGGACGGGGTAAATTCCAGTGGAAGGGTAAGCTCAGCAATATACATCCCACTGGCAGTCTGGGTATGTAGCTCCGCGGGCCTGTCGGAATAGATTAACTCTAGTCGTTGCCGTAGGTTAGCCAGCCCGAGTCCCGTTGCCTCGGTGCCGGCAAGGGCGTCGCCCACATTGTTTTCAGTTCTGAAGAAGAGCTTATTGTGTTTTACTTCCAAACGCAGGTTGATCATAATGCCATCGACGTGGTGGTCGGAGGCATACTTGAAAGCATTCTCTACGAGAACGATGAACAACAGCGGCGGCACCTTTAGGGAAAGTCCGGCGGTATGGGTGATAAAGCTGACTTGAGCGCGCGCTTCGAGGCGCAATCTTTGTAGGTCTACGTAGTTGTGCAGGAATTCAATTTCACGATGGAGTAATACCCGGTGCCTGCTGCCTTCTTTTAGGGCATAACGCATGGTGTTGGCGAGGCCTAACATCATTTCTGGAAGTTTAGGCGATTGCTCCTGAGCAGCTCCATAGAACATATTTAGGGTGTTAAATAGCAGGTGAGGGTTTATCTGTGCCCGGAGAAAGTTGAGTTCGGATAATTGCTGTTGTTCGGAAAGCAGCGCTGAGCGCCGCTTCGAATTAGCCAGTCGGACCAGCAGGGCAGCCCCCGTGAAACTTCCGACAAAGAAGAAATAGTCAGCCAGATTGAATAAGTACCTCATGTAGGGCCTGCTTAACCGCGAGGTGTAATCACTAACCATGGGCGTGATCCAGAACAGTGCGAGGTAGGCCACAACCAGTACCAGAAAAAAGACAACAGTAAAATAGGTGCGGACCTTCCCCTTATCCATTAGTTTCGGGATCAGGATGAGGTTATTGAGGTAGCCAAGAAAAGCCAGCTCCAGGTAGTATAGGATGTCCGTCAGGAAATTGGCCTTGCTACCATAATTACCCCAGTTCAACCATACGGGTAGACCGGCAAATAGCACCCAGAAGACCACGTTGCGGGTGACCCGGTGCAGGAGGAAGTGTGAAACACGCAGCATTGGTGTAAGGTAAAACAGGAGTAGTTCGAAATAGGAAAAGACCGTTCAACAACCCGTTAAGACCGTTGAACACCATTAAAGACGGGGCTAAGGCGCTGAGGATGCATCATTTGCAGTTTAACCGGCAAAGCTTGTCGTTGACCGATATGATTTTGGTGAATTGAATGGGAACTGGTTATTGGAGGTAGTTAAAGAAACCACCATGAAAACGAAGCTACTAACGCTGGCATGCTTTGCCTTCCTCTGTGTCTTACCTGGCACCTGCGTCCGCGCCCAATCCCAGATCCTCGCGCCATCTGCCCCTGACCAGATTGAGATTAATGTTCATCCCGGACAGGAACTGCTGACGATGATTCAGATCCTGGCCGACAAATACCGCGCCCCCAACCCTAGTAAATACGCTACGGACTTCGAAGCTCACTTCCGGCAATATGCTGACCACGAGGCCATAAAACAGGTCCAGAAATTTAAAGGGCGGGTTTATACGGATCTTCCTGAGTTGGGTTGGTGTATTTCGAATTTCCCGGAAGCAGAACTGTTTCTCCCGGAGGAAAACAGCTGGTATGAGCTCTACGGAAAGGACACGGTACAAACCTACCTGAAATTGGCCCTCGACTTTGCTCGGGAAAGTGACTTCTGGCAATTTTACCAGGATCACCAGGCTGATTATGCGGCATGGGCACAGCAAACAAGACGAGCAATGGACTCCCTCGGCTACGCCAAAAAGCTAGCCGCTTTTTACCAAATTGGTAATGCTGGCCTGGAGCAACCCCAATTCTACGTCGCACTGGATCCCCTCAATTCCTGGGGCGCACATGCTGTCCCGCATGTAGGAGAATTGAATCCGGCTTACGCCCATTACAAAGCATATAGCCTCGGCTTCTGGAAACGCGATGGGGATGAGCAAACCATCCCCGCCTTTAACGGGACAGACTACCTGTCTGATCTGGTTTGGCACGAGGGTAGCCATATTTACCTCGACGAACTGCTGAAGCAGCATGCTGCCGAAATTGAGGCAATTAGCCATCTCTACAATGGTGACGAAAGGAGCATGAAGCGGCAGTCTATTTCCAGTTGGGCGTATTGTTTTGAAGAGAACTTGGTGCGTGGTGTCGTGATCACACTGTCAAAGCAATATCGCTCTAACCGCAAGTACCGGGAACAAGCCGCCGATGAATTGTTGTCGGGCTTTATCTACGCTGAAGACATTGCCTGGTGGTTAGAGAAATACTACCTCAGTGAAGCGAACACCGCTTCTCTGGAAGCCTTACTCCCGGATATGATTACCTGGCTAGGCGCTAAATACGATGGTGTCCCTAAATAGATGAGCGGAGCAGCACCATCAGCTGATCAGTTGACGCGATCAGCTTCCTCTCCAAGCCCGGTGTTGCGCTTGCGGCTTTTTACCTTCTGGTTGCCAAAGTTGTAGCTCAGCGATAGCGCAGCCCTGCGGCTGTCGTAATTGCCACTGCCAAAGCCTTCCTGGCCATTGAAGTTAGTCGAGCCCGACCACCCCATCTCGTAGAACAGATCATTTGCCGCTATCCGCACATTCAGCTGGTCGTTGAGAAATTTGCGTTGTAGTCCTACATTGAGGGACCACGTAACGTCAAATTCAAAGACTCCGCCCCAGATGCCCGGACCAGCATAAAACCCGCCAACTTCTCCGGTCAATTTCCAGGGGAGTTTGAATGTGTTCTGGACGAATATATTGTAATTAAAGGCTTGCAAATCAATAACTGCTCCATCACCGTAATCAGCCTGATTGTCAATATGTGCGGCGCTAACGTTGAAAAAGGCATCCCACTTAGGCGTGATGGAGAAGGGAAGGGCAGCGTTAAAACTGACAACAGTATTTTCCGCCAGGTTAACCCAGCTGATAAAACCGGCTCTGGGGTCATTTTCATCGGGGCCGATAAGGCGGGTTATCTGGTTGGAGGTCTTACTGTAGGCTACTTTAAAGTTATAGCGGGATCCCAGCGTATAGCCGAGTTCGATATTGTCTACAATCTCTGGCTGCAGGCCGGGGTTACCCAGCTCAAAGCTCAATTGAGATACCTGGATGCGGAATGGATTGAGGACGTTGTAGTCTGGCCGGTTTATCCGCCGGCCGTAGTTTAGCGAAAGGCTGTTACCCTTCTCGGCATTGAGCTGGTAGGTGAGACCCGCAGAAGGAAAAAGACTGATATAGTCCTGGATGACAGGAGGCTCCTCCTGGCCGTTGAATGCCGTTAATGCTCCCTGGGCATCGGTGGTTTCTAGGCGTAGGCCCGCCGAATAGCTTAATCGAGTGCCAAATGCGGCCGCGTAGTTCAAGTAGCCGGCGTAGACGTTTTCGTCGTAGGTGAAGAGGTTGGATTGATCGGTATTGAAGATGTCTGCTCCGTCAACTTCATCGAAAAAGAGGAAGCTGTTATCAGTAGCTACCTGACTAAGCCGTATACCTGTACTGAATTGTCCTTTACCAACAGGTTGCTCATAGTCTATTTTGAAAGTATAAATGTCAATGTCAATGGGGGTATCAAAAACGTTAGTGATGCTACTAAGTGGGGTGGCTCGATCTGGAGCAATGTAGCGGTTTGGCTGTCGCCGGAAGGCTGTGTTTCTGAATCCTCCGTAGTCAAGGTCTACATTCAGCAATTTGCCGTTTCCTGCGTCGAAACGGTAGTTAAGGTTGAGGGTCATCTGATCCTTGTCGTCATCGCTGCGCGAGGAGGCGAGCAAGATACTGTCTACTGCCCCGCCAATCGGACTGATCTCGATATCTGAACTATTGGTCTGCAGGCCATGCAAGGTCTGCCCGGATAGCAGTACACCAATGGTATGTTTGTCACCAAGGAAAAAATCTGCACCTGCCCGGAAGTTGACGTTGTTCCACTGGAAGAAGTTTCTGGTGTCTTCCAGGGTTTCGAGCTCATTCTGAAAGGTGATAAAATCAATGTCCGAAAACTGTCGTCCGTCTACTCCGCCAACCTCCCCGAAAATGTTTACGCGCCGGTTGCGGTAGTTGCCAGCCAGGTTGCCATTCATCTTCAGGTACCGACCCTGGGAAATTGTGTAGTTGGCAGACCCGTTAGCGCCTTCATTGTCATTCTTACGCAGCCGGATGTCCAGAATCCCCGCATTTCCTTCGGCTTCGTATTTGGCCCCGGGGTTAGTAATGATATCGATGCGGTCAATTTGTTCCGCCGTTAGATTACGGAGGTAGGCGGCAAGGTCAGCGCCTGCCAGCGGCAGGCGTTTTCCGTCAACGTAGACAAGCACGCCCGTTCTGCTAAGCACGGTGATATTATCGTTATTGTCTACAGTAACGCCGGGGGCTTTACGCAGTAGATCAAGGCCATTTTCACCAACAGCATTAATGGTACCCTGGACGTTAAAAACGGTCCGGTCCGGCTTGATTTCAACAATTGCCCTGCGAGCTGTAACGGTTGCTGCATCCAGTTCCACCGCCGATGGCGCCATCTGTAAGCTGCCCAGATCAACGTCCTGCTGACCTACAGCAACCTCTCGTACCAGGTCAGGTGCTCCGAGGTAAGAGGCAATCAGGGTATAGCTTGCCGGAGCTACTTTCTCCAGCATAAACAGACCTGCATCATCGGTTGTCTCGACTTTCACCAGATTAGAGTCCAGATACAATGCAACGTTGGCAAATGCTACCGGAAGGGCATCAGCGTCCTGGAGTTGTCCTCTGATCGACACCATCTTAGTTACGGGGGACTCCTGTGCACCCAGGGCAAGCGGAAACAATATAGAGCATAGCAGCATCAGGGGTAGACCTGTGCATTTCAGGCGCTTCATACAAAATCAATTAATGCGGCAAATGTCGGCTTTTTCTGCTGGCTTTCATTTGGCCCGAAAAGAAGAAAATCAGTGGGACTTCCCGGCTATTTAGTCCGTGCTACGACTGGAAAAGGGAACTTCCCATTGCCAGAGATCCTCCGCTCCGTCACTATTGGAGAAAATCTCCCGGGCTTCGGCTTCGTGAGCAGCGGGAGAGGCATACCGGGTGCTGAAATGGCCCATGATCAACCGTCCGACGCCCGCTGTGCGGGCGGTGATTGCCGCCTGCCGTGCGGTTGCGTGCCCTTTCTTCACGGCATCCTCTTCCATGTCACTTAAAAAAGTAGCCTCATGATATAAGAGGTCCACTCCCCGCACGAAGTCGGCAAGCTCGGGGAAGTAAATGGTGTCTGAACAGTAAGCAAAGCTGCGGGAAGGCGGCGCAGGTATAACCAGGTCTGCATTGGGAATCACCTCTCCGGATGCGGTTGTAAAGTCGCCTCCGGCCTTAATTTCCTTGATCACCGGCCAGGGGATGGCATGAGCAGCGATGGCTTCTTTGCGGATGTTGGGCTTGCGGACTTTCTCCCGGACAAGATAGCCGTTTGTCGGTAAGCGATGTTGCAGTGGAAAAGCATACACCTCCAGATCCCCCGCATTTAAAAGGTGACCGTACTCAGTTGCCTCAAAGGTCTCAAAACGTAGTTCAAAGGTGAGCGGAAAACGATCCAGTTCCAGTAAGGGACTAATGCGCGGCCGCAGGTGCTGTGGAGAGACGATGGTCAGCGGTGCAGTACGGCCGGAAAGCGAGAGGCTACTCAGCAGGCCCGGTAGCCCGAAGTAATGGTCTCCATGGAGGTGCGTAATCAGAATATGGGAACAGCGGCTCATGCCGAAGCCAGCTCGTTTAAGCTGTAGTTGCGTACCCTCACCACAATCAATAAGTAAGTCAGTAGTAGCTGACCGTAAAAACACCCCTGAACAATGTCGGCCAGGAACAGGAACGGCACCAGAGGTGCCCAGGACAGTTAGTTGGAAACGCACGATAGTCTGCTTGAGCGCGTGAAGTTGTAATTATTGTAAGCACAAAGCTGCAAAACAAGCTGTAAAGCACTTGATGTTTACGGACATTGAAGCGAGCAACGAGCTGCCTCAAGTAATAGGCTCAAAACGCTATAAGTTGCAGGAGGCTGCTACCGTTTAGGGCAATCAGCCTCCTGTTTCACCTGATAATGTATGCTAACCAAAGGGCATGAGGTTAGCATTACCTGACTTTAAGTACGGGGGGAAAGGCTAACCCTCCTCTCCTTCATTTTGTAGGTCGCGCTGCAACTCTTCCATCATAATGAAATCGCTGGATTCAGTGACCGTTGGAATGATCGTCAGCACAGAGTCTACTTTAGAAATTTCAACCAAACGCTTTACCGCCGGGTGGTCTACACCGGTAACCACGAAGGTGCCGAGGTTGGTCCATAAGCGGCGGGCGGTCAGGATGGCACTAAGGCCAGAGCTATCTACGTACTTGACTTCGCTGAGGTCAAGGATGAGGTTGTTGATGCCTTCATTGGCGAGAATGACAAACTCAGACTTAAGCTGAGGAGCCACGGCAGAATTCAGGTTTTCTTCCTGGGGCTTGATCAGGCTGTACCGTTCCTGCTTGTCAATGCTGAATTTCATGCTTTTATATTTTGCGGCAAAGGTAGTTTTTTTGAAGCAACAAAAACTGTGCCTTGTCGGTAGCAGACATATGCCGCCTGGTGTTCGTTAGCGATTTCGTTAGTTTACCGACCAACTAATTTAAGAATGGGTTGTTTTCTATGGGTAAAGTAAGGCTCCTGCCGAACAATGTGACGGTTTTCAGGCGAAATGTCAGGATTTTTTGTCAGTAGTTTCGGAGTGGCACGGTTCTTCCCCTTGTTATTTAAATTGTAAGGTGTTGGAATCATTGCTCTAATACCCTTTACTTGCACTCCGAAGGTTTTGGGGTGCTGGACAGTTTGCAGCGCTTCACTTACTAACGGTAAGTCAAAAGTGAGAACGCTGTTCAAGTGTGTGCATTTCTATCGAACGAAAATATTTACAATGAATCCAAGCCAAAGAGAATTCAATCCCGAAATAAAGAAGGCCATGGCCCGCGGGAAGATTGAAGCTGAGAAAATGGGACACGGCTACGTTGGCCCTGAGCATTTATTGCTTGGAGTACTAAGCCTGCCTGATACCCTCGCCAACCGGGTGTTGAAAAACCTGTCGGTTGATATTGAAGCTTTGCGGGATACCATTCGGGAGAATATCCATCGTAATGGTGGTCAATCCAGTGGGCATACTATCTCTCAGTTACCCCTAAATGATAAGGCCGACCGTGTGCTTAAGGTAACTTTCCTCGAAGCAAAAGCTTTGAAAACAACGGTTGTTAGCCCCGAACATCTAATTCTGTCTATTCTACGTAACAAAGAGTTGCCTGCTGCAAAGATCCTGCGACAGTTTGAAGTAGAATATGAAATTTATAAAGCTGAACTCGATTACGTGAAAGACGAAAAAGACTTTACCGAAGAAGCAGATCTTCCCCTCGCACAATCTCCCTCTGATGACGATCAGTACGATGACGGAGATGATCAGGGACGTGGCTTCCAGGGCGGCGGCGGCGGCGCTCAAGGCCGTGGCAAAGGTTCCAACAAGAGCCGTACTCCTGTATTAGACAACTTCGGCCGGGATATTACAGCCCTTGCTGAAGAGAGTAAACTCGATCCGATCATTGGCCGGGAAAACGAGATTGAGCGTGTAAGCCAAATCCTGAGCCGCCGTAAAAAGAACAATCCTATCCTGATCGGTGAACCGGGGGTTGGTAAAACAGCCATCGTTGAGGGACTTGCCCTCCGCATCAAGGAGAAAAAGGTTTCCCGTACGCTTTTTGACAAGCGTATCGTGATGCTTGACCTGGCCGCACTCGTTGCCGGCACCAAGTACCGCGGACAGTTTGAAGAGCGGATGAAGGCGATCATGACCGAGCTGGAAAAGAGCCGCGATGTGATCTTGTTTATCGATGAGATTCACACAATTGTTGGCGCCGGCGGCGCCACGGGCTCTCTGGATGCCAGTAACATCTTTAAGCCAGCCCTCGCAAGAGGTGAACTCCAATGTATCGGTGCTTCAACCCTGGATGAGTACCGCCAGCACATTGAAAAAGATGGTGCCCTGGATCGTCGTTTCCAGAAGGTGCTGGTGAATCCACCAAGCCCCGAAGAGGCAATCCATATTCTTAACAACATCAAGCCGAAGTACGAAGAGTTCCATAATGTGGATTACTCCGATGACGCTATCGAGGCTTGTGTGAAGCTTTCTGATCGTTATATCACCGATCGGTTCCTTCCGGACAAGGCTATTGACGTACTCGACGAGGTCGGCGCGCGTACCCACCTCAAGAATATTACCGTACCTCCCAGCATCGAGGAGGCGGAAGCTAAAATTGAGGAAGTCCGTGAGCAGAAGAATGCTGCGGTGAAAAACCAGCAATACGAAAAGGCTGCTGACCTGCGTGACCAGGAGAGTAAGCTCCAGCGTTCCCTCGAGGAGGCTAAGGTTGCCTGGGAGGAAGAGTCCAAGACCAAACGCTATCCCGTTGGTGAGGAAGACATTGCTGAAGTTGTTTCCATGATGACGGGAATTCCCGTGCGTCGGGTAGCGCAGAACGAGAGCAAGAAGCTCGTTGGAATGGCTGAGGACCTCAAAGGAGCCGTTATTGGTCAGGACAGCGCCATCGAGAAGGTTACAAAAGCTATTCAGCGTAATCGAGTTGGACTTAAGGACCCCAGTAAGCCAATCGGTACATTCATCTTCCTTGGCCCCACAGGGGTGGGTAAGACGGAGCTAGCGAAGGTTTTGGCCAAGTATATTTTCGATAGCGAAGACAGCTTGATCCGGATTGACATGTCTGAGTACATGGAGAAGTTCAGCGTTAGCCGTTTGATCGGGGCGCCTCCCGGATACGTTGGCTACGAGGAAGGAGGACAGCTTACCGAAAAGGTACGCCGTAAGCCTTACAGTGTTATCCTGTTGGATGAGATCGAAAAGGCCCACCCGGATGTTTACAACATCCTGCTGCAAGTTCTGGACGATGGTCAGTTAACTGATGGTATGGGGCGTAAGGTGAACTTCAAGAACACCATGATTATCATGACCTCAAATATTGGGGTCCGCCAGCTGAAAGACTTCGGGCAGGGTGTAGGTTTTGCTACTAAAGCCCGCACGGAAAACGCCGAGGAAAACAGTAAAGCTGTGATCAATAATGCGTTGAAGCGTACGTTCTCCCCCGAATTCCTTAACCGGATTGATGACGTAGTTATCTTCAATAGCCTTGATCAGGATAACATCTTCAAGATCATCGATATCGCGCTGGCTGACCTCTACAAGCGCCTTGACGGACTTGAGTTTAACCTCACGCTCGATGACGCTGCCAAGAAGTTTGTGGCGGAGAAAGGATTCGATCCTCAGTTCGGTGCGCGTCCGTTGCACCGTGCCATCCAGAAGTATATCGAAGATCCGCTGGCAGACTACATCCTCAACAGTAATCCTGAAGGCGGCGCCCACCTGGTAGCAGTACTTAACAAGGATGAAGATGGTCTTGAAATCACGCAGGAAGCTGCCGTGAGCTCAGATGTTGAGGAATAGTATCCTTAATGATTATGACTAAATATGGCGGAACCGGAGAAAATGTCTCCGGTTCCGCCTATTTTTACAACATTCCAAAAGCCTGTTGGAACTAATGTGTTCCTAATTGCTTTATAAATAAGACTTTATCTATAAGCTGCCCTACATCCAAAACGGGGGGCTTTCATTTTTTTTCATAAAATTCAACCATACTTGGGTAGAAGAAGAGGAGGCGGCGGCCGGAAACGCAATTTTCGCAGAGAAGATACTGCACCCAAACACCGGATCAATGACATGATCCGTGTTCCGTCCGTACGTTTGGTCGGCGATAACGTTGCTGATATTGCAGCAGAACTGGATGCCAACATCTCACCTGGTGAGGTGTACGAGACCCGCCAGGTAAAACAGTGGGCCAGAAACGCTGAGCTTGATCTCGTTGAGATCAGCCCAAACGCGGCTCCTCCCGTCGTAAAAATTATTGACTACAAGAAGTTCCTTTACCAGCAAAAGCAGCGCGAAAAGGAAATGAAGGCCAAGACGGTTAAGACCGTAGTCAAAGAAGTCCGCTTTGGCCCCAATATGGGCGACCACGACTTCGAATTCAAACTCCGCCACGCCCGGGAATTTCTTGAAGACGGTGCTAAAGTAAAAGCATACGTTCACTTCCGTGGACGCTCAATCGTATTCAAAGATCGCGGAGAGCTGCTACTGCTGCGTTTCATGAAAGAACTTGAGGACGTCGGTACCGCTGAGGCCATGCCGAAGATGGAGAAGCGTCGGATGAACGTCATGATCGCCCCTAAGAAGCGCAAGAAAGGAGAAGCTGTTAAGTCAAAAAAGAAAGGCCCCAAAAAGCCTGATGTAGACCTTACTAAGGTGGAAGAAGAATAACTTCTCCCTTTTGCTTCAGTAAATAGAAAAACCCCAATCAGTTCCTACTGGTTGGGGTTTTTTAGTAGCGTAATTGGCTACCAGTCTTCAGCGAAGGCCTTGTTAAATATTTTCTCGTTTATCAGTTCCAGGATCTCGTCAATCGCCTCATCCTGTACAGATGCCAGGGGCGTTTCACCGGGAAAGTTGAAGACGTCAGAGAAATTTTGCTTCCAGCCTTCATCGTCGGGGTCCCGGAGGTTCTTGTATTCGATGGCGACAACGATCGTCAGGCGGTTAAGCCGGGAGAATGCTGCGGTCTCATTGCCAGGGGCTGCCGCTTCAGCGGTTACCCGGAAGTCGACCAGCGTACCTGTAATTTGAATGTCGGGGCTGTCGTCAGTAATGATGAGGCGGGCTTCGTCCCGCACCTTATCCCGCAAGCGTTCCGTTACATCAATATACAGGGTGGGCGGAGCACCGATGGCGTTGTCAACAAAGAGTGGAACGTAGGCTTTCTCGACGCCTTCTGGAATGGAAATCCCTTTGAAAGAATAGCAGGCCGTGAACAAAACGGGCAGGCTAAGCAGTAGGCAAAGTCGAAACTTGAAATGCATAAGAAGGATTCAATTGAACGTATCCGGAAGTTAGCGTTCGGATAGGCCGTACGTCTAGCCTTGGAGAGATCGTAAATGAATAACGCCGCAAAACTACTATTTGTGGCTTCAGTTATCAGAAAAGAAGAACACAATAGCGCGGGGAGTACTATGTATGCTGGCCCGAACATGACAACGCCCCGCTGAGAAGATCTCTGTGGGGCGCTGCAATAACGTTCAAAAAATGCTCCGTGAGGAGTTCTCAAATATGCCAGGGATTAAGGTGTCGGTTTCTATTGGAGGGGTTGAGGGAGACTTTATTCAGGCATTACGCTGCGCTACTGCGCAGCGTTTCCATATCACGCACGAGAATGCGACCACGGTTGAAGTAAATCAGATTCTCTTTGCGCAGTTCGTTCAGCACTAGGGTAACTGTCTGACGGCTGGTGCAAGTGATGTTGGCAATATCCTGATGCGTGAGGCTGTGCTTGAGTAGCATCTCGTATCCAACCCGACGGCCGCGCTCGGCAACCACTTCATAGAGGAAGTTGACGATGCGGCTACGCGCATCTTTAAAGATGAGGTTCTCCAGTTTGTTCTCCGCAGCCATCATCCGCTGGCCAAACAGGTGGAGTACCCGCTGACTAAGCGTTGGGTTCTGGGAAAGAATCCGCTGGAAGTCCACCGTACGAATAGTATAGTACTGTACTTCTTCTTTGAGGGACTGGGCCGTCTCGTTACGGATGGATTCCCCAACAAGCGCCAACTCTCCGAAAATTGCTTCGGGGTGAATCAGTTGCTTGATCACCTCTTTACCATCACGGCTGTGGGTACTGATCTTAACGGCCCCTTTGCAGAGCAGGTAAATGTGCTCACTGGCTTCACCCGGTTGGTAAATGACTGAGTACCGGGGCTTCTTTCGCAGCTCCATCGCTTCGCTGAGACGAAGCTTTTCCTGATCCGTCAGGGCATCGAATAAGTCAAATTGTTCCAGGAGTGTGATTTTCGCAGCAGTATTCATGATAGTCTAACTTATATTAACAAGACACGGAGAATAGAATTTCGTTTAGGGGGCTTTTTACCCGCTCTTTCTTGCTCTCTGTACCTATATGACCCTGAAATAGCTGCCTCCCCCTAAGCAAACAGATAATTATTTTGAAAAAAGTTTTTGTCGGACGGATTACCTGCCTGAATATGATGTGCTTAATGGAGCGTTTCGCTGCATGGTTGCCGTGACGTCTTGCCCCAATCTACCTTAGGATTTTTTGATGTAGTAGTGGTTTCTCGGCCTGTTTCAAAGCAATCTTATCAAGTAAGTGAACTAGAATATTCCGTTGTAGCAGGTTCAAAAAAATAGTCAGCGAGAGCATATCTGGCCCTTCGCCGAGGTGTTTT
The DNA here is from genome assembly GCA_964616365.1 of uncultured Lewinella sp. Classification (GTDB taxonomy): domain Bacteria; phylum Bacteroidota; class Bacteroidia; order Chitinophagales; family Saprospiraceae; genus Neolewinella. The sequence goes on along the minus strand of CAZTTF010000321.1, from coordinate 21,439 downwards.
TAAGGCTATGTTACTCCATCTCGCCCTGTAACTGCAGGGCCACACGCTGAAGTGCCATAATGCTCAGCGCGTCCTTGATGCGTCCATCCAGCGTCATGTCGATCGCCTCCTTAAGCGGGAGGCGTCGCACTTGCAGATCCTCAGTATCCTCGGGTTCTGGCGCTTCCTGGTGGAGTCCCCGGGCAATGTAGGCAACGCCGTACTCATTGGTGACTGAGTTACTGAGGTGAAACGTCATAATCTCCTCCCACTGACTGGCTACCAGGCCTGTCTCTTCTTTTAGCTCTCGCTGGGCAGTAGCCAGCGGATCGGTTCCTACCGGACAGCCGCCTTCGGGGATCTCCCACTCGTAAGTCCCCAGCGTGTAGCGAAACTGACCCACCAGCCAGGTATGCGCTTCGTCGTCAATCGGAACAATGCCAATGGCGTGGTTTTTGAACCTCACCACGCCGTAAATGCCGGGACTTCCTCCGGGCGTGATCACATCATGGTGTTCTACCCTGATCCAGGGATTCTCGTAGGCAGTGGCGACTTTGATGGTTTTCCAGGGGTTCATGGTTCGTTTATTTTATAGCTATAGCAAGGGGCTGAAGTTCAGGCAGGAGCGTAAAGTAATCGGGCGTGGACGCAGGTCCAATGGTAAGGCCTGCGAAGCGCCATGATAGCACCACAAGAAAGATAGTCGACCGCAAAGAGCAAGTTCATAAAACTACTGCTTAAAACAACCTACGTTGCACCTGCGGCCGCGCACTTATCGAACGTTGCTTATTCCTGTCTGCAACGATAGATGACGAACTTTTTATTCGTAGCCACTTCGATCACTTCGCCAAACAATTCATCCAGCTTGGTAGCGTAGTTGAGGTGGCGGTTGGCTACAATAACGAGGTGCCCCGTTGGGCTTAGCGTTTCTTTAGCCTCACGGAACAACTGTAAGGTCGGACCGATGGCATTGCGATGGCCGTCGTGGAAGGGAGGGTTAGTGACGATCAGGTCGATGCTCTGCGGCGGCGCAAACCGCAGGTTTGCAGTACGGTGAACTGTTACGTAGGGATTGTTTTGAGCCGTGGAACTCACGGCAACCTGAGAAACATCTGAGGCCAATAGCTGAGCCTTGGGATAGCGCTGAGCGAGCTGGTCAATGATGACCCCGTTACCGCATCCGATATCCAGCATACTGGCAGGTGCCGGGAGGTCTAAAAGCAGGTGGTTGGCTGACCATTCCTCCAACAAGAACTGCGTGGCGTAATCTATGTGGTTGGCGGAGAAAACACCATAATACTGATAGTAAGTCCTCTGATTAAATGACAGCTGGTGGTACAGTTCTTCCGGAATTTTGCCCGGTGTGAGGTCATTCAAGAACAACAACCGGGCCTTTTTGTAGGCCCGACTCTGTTGCATATCCTTTGCGTAGCGTCCGGCAATCTCCAGCAGTTTCGGGGTGAAGTGCCGGGTCTGAAAGGCCGCGGCTACGCGGCGGCCCGGACTAGCAGTTGCCGCAATTCCTGCGAGGTAAAGCTCAAACAAATCCGGCAACTTCGGCACCTGCATCACCACCAATTCCCGGTCTGCAGCCAGCGGCTGCAGGGGGTCAACTACGGTTGGCAGACTCCTGCCGGGGTAGGGGACGTGTAGTAAGTGCTCCAGTGCCGCCTGGTTGTGGTTGACATTGTCTGAAATAAAGTGCCGGTCGCGTTGATAGCAACAAGTGGAAAGTACCCCCTCCCGATCGTGGTAGATCGCCAGCGGAGCTTCCTCCTGGTCGGCTAGCCAATCCAATAGTAACTCATCGGCCGGCTTGAGGCGCGGCGCCTGCTGCGTCCCCCCTACGGCAGATGCCGGGAAGGAGAAGACTTGATCCTGAAAGGTGATTTGTGGCATAGCGCACAAGGTAATATCCCGGCAGGTAACCCCGGCAGGATATCACCCTGACCAATATCTTAAGTTACTGTGTACTAGTTATACCACTCTTCGCGGCGGACCTCCGTATCTGGTGTTTGCTCGTTCACCATGGCCTCGAAAGCTTTTATATCACTGTAGGAGCCTCCTTGATTCCGGTAGTGGTAGGGGTAAACGACGGCAGGCTTGATGTCTGCGATGGCTTGCGCCGCCTGCTCAATTGTCATGGTATACGGTTGGTTCATGGGGACAAAGGCATAGTCGATGTCCGAGAAGTTTTTCATTTCCGGGATCAAACCGGTATCCCCCGCTACGTAAACCCTTTGCTCGCCAAAGGTGAGGATGTAGCCGTTGAATTTACCCTGGGGGTGGAAAAACTTACCCGAGCTGGGCGGATTATAGGCGGGTACCGCCTCAATCCTGGTTCCTCCAAACATCGTTGTTTCCCCGTTGGCCACAGTATTGTATGCACTGAAAACGTCGGCTGGAAGGGCCTCGATGACACTTTCCGGCCCGGTTGCTACGGCTGCCTCCAAATTGAGTCCCTGCAGGGTCTCCAGGTCCATATGGTCACCGTGGGTGTGGGTGATAAGTACAAGGTCAGGGTTGCTGAATGTTGCGTAGCGTTCTGCTCCACCGTGCGGGTCGACGTAAATTGTTTTGCCATTGTACTCGATGACCAAGGAGCCATGATAAACCGGATTGAGCTTCAGGACAGGCCGGCCGTTTTCGTCAGTCTCTACTCCCTCAAGCACTTCTTCTATTGGTGGAGTTGGAGCAGGGGTTGCTTCCGCCAGCTCGTCCTTGTCCTGACGTTCACCTACATCTTCGGGATCACTTGGTTGTCCGCAGGCAGCTAAAAGTAAGAGAAGGGTGAAAATGGAAAGAAGTCTCATTATGTTTCTAATTTGCTGATGTAACGCAGCAAAACGGATTGTGTTCCCGTCACAAAAAAGCCCCGGCTTCCAAGGGAGGAAACCGGGGCTTAAACCCGTTGAATATTCTCTGCAGAAGATTCAAAAGTGGAGGCGGCGAGAGTCGAACTCGCGTCCAGCGAAAGCGCAAGGCAGCTTTCTACACGCTTAGTGGCCATTCAAATTGTCGGGCATGGGGGAGATCGGTCACCCTCTCGTGTCCACACCTTAGGTCCTTTATTTAACCCACTGCTCAGACCAGGGCAGCGGGCGATCTCCAAAGGGTGAAGGCGGCGTGATGTGTATGGAGCCTCAACCATGCGGCCTATGGAAGCTAGGTAACCTAAACTGAATTAGGCAGCCATAGCGTAGCTGGGAGTGCCAACTAGAGATAGATCGTTATTTTTTGCGGAGTAACCAATCATGCTCCGGCGTGCTTACTACAAAGCTTACTTCCCTGTCGATTCCGGTACGCCCCCGTTGGGGCTCCGCTTGGGTAGTGCGGACCTTCATAGGTGTAAACAAGCCTACCACAGCCAAGGTTGCCCGGCGAACGGTTTTTCTCAGAAAACCACCTTAAGTAACGGGGTTGAGGTCGCATAGTCAGGAAGACTCCAATCAGTCATGCGGGAAATCGGACAACTTTAAAATAGGAAAGGTGGGAGAAAGTAAACCAAATTATACCTAATAGTATTAGGTTTGCATACCTAATGATGTTAGGCTTATGGATAAGACAAGAAATCGAACACGCGCCAAGGGCTACTATTACCTGCTGAGCGGTTTACTGCTTAGCGCGGTGCTGGGGGGATATTTTTACGGCAGGCCGCCGGGCGTTCGGGTGGCGCAGAATACGCTAACGGTAAAGACGGTGACTGATGATGAATTCTTTGAGTACATCAATCTTACGGCACGGGTGGAGCCTGGGGAAAGTTACTTTCTCGACAGCCGGGTTGCGGGCAATATCGAAACGATTTTTGTGGAGTCGGGGCAGCAAGTGCTGAAAGGAGATACCTTACTCTTTATCTCCAATGCTGATCTTGAGCTGGAAGTGATGCAACGGGAAGGAGCGTTAATTGAGCAGCTGAACGCCCAACGTCAGACCAGGCTTTTACTGGACCAGAATGACTTTGCGCGCCGGGAAGCCCTGATTGCTACGGATTACCAACTTAGTCTGCGGACCAAGCAATTTCAGCGGGCTACGGGCTTACTGGCCGACTCCCTTATTGCCCTGAGCAATTTTGAGCCTACTGAGAACGACTACGCTTACCTGCAGCGGCGGCAAGAGCTGCTCCGCGCTGCTTATCGGCAGGACAGTATCGTCCGACAGTTGCAGCTTAACCAATTGGCAGCCTCCGAAAAACGATTGCTGGCTAACCTTGACCGGGTTCGGGCCATCCTGGACCGGCGCTATGTGTTGGCACCGGCCGCTGGCCGGCTTGCAGACTTCAACGTCCGCGCCGGTCAGGCAATTACGACTGGTGAGCGTCTTGGGGAAGTCTATACCCTGACAGCGCCCGTGCTGGTGGCCGAGGCGGACGAGTTCTACCTGAGCCGGATTTATCCCGGTCAACAGGGGCAGTTACTGGGGGGCGATGATTCGTTGCAGCTGGAAGTGATAAAGGTGTACCCATCCGTGGAAGGAGGGCGCTTTCGGGTCGATCTGGCTTTTAGAAATGCTTCCGGGGATCATGGCGGGGCCGCGGGTGCCCGCGCGTGGACCAAGGGGCAAAGCCGGCGCGTGCGCCTGTATTTCGGAGAGCCAATGCCTTCGGTCCTTCTTGCTACGGGGAATTTCTATGCCGCTACGGGCGGCCACTGGGTCTACCGACTCCGGCCCGATGGCCGGGCTGAAAAAACGTCCGTTCGCCTCGGCCGGGCCAATCCTGACTACCATGAAGTCCTTGAAGGCTTGCAGCCCGGAGACCGGGTGATCACCTCTGCCTACGACGACTTCAAATCCTACGAAACACTCATCATCAACTGACCAATGGCAAACACTACTACCGTCGTTGCATTACACGACATTTACAAAATACACTATACCACGGAGCTGGAAACTGCGGCTCTTAACGGACTAAGCCTTGAAATCGCCTCCGGGGAATTCGTTGCCATCATGGGCCCGTCCGGAAGTGGGAAATCTACATTGTTGAACGTCATCGGCCTGATTGACGAGCCGAGCCGCGGCACCTACCGGTTCCTGGGGCAGGATGTTGGCGGGCTATCCCGCCGCGGAAAGTCAGCGCTCCGCAAATCCCACATGGGGTTCATTTTCCAAAGCTTCAACCTCATCGACGAGCTGACAGCTTTTGAGAACGTCGAACTACCCCTGGTGTACCTTAAGGTTCCGGCGGCGGAGCGCCGCGAACGGGTCAACGCGGCCCTAGCCGAGCTGGAGATGGGCCACCGTGCTGGGCATTACCCCCGCCAGCTCTCGGGAGGCCAGCAGCAGCGCGTGGCGATAGCCCGCGCCATCGTCACCGAACCTTCCCTCATCCTGGCCGATGAGCCTACGGGTAACCTCGATTCCGAGAACAGCCGGGCCGTTATGCGCCAGCTAAAGGCCTTCCACGATAAAGGAGCAACCATCATCATGGTTACCCATGATCCTGAAGACGCCGCGTTTGCTAGCCGGACCGTCGAACTCTTCGACGGAAAAGTACTGATGACTGAAGCCGAATACCTCGCCCAATAACTCCCAGACGAACAAATTTTCTGTAAACAACAAGTAATAAAACATGCCCACTAAAGCACTCGTTGCCGCCTCCACTAAGCCCCTGGTGATGTCCATCCTGGCCCATGGAAAAAACTACGGCTACCGTATCATCCGCGAAGTAGAACGCCTTTCCGACGGCGAGCTGGAATGGACGGACGCGATGCTCTATCCCGTTCTGAAGCGGATGGAAAACGAGCAATTGATTACTTCTCACTGGGTGAAAACAGAGGGGGGGCGGAAGCGTAAATATTACGAGATCACTGCTACGGGCAGGGAGCAATTAGCCGAAGATCGCCGCCAGTGGCTCCGGGTTACTGAGACCTTCTCCCGACTATGGGAGGATGGTGGCAATCCTTTATCATTCACCGACTAAGCTAATACCGATGTCTACTTTTAATTACGAGGCAGCCGTCGCTGCCTGGCGGAAAGCCCTGATTGCCAGCGGCGGCAGTGACGCCGCCTTTTTGGAGGAGTTGGAGGCCGGACTGAATGACCGTTACGAAGCTTATCTGCTGCAGGGCTTCGCCCCCGCCGAAGCATTTACCAAGGCCCGCGAAAAAGTAGGGGCTTCTCCTGCTTCAGCAGTGGCAGAACACCAGAAATCAGTGCGCCGGGGGTCGGCGCTGGCCTTTCTTTTACCCAGCTATTTGAAAACCGGACTTCGCATCCTGCGTGCCCGCCCCGCTTATAATCTGGCTAACTATTGCTGTCTTGTGGTCGGTATCGTGACGGCAGTACTGGCGGTTCAGTATCTCAACTATGAAGCTAGTTATGATGCTTCCTTACCAGGAGTAGAACACAAATATCGGGTGGGGATGAACTTGCGCTCACAGGGCTATTCAATGCTCAGTTTTCCGGAATATTTCGGTACGAGTAAGGAAGATCAGCTGAAGATGAGTACAGCGTTTAAAGCTATTCCCGGCATAAACTCCGCTCCACAGTTTCAGACCTTCCCCGAGCCCCAGATCGTGGCGCTCAATGGCCGGAAACTGGAAACTGAGCAGCTTTTACACACGAATACACCAGCGGAAATGGCTGACTTCTTCGCCTGGAATTTTCTGACCGGTAGTGCCGGTGATTTTGCCGCCGCACCGAATACAGCCACCCTCACGGAACGGGAAGCCAAACGATTTTTTGGGGAGGAATGGTCTACTGCTGACCTGGTGGGGCAATCACTACGAATTGATACGATAGACTACTCCATCGTCGGGGTTATTACAGACCCGGCACCAAATAGCCACTTCAATTTCAGCATCGCTTTACATCGGGAGCGTATCGGTTATTGGGGCGCAAGGTTTTACCTGGATGCCTTCCCTGAAGCATCTCCGGCTTCGCTGACCGAAAAAATCAACGCCAACTTTGCTCAAATCCATCCCCGGCTGGCGGCGGATGAATTGTTTGGGGGCGTAATTGTGCAGCCGCTACGGGATATTCACCTAAACTCTGATTTACTCTACGAACTCAAGCCGCCGGGTAAGCCCGCTTATCTCTACGTGATTGGCATCATTGCGTTACTCGTGTTGTTGCTAACCATCAGTAATTACACCAATCTTTCGGTGGCGATGTCGACGGGGCGTAGCCGGGAAATCGGGATGCGTAAGGTATTCGGAGCTACTGACGGACAGATTGCAGGACAATTCCTTCTGGAGGCCCTGTTGCTTAGCGTACTGACTTTGCCGGCCGTGTTGTTATTGCTGATGCTGCTCATGCCTCGCTTTGATGCACTGATGGGCACCGCAATCGCGGAAGCAGGGCTCCGTAACCCCGGTCTCTGGCTGGTAATTGGGGGAAGTACACTGTTGGTTGGATTGCTTGCGGGGATTTATCCCGCGATCTTCCTGGCCCGTAAACGGATTCTGGGACTGTTTCAGCACAAGCTTAAGCCAAAAGGCAAGCAGCGGTTTCAGCTGCGTAAGGTGGTCATCGTCGGGCAGTTTGTCCTACTGATCGGCCTGTGTAGCCTGACCCTTTTCGTGAATCGACAGCTGAAATACATGCAGGACAAAGACCTTGGGTTCGACCAGGAAAATGTCCTGTATGTCAGTGTAAACGCCGACAGCGCACGTTTTTCCACATTTCGGGAGGAGCTCCTGAACTTGCCGCAAATAACCGCCGTTGGTGCCGGCGACCCCATGGGCCAGCAGCCTTATAACCAGCTTACTTATAAACTGAGCGGCCGGGACGAGGTGTTCGACGATGCCAACAACATTTACCTGGATTACCGTTCGTTGGAGTTACTGGGGATTGAAACTTCAATTCCTGAATACGTCGAAGATCCTGAATCTGCCCCCCGGCAACTGGTGCTGATCAATACCACCCTGGCCGAAAGGCTGCAGAACCGGTACGACCTGCAGCCAAGCGAGCTGGTAGGACAAACGATCCTTCAGGAACCTGAGTACGTAGATGAGGAAACTGGTCAGGTTGGCTTACCCTACGTGATCGGCGGCACCTTTAAAGATGTCAATATGTTTAGCCTGCGCCAGGGCGTAGACCCCATGTTTATGACGGTAACGCGGGAGCCTCGGTACGTCTACTGGGCCAATGTGCGGTACGCTGGGGCGGAGCGTTCAGAAGTTCTCAACGCAGTGCGTGCGGTCTACGACCGCATGGAGATGTCTCCGATTTTTAATCATGCCTTCCTCGAGGATAATCTGTCGGAATTGTACGAAGAGGAGTCCCGCATTGCCACGTTGAGCACGTACTTCAGCCTGGTAGCATTCCTGACGGCCACTCTTGGCCTGATTGCTCTGACTGCATTCCTGACGACCTTAAGGCGAAGAGAGATTGGTATCCGCCGAATTCTTGGGGCCGATACGCTCGATATCCTGCTGCGCTACAATAAGGAATACCTCATCCCCTTACTACTTGCCTTGCTCATTGCAGTTCCGCTGACCTGGTCCGTGATCAACCGGTGGCTGTCCAACTTTGCTTACCGAATCACGATTGAGCCATGGACTTTCCTGGCGGCAGCTGGCCTGACACTGGTGATCACGGTGCTGGCGGTGAGTGTGGTGACGCTGCGCGCTGCGCGCGCCATCCCGGCTGGCGTGCTGAGCCGGAATGGGTAGGGGATTGGAGAGAGTTAGTCAGGCAACGCATGTCTACCTCCACGGCAGGCCTGCATTTACTTATTCTTCCTACTTCACCCGCGTTCTGAACATCTCCCGTTCACCGTCTTTGAGGCTGAGGTAGCCGACCAGTTCATCTCCCTGAATGATGGGGCCAACCCCTTCGGGGGTGCCGGTAAAAAGCAAATCCCCTTTTTGCAGGCGGAAAAACTGACTGACGTAACAAATGAGGGTCGTCAGGTCAAAGATCATGTTCCGGCTGTGACCGTGTTGGACTTTCTCCCCATTTTTCTCGAGGCGGAACTCTATATCATTAAGGTCCGTGAACTCCTCCGGAGCGAAGAAGTCAGGGCTTAGCGGGGCGGAGTTGTCGAAGCCCTTTGCGATCTCCCACGGGTGTCCCTTAGCTTTAAGTTCGCTCTGGAGGTCGCGGGCCGTAAGGTCCAGCCCGAGGCCAATGGCGCCCACATAGTCCATGGCAAACTGTGGCTGCACGTGCCGGCCGTTCTTGGCAATCTTGATGACGAGTTCACATTCAAAGTGAATGTCCTGACTGTACTCCGGGTAGTAAAACGGCTTATTGTTTGGCAGGATGGCAGTTGGCGGTTTCATGAAAACCAGCGGTTTTCCGGGAGCCTTATTGCCTAGTTCAGCAGCGTGGGCGGCATAATTGCGGCCAATGCAGAAAATCTTCATTTGAATAGTCTTATGGTTACGGTTGTTGCAGGGATGCAAGTAAGGAAATATTTTGACTACTTGACTACTTGACTACTTGACTACTTAGGCGCGGTCGCGGGTGCAAGGTAAGGATATGGGGCAAAGTCTCGGGCGAGGGGCTCCGGCCCGAGGGTGTTGCACCGCTTCGCTCCCGGGTTCCACCTCGCCTGCGGCTCAAATTTCTGCAGACATTCAGTGCTTCAGCTCACTTGTCTATGCTCTTGGGAGCCTTAGTAATCATATCCTAAGGAAAGCGACTTAAAGCCTCAGAATACAGGAACCTTCTACATAACATCCTCCCCCCAAAACAACAGCCATAGATTATAACCAGGCACTAACAACCACCATCCACTTTTTCCGGCCATGCGAAGACGATTGATGCAGATGATCACTAAAATGTAGAGCAGGATAATGCTAACAAAGTAGTATCCATAAATAACCAACTCTTGTTGGGCCGGATCATCAGCTAAAGGAGGGGCGTCGTCGTCTGTTCCTGGAGCCAGTAATACTGGAACGCCAAAAAAGACAAAAATGGGAGCCGTCACAAATAGCAAGCCCAGGTAACGGAAGTAAACCTTACTAACCAATCCTCGTGGATCGTAGAGGTCTTCGAGGTAAACGGGACGCGGATTTGCGTTAACTGTTTTGTCTTTCTTTCCGGACATCTGATAAAGATAACCCAGTTTGGCAGAGAATGTACGTTTAGGCTAGTGATCGAATAACTATTAGCCCAAGCTTACAGTGTACTAGGCCACCTGCCATTCCGTTTCCGCGAGGTTCTCCCGAATCCGCCCCACAATATCGCCGGTCTCCGCCGGCGTAAAAGCCTTGCCCGTAACCTTTTCGTAGAGTTCTACGTAGCGATTGGTGACGAGGTTGACGAAGTCGTCAGGCATTTCGGGCATGGTTTGGCCTTCCAGTCCCTGGAAGCCATTGTCCATCAGCCACTCCCGGACGAACTCTTTGGATAGTTGTTTCTGGCGCTCGCCTTTGGCCTGGCGCTCAGCGTAGCCGTCGGCGTAGAAGTAGCGGCTGGAGTCCGGGGTGTGGATCTCATCGATGAGGTATACTTCTCCGTTCAGGAGTCCGAACTCATACTTGGTGTCGACCAGGATTAGGCCGCGCTCCGCGGCCATGGCGGTGCCACGGGCAAAAAGGCGGCGGGTGTAGTCCTCAAGTTTAGCGTAGACATCGGGGGCAACAATTCCTTGCGCCAGGATTTCCTCCCTGCTGATATCTTCGTCGTGGCCCTCTTCAGCTTTGGTAGCCGGCGTGATAATCGGCTCAGGGAAGGCATCAGCTTCCCGCATTCCTGCTGGCATTTCAACACCACATAGCACCGGCGGCTGCGCCGCTTCCTGCGCTGCTTTGTAAGTCCGCCAGGCATGCCCAACGGCATAACCCCTGATGACCATCTCCACCGGAATCGCTTCGCAGGCCTTCCCGATAGCAATGTTGGGGTCCGGACTCAACTCCAACCAGTTCGGGCATATGTCCCGCGTTGCTTCTAAAAAGTGGATAGCCGTCTGGTTCAGGATTTGCCCTTTGTGTGGAATGGCACGCGGCAATACGTGGTCAAAGGCCGAGATCCGGTCGCTGGCCACCATCAGCAGCTGGTCTCCCCGGCGATAAACATCGCGTACTTTACCACGGTAAAAATCAGCGGAAGGGGAAAAAGTCAAATCTGTTTGACGGAGGGCGTTGGACATCGGTTCGTGATTTTCAACAAAGGTAAACTTGCCCGGGACAACTGCCAACCGACACCCGTTAATCGTCAACCGCCCACCTCCAATTAAGGAAGCGGGCGGCCGTTATTGTTATGAAAAGCGCGATTTAGTGCTCCTTCATCTTTTCTTTATGCTTTTTGATTTGCCGGCGCAGCGCCTCGGCCACATCTGCTACCGCTCGCTTGATGCTGGGGTCAGTGTGCTCTGCAAAGAGGTCTGGACCCGGAACTGCGAGGCGAATCTGAACGGTATAGCCATTAGCGGCCTGACCGTCGTCGCTTTTTATGTGGACGTCCGCCCGTTCGATACGGTCGTAAAAGGTTTCCAACTTGGTAAGCTTGTCGTTGATTACCTCTTTGGTGCTCTCAAGGAGGTCTCCGGACTGATGGATGGTAATTTGCATATTCGCTTGGTTTAGGTTAAAAAAAGAGGGCTAAGATGTAGGAAAAGAACCTCTCAACCCTGCATTTCGTTCGGATAACAACGTATTATCGCGTGGAATTGGATTTCGGTCTGTAGCCGGACCACTAACGAAGTCAAGCTGTCTAAACTTACACAATTTTCCGGGAAACATAAAGGTCATAGACTAGCAGTGATCGCCCATGAGCACCCCGCTCCTGATACTGAGCCTGTTGTGTGGATTCACGGCTACACGGGAAGCGTTCATTTTTGGGAAGCGGCGATGTATCCTGAGCTTACCACCCGCCGATCCTGGTATTCTATCAGCCTACCTTTGCACTACCCGAGTACTTACGACTATGCTGATTTTTCCGGGGCTCTGGACGAAAATCTGCTTGCAGAACTTATTGATAAGGCGATAGCTGATTTTTTACCGCCCGGCGGTTTTCACCTGGTGGGCTATTCCGTTGGTGGACTGGCCGCGCTCAATTACGCGGCCAAATATCCACAGCGCGTACTATCGGTAGTTTCTGTGGGTGGGTTTATGGCTGGGAGAACGCGCGGGCTGGAGGGCGCACTTGAGTGGATCGCAAAGGGTAATACCCTGCGGAAAGGGCTCTTCTATGCCGGTTACTGGCTGCTGCAGCGGCACCGCATTTTCTATAAAATGGCTACCGTGTCATACGCTCGTCGGTGGCTGCAGTTATTATCGTATCCTGCTTTGGATGCTACTATCGATCTGGTATTCCAGGACGTCCGTCATCACCCTATTGCCGGGCAGCGTGCCTGGGCACGCTTTCTGCTTACCATTAACCTGTTGGATGAAGTCTGCACCATTGCTTGCCCGGTATTGGTTGTTGCTGGTGACCGGGATCCGGTCATTCCTTACAATCACCAGCAGCAATATGCAGCGATGCTCCCCAATGCTCGTCTTGTAACCTTGCCTGGAACCGGTCATGTCCCATTTGCCGAAGCTCCGGCAACTTTTAAAAAAGAACTCATCGACTGGCTGTGCGGTAGTTGGAAGAAGTTTGCCGGTGAACGGTCAGTCCGTAACGATTAAGGGGCTGAATCAAGAAAGCAACCTCCGGTAATTCTAATGCGTTCTAGACATATATCTTTAAACTATGTATATCTTCGTTTACGGCACCTTGCTGACGAGTATCCCGTCTTCCATGAGCAAATTCTTGCGCCGGAAGGCCCAGCTTATTGGAAAAGCCACCGTTGCTGGTTCTTTATACGACCTGGGAATGTACCCGGGCTTTGTCTCTGGAGGAGGAGGCCGCGTCAAAGGAGAGTTGTACCGGCTCGAGCCAGCGACAGAGGAAATGACATTACAAATGCTGGACGCCTATGAGAGCGTTACGGGAGCTCCCGAAGATGAATACCAACGGGTAGAGGTGACAGCTAAAGTCAATGACGGGGGAACTTTCGTCGCATTCACCTACGAATACCGGGGAGATACTGATGACAAGGAGATTATTCCCCTTGGAGATTATGCTGCTTTTTATCAGGGGAATACGCAACATATGAGATTTGTTAACGGAGAGTGAGGATATTTCATTAATCTATAGAACATACCTGCTCATGGAGCTGCTCCTATTTTATGGAGGTATGGTCAGAATTAGATTGGTATAACTTAATCCAGATTGCTATTGAGGCACCAGCTATATATTTTATGGTGATCCTCTACGTGAGGGTGATTGGCAAACGGTCGACCTCACAAATGAACAGTTTTGATTGGATAGTAACCGTTGGTATGGGGTCCATTGTGGCTTCTACCATTATCCTCGAGGATATTTCTATTGTTGAGGGAGGGTTCACCATCCTCCTCCTTTTAGTCTTGCAAATGGTGCTTACCTGGTCCGTCAAGCACTTCGATTTTATGCAAGTTCTGATTAAAAGCACTCCTCAGTTATTGTATTTCGATGGAGATTTTTTGCAAGAGAATATGGAACGGGAACGCGTGCTAAAAGCTGAGGTATATGCGGCGATGAGGGAAAAAGGTCATAAGTCCTTAAAGGAAATTTACGCTATTGTATTAGAAACTAATGCCAAGCTAAGTATTATACCTCATGATGAGAACGACAGTCCGGGCTTTTCACTTACGGATGTGGAAGGATTACCTGATGGCCTGCGCAAAGATTTAGATCAAATGGAAAGGGAGGAGGAGTAATGTATTTCCTTGGTTGAAAGCGTAGCTTTGCAGAAATGAAAGCAGGAGCTTAAACATCATTTCTCATGCGCATTCTCCATACTGCCGATTGGCATCTGGGTCACCGCCTTTACGACCGTGAACGTACCGAAGAACACCGTGCGGCATTGTCCTGGTTGCTGGAAACAATCAAGGCGGAGCGGATTGACTTACTGATCGTGGCGGGAGATGTGTTTGACGTAACGAACCCCAGCAACCAGGCTCGGGAGTTGTACTATGATTTTCTGGGGAAGCTGATCAAAACTGACTGCGCAGCAGCGGTTATTGTGGGCGGGAACCACGACTCAGCTTCCATGCTTGACGCTCCGTCGGGGCTGTTGCAGTCGCTGCAACTGCACGTAATTGGTTCGGCGCGGCCGCAGGTGCAAGAGGAGGTTATAGCAATCAAGGTAGGGGAGGACGACGCTCCTGCAGTGCTGGTGGCAGCAGTCCCTTACCTCAGGGAGCGGGATGTGCGCAAAAGCAGTTTTGGCGAGAGTGCTGAATCCCGCCTGGAAGCATTGCGTGCTGGCATTCGCCAGCATTATCAGGAGGTGGCTACGGTGGCGACTAAGCTGCGTTCTGATGCCAGGGTACCGATCCTGGCAACCGGGCATTTGTTCGCCTCCGGAGCAACGGATGCTGAGGATAAGAAATCCCACATTTACCAGGCCGATACGCATAATATTGAGGCCGGAGAATTTCCTGCTTGTTTTGACTACGTGGCCCTCGGCCACGTGCACCGCGCCCAGCGGGTCGGGGAGCATGATCATGTACGGTATTCGGGGAGTCTCATCCCCCTGACTTTTGTCGAGGGGCAGCGCCCCCGGTCAGTCCGTATCGTTGAGTTGGGAGAAGCCGACAAACCAGTAATCAGCCATAAGCTGGAGCTTCCCTTTGCCCGTGCATTGCACCGCGTTAGCGGCACGCTGGAAGCGGTGCAGCAAGATCTGCGTACGCATGCCACCCGCCACCTGGCTGATCCGCCTGCACTGCAACCCTGGGTGGAGGTTAAAGTAAAAACCGACGAGCGCATCCCTAACCTCCGCCAAGCTTTGCTGGACAGCATCGCAGAGGTTACTGAAGACAGCGCGGACAAACTGCCACTAGAGCTGGTTCGTATTTCTACCGAACGCCTTAGCCCGGCACCTGCGGCCGCGCCTGCTGATCGCCGTCAGCTGGATGAACTTGATCCCGAAGATGTATTTACCCGCCTGCTGACCAGCGCCGGAACTGAGGACGAAAAGCGCAAAGAACTGGTAGCGGATTTTCGGGCCTTGTACAACTGGATGACCGACGAAAACGATGCCCAATGAGAATACTTCGTATCGGCATCCTGAACCTTAATTCGTTGCGTGGTGAGCAAATAATTGATTTTACGACCAGCCCGCTGGCCGATCACCAACTCTATGCGATCACCGGCCCCACCGGCGCCGGTAAAACCACCATCCTCGATGCCATAACCCTTGCCCTGTACGGACAGACGGAACGCAACAAGTCAGAAAAAGACCGCAAGGACGGCTCCGGAAGCGTAATGACCTATGGAACGGGCGAGTGTCGGGCTGAAGTAGAATATGCTACGGCTACAGGACGCTACAAAAACGTCTGGCACCGCCAGCGCGCGCACAAGCGCCCGGACCGGGACCTCACCGCCAGCCGTCGGGAAATCAGCCATTGGAACCCGCAGACGGAAGCGTGGGATATCCTGGCAACAAAGAAACGCGAGGTTGATGCGCGCACGGAGGAGATTGTGGGCCTTGACTACGAACGCTTTGTCCGGAGCGTTATGCTCACGCAGGGAGACTTCGCCCGCTTCCTGAAGTCAGATCCGGGAGACAAAGCCGCCATCCTCGAAAAGATTACCGGTACGGAGGTATATAAAGACCTCAGTGTAGCTGCTTTCACCCGGTCCAAGTTAGCCAGGGAAGAGTGGCAGCGGGCAACGGAAGCCCTGAGCGTCGCTCCTCCGCTGGAGGCTGAAACCAGGGCAGGCCTGGAGCAGCAGCTAAAGGACAAAACGGTGGAGGTCGCTCCGTTAAAATTACAACTACAGCAAACTGTCCAACAGCTTGGGCTACACGATCAGCTGGAGCAACTGCAGCGGAAAGCACAGGCAGCAACGGTTGAACAAGCGACAATAGCTAAAGCCTGGGAGGCCTTCACCGCTGATCGGGAGCGCCTCAAACTAAGTGCTTCATTGCAGCCGCTTGCCCCGGATTTGGTGGCGCAGCAACGACTCAAGGAAGAGAACCGTAAGCTCGCCGGTGAATTGGCGCAGACTGAAGCCCAACTCCTACAGCATACTGCTGCCGTTGCGGCAGCTCAGGAAGGGGTGGCTACGGCACAGACTAAGTTGAACAACTTCTACGAAAAGCTTCCGGGGCGAGAACAAAAGTTTGCGGCGGTGGCTGTGCTAGAGCGAGAATTGACGGCATTGCTTCGCGACCTTGCTTCCGACCAAAAGCGGGCCAAAAGCCTTGACAAGAGCCTAGAGGAAAAGCGTACGGAAAGTGACAACAAGGCTAAAGAGATTGCTGCTATCCGGAAAGCACTGGGCGGTATGGCCCCCGCCGAGGTGGCGGAACAACTGGTATCATTGGAAGTGAAAATCGGGCAGCAGGCAGGTGACATTGAGACGCTGCTGCGTCAGATTCAGGCACAACGGCTTCAGGAGCGTTGCCGCCAGGAAGAACAGCTGCGCGGAGCACTCGAGACCAAACTTAAGGTTGTATCGGATGAATTTGCCGCAGCGGAGAAAGCTGCTGCTGCTGCGACTACAGAGCTGGCTGACCGGCGAGTGATGCACAATAGCCTACGGCTAAGCGCGAGTCTGAGCGAACACAAGACCAATCTTGCCCCGGGAGAAGCATGCCCGATTTGCGGAGCAACGGAGCATCCGGCGTTGGAAGGTTTTGTCCCGGTAACGGACTCAGCTCTGGAGCGCGCGCAGCGCGAGGTAAATCAGGCGCTCAAGCAAGAGGAACAGTTCGCGCGAGCCTTAACAGCAGCTCAGGAACAGCTAAACATCGTCCGACGAGCCTATGATGCCAAGGCTGCTTTAGTGACAGAGCTGTTAGCACAGTTGCCACAGGCGGTCGAGCAACTCGAAGAGGACATTGCCACGCTGGAGACAACTTTGGCAAAGCTTAAGGCTGAACAGGCGAGGATGGAGACTGAGCAGGCACGTCTACGTGGCCTCCGGCCGCAGCTTCCCCGCTTAATTTCGCTGGAAACAGAAGCTGCGGCAGCGCAGGCACGGATGCAGGAGCTGGCGGAGGAACGAAAAGCAGTGGGAGAAGTCGTCGCAGTTACGGAAGCAAATATTGCTGCGAGGCAGCAAAAAATCAAGGCCGAAATCGGCGAGCGCACGGTAGAGCAGTGCCGGGAAATGCTGCGCAGGAAAAAAGAGGACCTTGTCGCTGGTCTGGCTACAGCTGAGAAGGCAGAGGTCGACGTTAAGGGCCAACAGGCGGTGACGGTAGCTCAGGAGCTACAAATTCGCGAGCGCCAGGCGGTAAAGGCTAAGTCTTTAGAACAACTCGAGGCCCAACTCGAGGAAAAAGTACGGGAACATGGTCTGTCGGTAGACGCCGCCCGCGCGGCGCTTTTACCTGAGGCTAAAATGGCCGTTTTGCGTCAGCGCCTGCAGGAGCTGACCAAGCAACGTACCACTGCTGAAGCCCTGGCAAAAAAGCTGGCCCAAGAGGTGTCGGAGACGGAAACGATGCTAAAGGAGGTTCCCGGCCGGGAGGCGCTGGAGCAATTGCGTTCACAGCAGGAGTTTGGGGTGTCTGAGGCGGACCAGTTGATCGGCGCACTACAGCTACAGATCAAGCAGGATGACGCCCGTATTGCGGAGGTAGCCAGTCAGCAGCAGGCCATTGCAGGCCTGCGGCGGGAAGCCGACCGCTGGCAGCGACTGAGTGACCTGATCGGCTCTGCTGATGGTAAAAAGTTCCGTTCCTACGCCCAGGCGATCACCCTGCAACAGCTCATTGCCATCGGCAATGACCATTTGGTGAACATCAATCCCCGCTACCGGATGGAGTACGAAGCGCCGGAGCCCGGAACACCCGAACGGCTGGAGATGATTATCATTGATCAGTACCAAAACGACAACCGCCGAACGATGGCCACGCTCTCCGGAGGAGAGTCTTTTTTAATCAGCCTTGCGCTCGCACTCGGCCTTTCCGACCTTGCCAGCGGCAAGCAGTTGATCCAGTCATTATTCATCGATGAAGGATTTGGAACCCTGGATGGTAAGACCCTAGACCAGGCCATGACAACCCTCGAGCAGTTGCAAGCCCAGGGCAAAACCATTGGCCTGATCTCTCACGTTCCGCAATTACAGGAACGGATTCATTGCCAACTGGTACTGGAAAGGGTAGGGGATGGCTTTAGCAGGGTTGCGGTAAGGGGGTGATGGTACTAGCACCTTTCTCGGATAGGCGTGGAGCCCCAACTCCGATATGCTATGCTGGAATACATGATGACGTTCTGCAAGCGTGCCCAGTTGGTTATTGGGTGAGCGTTAACCATTCCTGATAGGTGACTACACGTTTCTCGTCGCTACCTTTTGTTGGCCCGGGAAGTATTCCAATGAACTCGAGGTAGTGACCATCGGGGTCTGTGAAGTAAATAGATACTGCCGGCATCCAGCAAAAGACCATTGGCTGATCGTTGTGCTCATTCAGGAAATTCCAGTAGTGGAGGCCTTTCTCCTTTAAGAATGCTACGGATTCATGAATTACCCATTCGGGGTCGCACTCAAAGGCGAAGTGGCGCTTGTCGATTTCTTCCTTTGGCTTCTCCCATAAACCAAGCATTGACTGTTTTTCAGCACCCATCCAAAAGAAAGCAGCTCGCCGCTCGGTATCAAACCTGGCTTGTTTTAAGCCCAGGATGTTCGCATAGAAATCTGCCGAGCGTTCAAGGTTTTCTACGTAGAGGTGGGTTTCATACAGTCCTTTGATCATAACGAGCTGGGTAATAGCGTGAGACAATTGCCTTCGAAGTTCAATTGTAGTACACTACTCTACAAGTACGATCGATTAATGGTTGGAATATCGGATTGCCCTGGAGGGAGGACGAGGTGCTGCGTTATAAACGCCGCCTTTTTTAAGAAAAATGGCCGCTACCCAGAGGTCAAACGCTGACCGAAAGACGGTTGCTGATGTGTTTCCTTCCTGAGTAGCGGCCTATCATGTATTTATCTCGGAACCTTTATTTACTGTGAATGACCTCACCTTCTTCGCGGGACAATTCATTCCCTTCTTTGTCGATGTAGACCATCCATACATTTGTTGTGCAGTCAAAGACATCGTTTTCACAGTGCTGGATAGTGCCTTTGATCAGGTACCCCTTCTCAGTCACTTCAGCGGTGTAACCGTACTCATTCATCTTTTCTCCAAAAGTATTTTGCCATAGTTTTTTACCAGCTTTATCGGTCTTGATGACGTACATGTCGTAGTTCCCTTCGCCGTAGGAACTGGTAGAACCGACGATCAGGTAGCCGTCTTCGGTGGCGACTATAGAGCTGGCTTTGTCCCAGCTGCTACCACCAAAAATGCGGTACCACATTTCGTTTCCGTTGGGGTAGTTTTTCGTGAGCAGGATGTCGGAGGAGTTCCCTTTTTTACTATTGATTGTTGTTACTTGAATTGACCCATCGGTGGTGGCGATCTGAGGTTGGAATTTCAGGTTAGATTTTTTGACAAATTTGACGTTACGGGCCCGATTAAGAGAGACAGACATGCCAACCACACGGTCGAAAGGGTCACGTTCCACACGGAAAATGTATCCATTCAGGTGGAATTCATCACGGTTGATCGTCTTCATGCTCCAGGGGCCACGTTTCCGCCGACCATCTATAGTAATCATCAACTCGTCCTTTTCCCATGTAATGTCAAAGCGGACGTCGAGCGCCTCAGAGTAGTAGGCTCCGGCGTATCCCTCATAATCTGCCTGGCTTGGCTGAGGAATCTCCATTCGGGTATAAGAAACGGTTTTCCCGGAAGGGTAGAAAAGAGTTATCTCATTGCCGAAGAAGGCGATTTTTAGCTGCTCATCGTAGTTCGTGTGATAAAGATTTTCGCCTTCCTGACTAATGGAGATACCGTTTTGGGTACCTCTTTTCCAATAGAGCTGGCCATCTTCCTCTACGATGCGGACTAACTGATCGGAAACGTCATAGTATTGACCAACGAATTGTTTTTCTAGTTGCTCCTGAGGTACAGCTTCTAGTTTAGCATCATAGGCAAGCACTTGTTCTTTAGCAGGCAATAGTGTCAAGGCGATTTCATCGGCCAGCCCGCTAGTCCAAACACGGCTATTACTGCTCATTACGAAGATAGTCAATCGCTCTTCGGGGAAACGGATTACCTGTGAACCATAAGACCCTGTTCCTCCCGCGTGGTGAACAGCGGGGTGATTGTTCCAATCCGTGAGCTCCAGTCCGAAACCGTAGGTTTGGCGCTTGCTGTTTGGAATAGGGCGTTGACTGGCAAGAAGCAACTTGTTGCCATCTTCTTCCGCGTTTTGTAATAACTGCTCAAACCGAAGTTGATCATCCAGGGTGGTGTAAAGAAAGCCTTCGCCGAATGTGCTGGTAAGCATCGGGAACTGCTGGTAAACACCGTCACCCCAGTCAGAATATGGTAACGCCAGGTTGGGAATAACCTGCATGTAGCTCTTCAAAAAGGTCGTTTGCAACATGCCCAACGCCTGGAAAAATTGCTCAGAGTAGCTATGGAAATCCTTTTCTACGGTGACTTCAACAACTTTGGCAAGCAGGTTGTAGCCCGTATTGCTATACTCATACGTTGAGCCGGGAGCAAAAGCCAATGCTTCTTGTTGCATCGTAAATTTAATCACATCTTCATTATCGAGGCCTACTCTTCGCCACCAAGGATCTTGTTGCATCCCCATCAGATCGCAATAGTCGTTAATGCCACTCGTATGGTTGAGCAAATGGCGAAGCTTGATGGCTTCCTCAACCTTAGGGTAGAGACCGGGGATATACTTGCGGATATCATCCTCAAGGTTCAATTTCCCTTTTTGCGCAAGATCCAGGATCATAAGCGCCGTAAACTGTTTGGCGGTGGACGCGATGTTGGAGCGGGTGTCTTCGTTCGCAGGCACCTGGTGTTGTAAATTGGCAAGCCCCTTAATGTGCTTGTAAATGATGGCGCCGTCTTTTATAACGCCAACAAACAAAGCTGGATCATCTGCACCTATTTTACTGTTGACGATCGAATCTATCTGGTTAATTGGGGATTGGGAAGCAATAGTCAGCGAGAAGAGAAGCGCTGTGAGTAAGAGTAATCGTTTCATGTATTGGGGTTGTTTGAGGCAAATGTGCCGGGATTTATCTCTACGGGCGCTGCAAATCAGGATTTGAGACGTCATTTTTAGCTATTTCGTCCTCTTTTCTCTTTTTGGGATACTTCTGAACCGATCTGTTTAAAACCATGACTAATCAGATGGTGAGAACATAACAGCACTATCGAAATACCCGGCGGAGGCAGCATGAGTAGCGGATATTGGTGGTGAGTTGTACTATCGTACGTACCCGAAGGGTCCTGCCGGAGCTTCACTAAGAGACATTGATAATCAGTAAAGGGTCCTTAGGCTCACATTGTCAAAGCTTATGCTAATTCAACTCTTCTAGGTACTCCTTGGGGGATATTGAAGTATGTTTTCTAAAGGCCCGGTTAAAAGTAGCTTTACTGTTGAACCCGCATTCCATTGCCACCCCTAGCAAGGTCTTGCTTGCATGTTCTCCTGCCTGCAACTTTTGTTTTACGGCCTCA